>NZ_OY780933.1:642500-963750 GCF_963676065.1 Maridesulfovibrio sp. | reverse complement strand
GAGCCTCCGAAAGACAAGAAATTCGGCGACATGTCTGCAAACATCGCCATGATGCTCTCCAAACAGGCAAAGATGAATCCCCGCGCTATCGCGGAAACGATTCAGGAAGAACTGGCCGGAGATATATACATTGAAAAAATTGATATTGCCGGACCCGGCTTCCTCAATTTCACTTTTTCCAGCTCCTTCTGGCAGGACCTCATTCCCGAAGTGCTGACCAAAGGCTCCGATTACGGCCGCAGTGAAATAGGCAAAGGCACCAAAATTCAGGTTGAATATGTTTCCGCAAACCCGACCGGACCGCTGCACATCGGCCACGGACGCGGCGCCGCCCTCGGCGACTGTCTTGTTCGCATCCTCGAATTCACCGGGTATGACGTGGAAGCTGAATATTACGTCAACGACGCCGGTCGCCAGATGCTCATTCTCGGCAACTCCATCTGGGTCCGCCTGCAGCAGTCACAGGGCCGCGACATTGCTGATCCCGAAGATTTTTACAAAGGTGATTACATTAAAGATCTCGCCGCCGAAGTGCTTGAACGCAACCCCGGCATTCTTGATATGAGCGAAGACGAAGCCATCGCTATCTGCCGTGAATACGGAAAAGACGAAATCCTCGAAGGCATCAAGAAAGACCTCGCCGCCTTTGAAGTGCGTCACGATGTATGGTTCTCAGAAAAAAGCCTCGTATCCGCCGGCAAAGTTGAAGAAACCTTCGCCGACCTTAAAGAACGCGGCATGGCCTACGAAAAAGACGGCGCACTCTGGTTCAAATCCACCGATCTGGGTGACGATAAGGACCGTGTCCTGCGCAAGTCCAATGGAGATTTGACATATTTCGCTTCCGACATCGCCTACCATGATGATAAATACAAACGCGGATTCGACATTGTAGTCGACATCTGGGGTGCGGACCATCACGGTTACATCCCCCGCATGCAGGCCGCAGTGGAAGCTCTCGGCAAAAAAGGACAGCTCGATGTAATCCTCGTACAGCTGGTTAACCTGCTGCGTGGCGGAGAACAGATTGCCATGTCCACCCGTGCCGGTAAATTTGAAACTCTGGAAGACGTCGTTAATGAAGTTGGACGCGATGCTTCCCGCTTCATGTTCCTTTCCAGAAAAAGCGACAGCCATCTCGACTTTGACCTTGAACTGGTTAAGCAGAAAACCATGGACAACCCTGTCTACTATGTACAGTACGCCCATGCACGTATCTGCTCCGTCATACGCAAAGCAGCCGATGAGGGAATCGAGATCCCCGCTATCGACGCGGCTCCCCTCTCCGCCCTGACCAACGCGGAAGAACTGAATCTCATGAAACTCATGGATCAGTTCGCTGATGTAGCTGAAAACGCAGGCAGAAACATGAGCCCGCACGTAATCAGCTACTACCTGCGCGATCTGGCCAGCGCACTGCACAGGTTCTACTCCATGCACCACATCCTTTCCGCGGAAAAAGATGTGATCGCCGCAAGGCTTGTTCTGCTGCAGGCTGTAGCCGGAACCCTCGCCAACGGCCTTAACCTGCTCGGAGTTTCCGCTCCCGAACGCATGTAACAACCAGCACGGAGTATCCACCATGGCTGCACCCAGAAAAAAGAAGAAACCTGTTTCCACTGAGGAAAAGACATTCACCTTTACCTTCACCACGCCTGAAGTTATCGGCCTTTGTGCCGGGGCTGTCGCAGCCCTGTGCGCCTTCTTTGTGCTGGGTATTTTACTGGGACGGGGCTACCAGCCTGAAAAGGATGTACCCGAGATCGCCATGATGCTGCCCAGCCAGTCAATAAACGCTTCCGGGGAAGTCAAAGGCGGAGTGCTTAAGCCCGAAGAGCTGGACTACGTTAATCAGCTCAATAAAAAACCGGAATCTGCGGTTAAGCCGAAGGAACCGGAAAAAAAAGTCGCCAAGGCTGAAAGTAAATCCGCTCCGGAAAAAAAAGCTGAACCGGTAACGAAAAAACCGGCAACTGAGGTTGCGGCAAAAAAAGCTGAAATTCAGAAAGATGAGCCGGAATTCAAATTGGAAATTGACCATCCTGAAGCAGTGCAGGAGCAGAAATACAGCTATGTGTATCAGGCTGCTTCCTTCGGCGATGAAGCCCGGGCGCAAAGTTTTGCCGACAAGCTCATCGCCAGCGGAGTGGATTCCTATGTGGAAGCCGGTCAAGGCGGAAACCGTACATGGTACCGTGTTTTCATACGCCACACCGGAACACCTGATTCAACGAACGAAATGAAAAAGGTGCTCGCCAGATACGGAGTCAAAAAACCGCTGCTTAAAAGCAAAAAAGCTATTTAATGCAAAGGCCCGGAAGTTAAAACTTCCGGGCCTTTTTACTGTCGCTTAAATGAATTGAATGAGAGCGGCGAGCTATCAGGCCGGCGCAATATTGTCGAGCGGTAACGTGAACACAAAAGCTGTCCCCTGTCTGCGGCCCTGCGGCGGACATTGCACGGAAATCTCACCGCCGTGATTGGATACGATATGCCGGGAAATGGCCAGCCCAAGCCCGGTGGACCCGAACTCATTACGGCGAAACTTCTCCACTGAATAAAACCGTTCAAATATACGCGGCTGGTCTGCTGCCGGAATTCCCGGCCCTTCATCAATCACTGAAAATTTCAAGCAATCATCTCCAACCGAATGATCCACAAACACAGGATTATCTTCCGGACCATATTTGATAGCATTTTCCAATAGATTCCTGAACAGCTGCATGAGCTGGCCGGGATCAGCCCTGACCATAAAATCACCTTTTACGAAACTAGGTTGCAGATCAACTTTTCTTTTTTCGGCCAGACCGGAACATGCTTCCCATGCTTCACGCAAAACATCCGCAGGGTCAATCGGGGCTAGCTGCACCTTTTCCTGACCGCTTTCCAGCCTTGAGAGGTTAAGCAGATCATCCACAATTTTGCACATATGGTTGGCATTCTTCTCAATGGTATTAAGAAAATTTCTCTGGATTGATTCCGGCGGAGGAGGATCGGCAAGCAATGTTTCAGCATACCCTTTAACCGAAGTCAGCGGAGTACGCAGTTCGTGAGAGACATTGGCAACGAAATCCCGGCGCACTGTCTCCAGTCTTTTAATCTCGCTGATATCATGAAAAACAACGATGATGCCCGGCCCCTGCCCCGGTTCAGAAGTATGAGGGGATCTTACAATATTTACATCATAAACCCGGCCAGTAGGCAGAACTACCTGAACCGCTTTGGCTTTTGGACCTTCCGAAGCCACTACCTCGCTACAGGCATCATAAAGATCAGGACTGGGAATAACCTCGAGGGGAGTTCGCCCCACTCCGTCCTGAATACCGGGAAAAATACCTTCCATAGACCTATTTACACTTTGGATACGGCAGCTGCCGTCCAGCACCATGACCCCGTCCCACATGCCATTAAGCACAGCCTGAATCTTATTCTTCTGGCCGGTGATAATACTGACATGCTCATCAATCCGTTCCGCCATCCAGTTAATGGATTTGGCAAGGGGAAGAAACTCCTTGTCAGGATAGGTCCTGATCCTGCTTTTATAATTTCCCTGCCCCACGGCCTCGGCTGTCCTGACCATTGATTCCACCGAAGATGTCAGCTGCATAGTGACAAAACGGATCATCCCGTAACAAACCAATGCCACAATAGGCAAAACCCAGAAAAAAACCTTGAGGATCATCCCCAGTCTTTCTTCGGGGCTGTGCAGGAATTCCTTGATAACCAGAAACCCTGAGGGGGAATCACCTTTCGCGGCGACCCTAACAGCCGCCAGCATACCGGATTTACCATCCAACGAATCTTCCACCAGCTGGAATCCGGGCCGGCCCTCCTCTACATTTCTAATCTCGGCACTGTTTAATGAAATTCTGTTTTCCGCAGCCCAGGAAGGCTGCATATCTATTTCACCGGCAGCAGAAATAAAAGCGACTTCAGTGCCCAGCATACTTGAAACATAGTTAACTCTGCTTTGCGCGGCGATCCCGTCGCTTTTCCTGTAAATGCGTCTGGCAAGCTCTATTTTTTCACGCGCACTGCCCTGCGCCTCCACAGCAAAATCGGCTTTGAGCAAATGATAGGCAAAAGCAAGCGGCAGGCTGACGCAGATTACAGCGGTGAGGCAGACTGCCGCGAAAAGCTTATTCTTGATAGAAAAAGTAAAATTCTTGTCCATAATAATTATAGTTAATGGTTCAATGAGTTGAGTAACGATGAGAACCTAGCAGAATCAAACGCATCAGAAGTGACGATCAGGTAAAGTTTGCATTAAGGGCGCAACAAAGCCCCCCACGGAAACAGGGGAAGACTCCGGCTCGAGGGGAAATTAAATCACATGGATTTATGAATGCTTGAAACGGTAACCGACTCCGCGCACGGTCTCGATATAATCGGCATATGGGCCGAGTTTCTGGCGCAATCTGCGGATATGGGTGTCTACTGTTCTGGAGTATCCCTCAAAATGGGTATCCCAAACTGTATCCAGCAGATGGTCACGGGTACGGACCTTGCCTTCATGCTGGAGCAATTCTGAAAAAAGCTTGAACTCAGTAGCGGTCAGAGCCACAAGCTCTCCGTCGCACTCAACTGTATGGGCTTCAAAATCAACGACAAGACCTTCGCGGCTCCATTTGCCCGGACGCCGTGACTCAGGCACCTCAGTACTGCGACGCAGCACTGCTTTTACCCTGAGTACCAGTTCTCGGGGACTGAACGGCTTGACGATGTAATCGTCCACGCCCAGCTCAAGACCGACAACCCGGTCTACTTCCTCACCTTTTGCGGTAAGCATGATCACCGGGATATGCTGGGTAGCGACATCCTGCTTAAGTCTGCGGCAGACCTCAAGCCCGTCAATACCGGGTAGCATGAGATCAAGCAGAATCAGGTCAGGATTCTCTTTTCCGGCCTGATCAAGGGCTTTGTGACCATCCATGGCAGTTACAACTTCGTAACCGGATGAGGTTAAATTATACTTCAGCAATTCGATGGTATCATTATGGTCTTCTACGACCAGTATTTTCTCAACTGACAAAACATTCTCCTTTTGCTCGGACCTTACCTGTAACAATGCAACTAATTAAGACGGCCCCGTTACAACTATGTTAATTGTCCGATTCAGGATCTTTTTCCTCATTGGAAACGAAAAGATCATCCTCAACGGTGCGAAAACCATCCACTGCCCCGGTAAGACTCTGCACGGTATAATTCAAGCTTGCTACAGTCCTATTGAATTCTTCCAGATATTCCGTGGTTCCGGCTGCCGCATCACTGAGATCTCCCATAGCGTCACTGATCTGTTCAGCGCTTTCGGCCTGATCACCCATGGAATGTGAGACATCGATAAACCGGGGTCCAAGAACCCGGACCTGATCAATAATCAATCCCAGCTCAGAGCTCATCTGCTCCACTTCATCCACGCTGGAGCGCACTTCCTGATTAAATGCTTCCATCTCCACTACCCCGGAACTAACCGCGGATTGCATGTCCCGAACCATGAGTTCAATGTCTTCGGCGGCGATGACCGTCTGATCGGCCAGACGGCGCATTTCACGGGCGACGACAGAGAATCCCTGTCCGAACTGCCCGGCTTTCTCCGCCTCAATAGCCGCATTTAGCGAAAGCAGATTGGTCTGGTCGGCAATTCTGGCGATGGTGGTTACGATTTGATTGATCCTGCTGGCTTTCTCATTAATGGCACCAAGACGGGATGATACATTGTCCGTAGAGTCAACAAGCTTGATCAAAGATTTTTCACGCCGTTCGATATTACCTTGCAAGGTTTCCGCCATGTTGGCGGACTCGCCTGCTGAACCTGCCACATCCTCCATTACCTCCACCAGCTCCTTGGACGTCTTGCTGATGAGCCTGCTTGTGGCGCTGACTTCATTGGTGGAGGCGGCCTGCCTGTTTACGGCGTTATCAATATGTTCAGCCGTAGACCTTATTTTATTTCCGGCAACCGAGACGTTATCCCCGGAAGTACGCACTTCACCTATCAATTCGGAAAGACCTGAGATCATGGTCTCAAACGAGCTCACCAGATTTCCGATTTCATTGCCGGGATGAACTATCCGGCCCGCAAAGAATTTACCCTCGGCCTGATTCTTCATTTTACGGATGGCGATGGTTCCGCTGTTTAGATCGCCTTCGGCTATATGACTGGCGATGCCGGTTAATTGGGAAACCGGCTTAAAAATAAGGTTCATACCGAAAAGCAGAAATCCCAGAGTTACCGCAATAAAAATAAAACCCATAAATACAACGGCGCCTATAGCCTGATTGGCAGCCATATCCATCGCCGCCAGCGGAATAGCCGAGATCATGGCGCACTCAATGCGTCCCGGTTTGCGAAAATATCCCTTATCATCCTTGACCGGATACCTGCTCTTCATTGAAGCCGGAGCCAGTCTGGGCTCACCGTGACATTCCATACAGGAAGGACTGTTGACCTCTCCCTCGGCAACAATAAAAGATTCTATTCCATTGATATTCCTGATTTCACCGATGAAAGGCTTTTTACCTTCCTCCGCCATGGCGTCCAGCTCTTCGATAATAAGCGCTTCATCACTGGTAGCCATATTCTTAAGATTACGGGGTTTGGTGGAAGCAGTCTTGAAGGTCAGCTCATGCTTGTACTGGTCGGGAATCCGGCTGAAAACGCCGTTTGCCGTAAAGGAAGTGGACTGCAACTCGGGTACAAACATATTTTCCGGCAGTATTTCCGTGGCCTTGGGACGGATGACCGCCCCGGTATGCTTGCGCACAGCCTTCATTGTGTGAAGCATGATTTCAGCCTTGGCCCGATACTGATCCATCAATGTGTCACGGGCATAGTCTGAAACCAGCCACACTATGGCTGCGGTCAAGGCAATGCAGAAAACCACACACCCGGTTATGAACTGTTTACGGATACTCATTCTCAGTCCTCTTTATTCCCGCTTAAACGCAGGGTCTGTCCTTTAGGCAAAGACAAATTCAACCATGGAAAAATCATCTTCGTAAAGCTCGGAACCCTGCAACTTGCGGGTGTAGGCTATAAGCTCTTCAATGGGTTCACCAAGCTTTTTGCCGGTTTCTTTCATAAACTCGGAAAAATCCTCAAATTCCCACATCTTGCCGTCAGACACCTTTTTAAGCTCGTACACCCCGTCGCTGTAGAGAAAAAAACGGGCTCCCGGCTTAACTACTACCGAATCTCTTGTGTAGGTCATGTCCGGCATGCCTCCCACGATCATTCCCGGAGTGCGCAACTGCTGCACCTCATCCCCGGAAATAAGCAGTGCCGGGGGATGGCCGCCACTGGAATAAGTCAGTGTCCGATCTGATTTACGATAAACACCGTACCACATCGTAAAATAAAGATTGTTCTGCTGATCCATCTGGAACGAATCGTTCAAAGCAGTCAGCACCTCATCCGGCTTAAGAAAATCAGTATCCCGCAGGGTCTGTGAACGAAGCACATTCATGGCTGAAACCGAAAGCAGCGCGGAGCCTACTCCATGATCACAGACATCAAGCAGATACATGGCGAAATGATCATCATCCAGCCAGTGATAGCCGAAAGAATCCCCGCCGAGTGAGGCAGAAGGAATAAACCTCCAGTCGGCCTGAATGTCCCCTTCTTTAACCGGTTCCGGCAGCAGGGAGGTAACGTAATCGGCGGCCACGGCCAGTTCCTTGCGCATTTCATCCCTGCTCTCCAGCAGCTGTTTGTAGGCCTCATTCCTTTGCAGGAGGTTAATATAACCCTTGGAGTGATACCGAATACGCGCCAGCAATTCGATGCGATCGGGGAGTTTAACCAGATAATCATTGGCACCGTTGGCAAAGGCTTCCGCTTTAGTGGTGGCTTCTTCTTTGGTAGAGAGCACAATCAGGGGAATATCTTTGAGCCGGGAGTTAACCCGCATGAACTTGACCATTGTCATTCCGTCAATATCGGGCATGACAAGGTCTTGCAGTATTACCGTAGGCTGCAACTTCTCAGCTGTGGGTATGGCATTAGTCGGATCACTCACAAAATGAAAATCAATGTCGTCTTCACCTTCCAGCATGCGTCGCACAGCTTCACCAACCATAGGCTGATCATCTATCAGCAGAACATTGATTTTATGCTCAGTGAGCAGTTGCTCTTTGCCTTCGGTCATCATTTTAACTCCTGAAAAAGTTTTTTAAAATGCCTTACAAGCAATCCGGCCATATCTCCAATAGAGCAGACTTCACGGGCAGCCCCCATCTTTACCGCTGAACCGGGCATTCCCCAGACTACGCTCGATTCCTTATCCTGCGCAATGGTCATCCAACCTATATTCCTGAGATCAAGCATGCCCCGTGCTCCGTCGGCTCCCATTCCAGTCAGCAATACGGCTACTGAATGTTTTGAAAATCCGCCAAGACGGATGCTGTCAAAAAGAACATCTACAGAAGGTACATAAATATTTTTACCGGGTCCGTCGGTCAGCTCCACTATGCCTCCCGGCTTTATGAGCATATGCTGATCCCCCGGAGCAATAAGAGCATGTCCGGCCTGCACAGATCTCCCACTGCGGGCCAGGGCGACTTTTATTTCTGTCTGACTGTCCAGCCATAGGGCTAAATTTTCCGAAAAATGACCGTCCACATGCTGGGCTATGACTATGGCCGCCGGGAAATCTGCCGGCAATCCTCCGAGCAGTTCGGCAAGAGCTGAAGGACCGCCCGTGGAACTTCCTATAGCCAGCAGCGGAGGGATTACCCTTTCTTTTGCCAAGGGCTTCGCGTGCTCACGGACCCTGCCGTTTCCATGCAGCTTTCCGATTACTACAATTTTAGCAAGCAACGCCTGTCCGCCCGTTATTTCACCATCGGGACCGTTCTTAGGCGTAGCGACCACGTCAAGGGCTCCGGCCCCCATGGCTTCAAACACTTTGGACGAGTTGCTTTCAACACTGGATGTGACGATAAGTATCGGACATGGGCTTTTCTTCATTATTTCCCGAGTTGCCGAGACCCCGTCAAGTACTGGCATAATCAGGTCCATCAGGACAAGATCAGGCACATCATTGGAGCATTTTTCAACGGCCCTTTCGCCGTTGTGGGCAATCCAGACAACCTCATGCCCATCTGAAAGCAGTACTTTTTTCAGAATATCGACCAATGGAGCCTTATCATTCACAATTCCTATTCTCATTTTACGGCCCCGCCAATCAGATCTTCAACGGCCAAAAGCAAAGTCTCATCGTGAAAACTGCTTTTAGTCAGGTAGTAATCCGCTCCCGCTTCTAGACCCCGGAATTTGTCTTCCTTGCGATCCTTGTAGGAAACCATCATCACCGGAATGGATTTGAGATCCGGATTCTCCTTAATCTTACGGGTCAGTTCCAGACCGTTCATACGCGGCATATCAACATCCGTAACCACAAGATCATACTCACCGGAAATAAGCGCGTTTAGCCCGTCCTGACCGTCCACAGCCGTGTCGACATCATAACCGTAGTTGGCCAGCAGCTTGCGCTCCACCTCACGCACAGTAAGGGAATCGTCAACCACCAGAATCTTCTGCGCCGGACCGCTCTCTGAGGATTCCACACCGACCTTGCCCAGCCTGCCGCCGGAAAGGAGTTTATCGATGGAACGCACCAGATCTTCAGCATCAAGGATAAGCACAGGTGAACCGTCGGGCATCATAGCAACGGAATTCACATCCGGGACCTTACCCAGCCGGTGATCCAGCGGACGAACCACCAGATCCTGTTCGCCCAGAAAATCATCCACAACCAGACCGTACCTGTTCATACGGTCACTGATAACCACGACCTTGAGAACTTCATCTTCTGAATTACCGGGGGCGATCCCCAGAATCTGGGCTGCGGGAACAAGCCCCACATTTGCCCCGTTCAGCGAGATATACTGACGGTCCTCGGCCAGCCTAAGCTCTTCCGGCAGGATAGACGCAATCCGGCTGATGCGGCTTAAAGGAATTGCGTAAGGCTGATCTGCTATCTTGACCAGCAGGGTGCGTATAACCGAAAGGGTAAGCGGCAGCTGCATGGAAAACGACATGCCATGTCCGGGTTCTGATTCAGCGCGAACAGTACCGCCAACCTCCTGAACCATGGCGTGAACCACATCCAGACCGACGCCGCGCCCGGATATTTCCGTGACCTTTCCGGCAGTGGAAAAACCGGGCAGAAAAAGAAATTCCATCAGTTCCGCACGGCTCATTTCCGAAGCCATACGTGCCGGGGCAAGCTTGCGCTCCACAACCTTGCTCCTGATTCTTTCCGGATCAAGCCCCTGTCCATCGTCACGCACTTCAATAAAAAGCATTCCCGCCCGATGTCCGGCAATGACTTTAAGGGTCCCGGTTGCAGGCTTACCGGCGGCAATACGCTCATCCGGCAGCTCAATGCCGTGGTCCACGGAATTTCTAATTAGATGATTGAGGGGGGCTTCCAGTTTATCGAGAATATCGCGGTCCACGGAAGTGGCTTCACCTTCAACCACGAAATCAACTTCTTTACCCAACGTGCGGGCAAGATCCCGGACCAAGCGGGGAAATCCGCGTCCACCATCGGAAAAAGGACGCATACGGCTGGCTATAACCTCATGATACAGCCTGCCCGAAACATTATCGTTGCGTCTACGATAAAGATCAAATTCGTTGATATGCCTGACCAGACGGACCTGACAATCATTTACAGCATCCTTCAAGGCATTAACAACATCTTCGGCCGCTTCCCCGTGCCGGACCCGCTCACAGGATTCTTCCAACAGCTTCATCAGATCCCTGTGCCCGGCCTTAAGCCGCAGCAGAGAAGAAGCAAACTCGCCCAGTCTGCCGGACTCCACGAGACTTTCCCCGGCAAGGGCCATAAGCCTGTTCAGGTTCCCGGCGGAAACACGAACCACAGAATCTTTCGGTGCCCGGATTCCCTGCGCGGGAGCAAATTCAGATTTAACAAGGTTTGCTTCCATGGGCTGCTGGGAAGGTTCTTCTACAACTTCCGGGACCGGCTCTATTGGCGTCTCAGCGACAGGTTCCCGAACCGAAAGAGGAGAGCCTGTCGGGCAGACCTCGGCACAAACCAGCTGCGCTGCATTCTCATCACCACGCAATGCCTTTTCCATCTGATCCATAAACGGCTTGCGTTCGCTCAAAGCACCCTGAATCGCGTCAGTATCGAGACGGGAAAGATCGCGGTATATATCGGTGGCCGCGAGGAGCAAATCAATCTGGCCGCTATCCAGCACGGTCCTGCCGTTCTGGCAGTCCACCAGCAGATCCTCCATGGCGTGCGCAAGGGCCACGGCATCATTCAGTCCAACAATACGGGCCGCTCCTTTCAAGGAATGAGCCGCGCGCATGAGCGGTTCCACTTTATCCGGGGACTGATCCTTTTCCAGCTCCAGCAATCCGGCGTTCAAAGACTGTGAATGGCTCTCGGCCTCCATGCGGAACAGGTCGAGCATGGAAAGATCGGCAAGAGGGATGCCCTCGGCGGACGGAGCAGGATCATGCGCCGGAATATCTTCCTCCGGCAGGGTTTGAGGACCATGAACTTCCTGCTCCCGAAGCTCGGGCTCAAATTCGGGAGGGGCCTGCTCGCTGTCTTCAACTGATTCAAAAGATTTAATCCGCCCCAGCAGGTCTTTAAATTCGTCTTCCCGTTTTTCCAGCCAGCCATCCATCTCCTCGGCTTCCACTTCCGCAAGAGAGTGCAGAAAGCGCGCTGCTTCCAACAGGGAATCAATAGCTGCCTGCGCCGGAGGATTGCCTGAACCGGAACATTTATCCAAAAGAGTTTCAATGGCCTGTGAAATATCCACAGCCTCAGCGAGCCCCACGATCTTCCCCGAGCCTTTAAGGGACTGAGCAGCATGCATAAGAGGCCGCATCTTTTCCGGGGAGACGTCGGCAGCCATTCCGGGCAAGCCTTCTTCAAGCACCCGAGTATGTTTACCCGCCTCCATGCGGAAAAGTTCCAGCATGGAAAGATCAGCCATATCTCGCGTCACTTTATTTTCTCCCTGTACTGCTGTTGCTCATAATTTCCGCCTTACTTGATGATACGGTTAAAAGCTTCGAAGAGAAGCTCGTCTTCCAGCAATGAAATTCGTTTTCCATTCACTTCAAACAGGCCTCGGGTATATGCCGCAGGGGCCTTGGCTACCGTTGCCGGGGCATCCATAAGCGCATCCGGGAAATAGTAATGAACGCCAAGCACTTCATCCGCCGCAAAAATCCAGCGCCCGAATCCCCGGTCCACACAGATAAGCCTGCTATAAACCCGAAACCCCTTTTCCTCTTCAGTAAGATATTCATCCTCAAGGCCAAGCAGATCACGCACGGAAACGACCGGAATGATCTGTCCCTGCAGACTGGTCAGTCCACGGAATCTCCTGCTGTTGCGATGCGGCACCGGGCGCACAGTCCTTTTTTCCAGTACCGATACAAAAACACTTGATGACAGTGCCAGCCATTCCCGAGAAATCCTGAACACAACTGCACCGGCAGTTTCGGACTGTTCCTCTTCCTTGGCAATAGCTACAGCCTCGGTATTTTCCTGAAGATACCCATCAGGCGGCTCCCGGTCCAACAGAGACAATCCGACACTGGTAAAATTCGGGCAATGATAGCAGTGGCTCCAACGCTCAAGTTCAGGACAGGACCTGTTCCCGGCGTAACCGATGGTATTCCAGCAGGATTCAAACATTATCCGGCCTCATTTCTTTTTTCAGCGCGGAGGGTTCTGTTACGCATAATTTCAGCCTTGCGCGAATCCCCTCTGTTTTCAAGCAGCAGGGCGTAATGGACCAGCGCTTCCACATGGTCCGGTTCCAGATAAAGTACCTTGCCGTAAAACTCCTCAGCAATTGCAATATTTCCTTCAGATTCATGAAGCAGGGCGCAAAGATGAAACAGTTCCGGGTCCGGACCACGCTGCAACAACTTTTCACACATATTCAGAGCCTTGGAAACGTCTCCCCTATCCGCCAGCAACTTGATTTCATCTATTGAAATCTCATCCTGAACCGGTTTCTGATGGGCCTGCTGATCTATTCCGGCAGCTTCCTTTTGACGAAGCGACGCAACAGGCTTAACCGGCGCAATAGGCATAGACGGTAGGTACGGAATTTTTTTGAACTTTAGACCGCCGGTATACCCGCCAGCCCCTTCCGGCCGGAGCAGCTTGGCCACCTTCAACCGGCCTTTACGCAATGCGAATGTTCCCTGCTTCCTGACCGGAGTGAACCAATCATTAAGAACAGGCAGAATCTCAGAGTGTCCCACAAAGAGCAGCCCGTCATCACGCAATTTGGAACTTAACAATTCAGCCAGATTTTTTCGCGATCCTTCATCCAGATAAATCATTAAGTTACGGCAAAATATCGCATCATATCGGCCTTGGGGAAAACCACCTTCAATAATATTCCCGGAATGAAAACTGACCGCATTCCTGATATCCTCCGCCAGCTTATGTCCCTGCGAACATTTACTGAACCAACGTTTGGCATATAAGGGAACTTCCGAGCGGAAAGAATTATCCGAATAAATTCCAGCCTTCGCTTTGTGCAAAGCCCGCTTACTGATATCCACTCCGTCCACACGGAAATCCTTCAGCCCGGCTCCCATAAGCGTCATGGCTATGGAGTAGGATTCTTCCCCGGTTGAGCAGGGGGCACTGAGTACCCTGAATTCTTCGTTTTTCTTCTCCATTGCGGTTTCAAAAAGCAGATCAAAAGGCTTTCTATCCCGGAAAAACCATGTTTCAGGGACCACCACTTCCTCAATAAACTCGGACAGCTCCCGATCATTGGACCGCAGCTGGGCCAGATATTCCCGCTCATCGCACCCGGTCTCACGCATACGTGATTTCAGAGCGAATTTAACTCCGGAACGGGCAAGTGAGTCAGGGGCAAGCCCCATAGCCCGGTTGAGAATTTTATAGAACGGCTCAAGGTCCATTACCTACTCCTGAAGCCCGCTAAGTTCTTCCTTAGGAAAAAGCACCCGGTGCAACTCATCCGTAAGCAGCTTCTGCGGCTTAACCAGTTGCAGCATATTTCCATTGAACCGAGCCACCCGCCCAAGCCACGGGGCATCCGGTATTTCCAGTCCGGAATCCTCAAAATCAGAATCCCCAATTTTCAAAGTTGCAGTAATATTTTCAGCCAGCAGTCCCAGAAACTTCTCATTGCGTTCCTCTCCGTCATCAAGATCGGCCAGATCGATGATGATAATGCGGGTAGACATTCGCGAAGCGCAGGGCGTGTCCATGGCCAGCATGGAAAGGTCCACCAGCGGGGTAACCCGGCTGCGATAGTTGAAAAGCCCCTTCACGTAATCCGGTGAACGGGGCAGCTCCTTGCACACAGCGGGGGGAACAACCTCGGCCACAAGCTTGGCTTCAAGACCGTAAATATATTTACCTATCCTGAATGTAAGTACCAGCATGACTATTCACTCACCTTGAAACGCGAAACTTCGCTGCGTAAGCCCTGCACGGCTTCGTTCAGCTGCGATGTCGCCCGGTTGAATTCCGCAAGAGCATCGGAAGTATCCGATGCGGTATCGGAAAGCTGCGCCATGGCCTCGCTAATCTGTCCGGCCCCTTCAGCCTGTGCGCTCATGCCGTCGTTGACCTGTTCAATTCTGGGATTCAGTTCCCGGACCCCGATCATGATACCGTCAAGTTTTTTACCCAGTTTGCCTGCTTTGTCCGCTCCGAAACGGACATCCGAAGCGAATTTTTCCATCTCATCCACACCGGAATCAACGGAAGAGCGCATATTGCCGATCATATCTTCAATCTCGAGAGCGGCTACGGAAGTCTGATCAGCCAGACGTCTAATTTCGGCAGCGACAACAGAAAAACCCTGACCGAACTTACCGGCCTTCTCCGCTTCAATCGCGGCATTAAGTGAAAGCAGGTTGGTGCGGTCCGCCACTTTGGTTATGGTGTTGACGATGCCTTCAATTGAATTGGCCCGATCGTTGATTTCATCCAGCTTGCCGGTGATGGTGATCGTGGCGCTACTCAGATCATCCATGATCCTGATCATCGTCTTAAGGCCGTCCTGACCTTCAGATGCGAGTAAGTCCATAGTTGAGGCGGAGTCATTAACATGATGCATGGCTCTGGCCAGTTCACCTGAATTTGCGGAAATCTCAGCGCTGGTGGCGCTTATCTGGGTGGTAGCGGAGGCCTGTTGATTAAAGGTCACCTCAAGTTGACGTGCCGAGGCTGCAATTTCGGTTGATGAGGTGGTTACCTGAATTCCCGAACGCTGCACCTGCCCAATAAGGGAATAGAGAGCCTCGACCATTTCCCTGATTGCAAGGTAAAGCTGTCCGGTCTCATCGAGCACTTCCGGCGTCTCGGCATGCAGGATAGCCTTGCGGGCATTGGGACAATTCTCCTCAACAACGGCCAGACTTTTCTTTGCCTTGTACACATCACCCGAGGCGATAATCTTAACCAGCTCCATCATATGGCTGACCGGATCGGCAATAAGCCCGCTGGCATAAAGGGAAACAGCAAGAGTGATTATCAGCAGGAGCACTCCGGTGATAGTCAACCACTCAACCAGATAATTGAGCACGCCGGTTAAGCGATCGGAAATACCCTGATATTCATCAAGAAAAACACTGGACCCGACAACCCAGCCCCAAGGTTTGAAGTAGGTGTATACAGAAATTTTCTTCCGGCCGTCACTGTCGGCCCCGGTTTTCCAGACATAGGCTTTGCTGCTGAGTGTGCCTTCTCCTGATTCAACAGCCTGATTGATGATTTCTTCCACGAATTCTTTATTTTCGCCCACGGCATCCGCAGAGGTAGCGCTATTTTCAGCTAAATTGGAGACAATATAACGGCCCCTATTTTCTCCTCTGCTGCCGATTGACCAGAGGTATCCGCTCTTGCCGATGGTGGTTTTGAACATGGACTTACGCAATATATCAATGATGTCATTATTCATATATACGGCAATCATTCCGGTTACATATCCGTCCTGATCGCGCAAGGGAACGTAAATAGTGTAGCGGGTTCCGTCATTCTGGAGTGCATATTTTTTAACGGTACGACCGGAAAGGACATCGCCGATAACCGACTCCACCTTGCCGTTATCGCTTAGAGAATAAAAGATATCTCCCGGTTGCCAATTTTCCTCCCCGGATTCTGCCGTGGTATCCACCACCAGCATATCGCCCTCAGGATTGAATCTTTGGAAAACAGTGCAGAAGGCCCCGGAAATACGTGTAGCTTCCACCAGCATAGGTAACGGTTTGCCCTTGCTGCCGGCATAAGTAAGCTCCCGCCCGCCGATGACCAACACAGGAACTGTTACTTCTTCTTTACCGGATGCCCTGCGGTTATTGACCGGCCAATCCGAAACTCTTTTTAAGACCTTTACCCGACCTTGATCTTCCAGCAGGACTTCCAAAGCCATAGCCGCCCTGTCTGTTTCCGCGACCAGCAATTGATCCGAAGTACGGCATTCCTCATAAAGATCAGCCGTAAGCTGGGAAACATGTGATTCAATAAGGGAATAGACTTCATTTTTTATGCAGTCCTGTAAGCGGTCCTCAAGCACGTCGGTGATGATGAACATAGCCACAATGGGGATGATTGCGGCTCCACAGGCAATGGCTATTATCTTTTTTCTGAGGGAAAAACGCATCGGATCCATCCCGGTACATCCGTCAGCGCAGACGGAGACACCATTTATTACAGATTAGGTAGATTAAAACTCAGGTAACAGGTGTCCTGTCACCCATTTATCCCTTGTATTTATTTTACATGATTAAATCAATGACCGCAGGCTTTTTGCTCCATTTCAAAAAAATATATCATTTCAATGTAAAGTGAACACCTCCACCTGCCGATAGCAAAAATATGAACAGGCGGACAAATTTATGGCCGACCGATGCCACTCACGGAGGAGTGTATGTATTATCATGGATTCGATAATAAAACTGCGTCTGCAACAAAATACTGGACCAACAAAGATGATGAACTCGTCTCAGTATTATTTGCCAAGATAATCAATAAGACAGTTAACACACAAGCTCCCAATCCGGAGCAGGATCATCTTGTGGACCAGATGGTCAACAACCTTTTTGACCTGTGTTTTTACATTAATAAAGACGTACACGATTGCTGATTTTTTTCAGAAGCCTGCCATGCAGAGCCGCTGAGACTGAAAACTCACAGCTTTAAAAACACAAAAAACCCCGGCAGTTTTCACTACCGGGGTTTTTTGTATGCTTCTTATTCGCCTGCTAGCTGACCTGAGCGAGACGGGGTGCGTTCTTGGCTTTTTCTTCTTCTGCCCTTTTACGCAGATAATGAACCATAGTAAGGATGGCGGTGATTGCTTCGAAGCCTTCCTGCTCTACGGAATCAACCAGTTCATCAGAAGGATCGGCCTGCAGAGCGCTCTTGAGAGCCTTGGAGTATCTACCGAAACCATCCATAAGATCTAGAGCCATGTAGTTGGCTTCATCAGGATCTTCGGGGTTAATATCCATAGGAACAAGCACGTAGCCCATGATGTTTGCAAGTCTGGTCAGGGGACGGATGCTGCCGGTTGCGCGCATGATGGGAATCAATTCTTCAATGCCAACTTTAGCACCTTTATCTTCGGGATTAATCTCACGAAGAAGTGTGGGGTAAGGTTTGCTGATTTCATTTGCCACATCACGTGCAGGCTTATCATTTTTGAGTACAACATCCTGCAAAAGCTTGGTAAGCTCGTTATTAGCCATTTTATCTCTCCCTTTAATCATTATTTTGTAATTACTACTCTTGATAATAAGCTATTTTCATGCCAGTTTATTATGTAATAATACACATACATTTAGTGCTTTATTTTCAAGCAATTAATAAAACAAAGACATTATAATTTTTAACATATTACTGCAAAACAGTGTTTTTTACTGAAAAACAACAATACGCATTATCCGACAAATCATCATTCTTGCGAAAAGAAGGCTATACAAGGAATAGTTTAACCTTGCAAGGATAGATTTAAGTAATAACAAAATTAAGCTGATGAATACAGCTGTGCGAAGAAAAGGGCACTGCAAGTGTGCAGCGCCCTCTATAAAAATAAAACCGTTATATTTTATTCAATTCCAAGAGAATCAAGAAAAACCTCACCGGAAAAAGTGAGTTCCGCACCGCCCTGCAAAAAGACATTTCCATCTTCAATAATGACTTTCAGAATTTCCCCTCCGGAGGTGTGCACACGCACGGCGGCATCGGTAAGCCCCTGCGCGTTGAGAGTAACCTGAACCGCGCTGACCCCGGTTCCGCAGGCGTAGGTCTCGTCTTCCACGCCTCTCTCATAGGTGCGGACATTAAGGCTGTCGTTGTCTACGATCTGCACAAAATTGACATTGGTTCCAGCAGGCGCAAAAGCCTCGTGGTAACGGAATGCCGCGCCGAGTTTCTTGATATCCACCTCATCCACGTCGGCAACCTGCACTACAACGTGAGGAACACCGGTGTTTGCGAAATGGTACTCGTATTCTTCCCCGTCAATTTCAAGGGTCTGCTTTGTGGCCAGACCTTTCGGGGGAGTCAGCTGGACTTTAACTTCTTCCAACTCAGGAAAAACCTGCACCGCGATAGGACCGGCATCGGAACCGAATGCGTGACGCTCTCCGGCTATGCCCAAAGCATGGGCCAGACGCCCAGCACAACGGGAGGCATTACCACACATTTCTGCTCTTGAGCCGTCGGAATTATAAAATTGCCAGATGAAATCAAGACCGGAACCTTCCGGTGCGTTTTCAATAAAAAAGATTCCGTCCGCATAAACGCCGAATGCGCGCTGACAAAGTTTTTCGGCCCACAAAGGCATTTTCTCAACCGGAACACCAAGTTCACGGTTATCGATAATCACGAAATCATTGCCACAGCCCTGCATCTTATAAAAAGGGACCGATTTTCCAAACATTTTACTCATTGGCAGCCTCGTTAAGTATTAGAATGTAAGAATTCACAGGTCAGGACTCCACAACGCGGGAGTGCAGCCGACGGGCCATATATAGGAAAGGAGTATCCATTACTGCCACTATAACCTTAAACAGGTAAGTGGTAAAAAGAATTTCTACCCAGACATCAAAAGGAAAAAGTCCCCACAGGGCCACTAAGCAGAAAACAGAAGAATCAAGGAACTGACTGATCAATGTAGATACATTATTACGCAGCCAAAGGTGACGCTGGCCCATTTTATCCTTGAGCAGATGGAAAAGATAAACATCATTCAATTGGGAGACAACATAAGCGGCCATACTTCCCAATGCAATACGGGGCAAAAAGCCGAAAATAGCTTCAAGATGGGGTTGTACAAAATCATCCGCAGCGGGGACAAACCTGAGAGCCAACTGCATGTACACCACAGCCATAAGTAATACGACAAACCCCAGATAGACTGCCTTTTTAGCCTCTTCTTTCCCGTAAAATTCACTAAGCATGTCAGTGGACAGGAAAACGCTGGCGTAAAGGATATTGCCCAGGGTGGTGGTCATACCGAACAGTTCGATGGTCTTCAGAACCTGAATATTACAGAGAATCAAATTAAAGACAATAAGTCCGAAAAGACCAGTTTTGCCAAAAAATCTATAGAGAACAAGGACAAGGCTCAAGTCCATTACCGCAAAGCCCAGCCATAATAATTCATTCATATAACTTCTCTCCTGTACGGCCGTTCCGTAAGTAAACACTACATTCCGAAACGCCGCAACATAATAAATACGGGCCCTGCCGAGCCAGACTTTGCTCCTAGCTCAATTTATACTGAAAATCCATACAAAAAAAGCGGCCCCGACAACCGGGACCGCTATGATTCAACCTGACAGCTATAGGCTGAAGGAAACTTCTATTTTTTTACATAACCTGCAACTTTGGGCGTGTAGGAAAAATAACAACCCGGTTACGTCCATTCATTTTAGCCTTATAAAGAGCCTCGTCCGCTTTGCGAACCACTTCGGTGTCCTTATCAAGACAACCGGGACGAATGGATGAGACGCCGATACTGGCGGTAACATTAAAGCTCACGCCCTGATAGGTCATGGTGCTTTCTTCAATATTGACCCTGACCCTTTCTGCCAGCATCCGGGCCTGTTCTTCATTCGTATGAGGCAGCAGGATAACAAATTCCTCACCGCCATAGCGGGCAATGAAGTCTGTTGTGCGAAATGTAGTCTCAAAAATACGAGCCACCTGCTCAAGCACCATATCCCCGGCCATGTGCCCGTAAGTATCGTTCACGGCCTTGAAGTGGTCGAGATCAATCATAAGCAGGGAAAGCTCGTTATTCAAACGCTGGTGACGCTTAAACTCCTCAACGAGCCTTTCATCAAAACTGCGCCGGTTATAGACTCTTGTCAGTCCGTCACGGTTCGCGCGGGTCTTGATCTTATTGAACATGATCGCATTGCTGAGAGCCAGCGAAAGATGGTTCACCGCCGCGTTAAGAGTGGTGACCTGATCCTTGGCCAGTCTGATATTGCGATCACAAAGAATCACCAGACAGCCGAACTTTTCCCCGCGCGCAACCAGCGGCAGAGCCAGAATTCTTCCGGCATCAGGACTATAAACCATGCTGTTGCATACTGCAGGAACAGTTTCCGAAATATTGTAGCTGGAAACCTCCAGACCACTAAGTGCGACAACATTTTCAATTATCAGCTCTATCCACTCGGTCTGGACACTTTCCACCTGACCGGGATTGATAAAAATTTCAGCATCAATATCCTTTTCGGAGCTCAGGATATTCCAGAAAGCACCCTGCACAGAATAAACCGGCAACAGCATCTTCAGATCTTCAGCCGCCTGACCGAGAATATCGGAGACTTCGAGGCGTTCGGTGGCATTACAAAGTACGGTATTCAGGAATTGCATCTGCTCGGTCTTGCGGGAAAGCAGTTCACGCTCAAGAATAATCTCTTCGGTCATGCGGTAGAGATCACCGTAAAGACCGGAAATTTCCTTGGCCCTGAACAGGGCGTCCTGTACCTTGGAGCTGGTCAGGGGAGAGCTGATAACAGCAAGGAACCCGTCCTCAAGAACTTTTTCAAGGTCTGCGCCGGACTGGCTATCCTGAATGAGGATACGCTGTGTAGAGTCAAGATTGCGGTATGCAGCACGTCGGTCTTCCGGCAGCTCATCCCAAACCCTTTGCGGAATCCAGGTGGCGGCAGGTTTTTCCTGATTGCTCAATTCCTTTTCCCCGGGCAATGCACGCTCGGAAAAATTTCTCAAAAAGAATCCGGGACCGAGGGAATCCTCGATTTTTCCGGCTTCTACGTTGTTAAGTCCGAATCCCCAAAGGAGCTCGGGCCTGTTTCCTCTTTTCATTTTCAGTCTCCTCGCTAGCCTGTATTAAGCTGTCAAAACTGTTTTCCACCTGTTTTATTGCAAAAAAAGGGCCAGCCAGCCTCAAAATCAAAGCTATGAAGGTCCTATGACGCTGCGATGGAACTAATGCAGAAAAAGAAGCTACTTTAAAACAGACTCTTAACGTGGTCTTGCGCGCTGAGTTATAAATGTATCAAGACCTGCCGGAAAGCACGGTCCTGCCAATCAAAAATTATATAAAGGAAAAGAATGCCGGAAATCCGGCACCCCGAACAATCAGGATGAGGAAAATAAATCCTTTGACAAGAGCAGGCCAAATGTGGCTTGAAATAACGTATGAAAACTCAAAGAATATGGGGAACTCTGGACCCATTCCATGAAACGGGACCGATTCTGGGCAGGAAAGTAGCCAACGAAGGTTTCCTGAATGGACTTCTAAACGCCGACTCTTTTGACGAATACCACTTCTTCCTTTCCGGGGCAGGGCTAAGAAATGATTTGCATTCTTTTTTCAGCAGTAACTATCCCGCGCTGCTCGAGCAGGACCGCATAAAAATAATGGACCGTCGGGACCTGCCCGGAGAGCTAGCCAGCCGGGAATATTTTTGTTTCCACCAGTCCGACTGCATTAATTACCCGGCCCATCTGGCCCGAGTCCGCAACAGGTACGCCAGAAACATATTTCCCATAACCAGTACGACCCACTCACTCAGTTACAGCAGCTACAGCTCATCCTTCCTTAACTATCTATGGCCGGGAACAACCGGGCGGGACTGCATTATCACCACCTCAAAAGCCGGAAAACTGGTCGTAGAAAAATATTTCAAACATCTGCGTGAGGGACTCTGCCTGAGTGAAGAGACCCACCCTTCACCGCAGGTCAGAATAATTCCGCTGGGAATGCCCTCCGACAATCTGGCCCCCGGTGACGAGCACCAAAAAGAGCAGGCCAAACGCAACCTCGGCATGGACGGAGCCGATGAACGTGTGAATATTCTTGTCTTCGGCCGCATTGCCCACTATTCCAAGATGGATATCCTCCCCCTGCTGCGAGCCATGCAACGGTTATTTTCAACAGGCCTTAGCCGGGACCGGGTCCGGTTGCTTCTTGCCGGCTGGCTGGATGATGAAGACGACTTTGCGTCCACCCTTTCCAATCTGGCGAAAAACATGGGACTTGAGCTCTCGATTATCGGGCGCCCTTCGGATGAACGCAAGGTAGACCTCTACCGGGCTGCGGACATATTTGTGTCCATTTCCGACAACCCGCAGGAGACATTCGGCCTTACCGTACTTGAGGCAGGAGCTGCAGAACTACCGGTAATTGTTTCCGATTACGACGGGTATAAGGACCTTGTCGTTAACGAAGAAACAGGGCTGCTCATTGAGACAATCGGAGCCGAAGCAACTCCGGAACTGGATATAATGGCCCCGCTCTGCTTCGACAATCACTACCATCTGCTTATGGCCCAGCAGACGGCAGTAAACACTCCCAAACTCGCCGCAGCCCTTGAAAAACTTATCAACGACCCGCAGTTGCGTATGGCAATGGGCCGGGCCGGGGCAAAGCGTGTCCGGGAAAATTTCAGTTGGGCAAGTGTTATTGGGGAACATGTCAAACTCTGGGAAGAATTGAATACAGTTCCGGTAGAAATCGAAAAACTGCGCGAGGTAAAGCACCCCACACAACTCAGGCTGGGCGAGACATTCTCCCATTACCCAACGGAGACCCTTGCCCCGAAAACAAGACTCGTTACCGGCGTCACCGGGCAGGCAATTTATCAGGGCCGTGAATTTCCGCTCATTTATAAAGGAGTAGACAGATTCCTTAATGAAGAGGTTGTCCGCAAAATGGCCTTCTTCGCCCGCAAGCCTTTAAATGCCGCACAGCTTACCGCAAAAATTAAGTCCATTGCCGGAAATCTGAATGACAGGGAAGCTGAATTCCATATCCTTTGGTGCCTGAAACACGATATACTGGAAAAAGTATGCTGACCCGCCCGGTGATACATCATACCGCACTGGGAAAAAGCGGCGGGGCCACAAGAGTCGCCCTAATGCTCCACCATGGCTTAAAAAGTGAAGGCCATGACTCCCGGCATTCATTTGAAGCTTCGGAAAATCCCGGAGATGATCTTATTGATCCGGAAAAATCCGCCCGGTCCGTACCGGAAGGAAGCATTGTCCATCTGCATTCATCCGCCGATCCAGCCCGGTTTCTGCGCGCTTTGCCAGCAAACGTGAAAACCGTGATCACCCTGCACGACTTCCAAATGGTAAGCGGTGGATGTGTTCACCCGCTGGATTGTCGCTCCTTTACTTTTGGCTGCCGGGAATGTCCGCGGGCATTTCCTAATTCCGAGAATGTACACGGGGAGCGGGTTGCAGCCATAATGGATTCAAAGGCTGTGCTGGTTTCCCCGTCCGGATGGCTGGGCAGGATGGCCCGACAGGCTGTGCCGGAAGCAAAAGTTAAAATAATACCCAACGGCGTAAACTGGCCCGACCAGCCGGTAGACAAGAATGAGATCCGCAGGGAATTGGGCATTCACCCTGTTTCAAAAGTCATGCTCTTTGTTGCCCACGGCGGGATGGAGGCGGCCTATAAATCCGGTCCGCAATGGAAGGACTACTGGAAGACAATAAAATCCACAGTACCGGAAGCACTCTGCTTCGCAATCGGAGGACGGGAAAACAGCAGGGAAGGCGATTTCATATCCATCCCTTATGTAGACAATCCCACGCTTAATAAATTTCTTGCTGCGGCAGACGTGCTGGCCTATCCCACTCTCTGTGACAACCATCCGCTGATCATTCTGGAAGCCATGGCCCAAAGCCTCGTGCCGGTAAGTTACGCGGTAGGCGGTGTAATTGAACAGATAACAGACGGAGTAAACGGAATTCTAATTCCCCCTTATGAAAAACAAATCTTTACCGAAAAGATATCAATGCTGCTTAAAAACAGCAGGCTGGCCCGGAAAATGGGCAGCCGAGGATTCGAGCAGGGAAAACGAAAATTTTCCTCCAGAAGAATGCTCGGCGACTACAGCAAAATTTATTACAGTTTTGTGTGATTTGGCATTATCATGTTATTATTTTATATATTTCTTAAATTTTAACGTCCATCGGGTTGACTTTTTCCCGTGTTTAAACTGGAACTTATTTATTAGTTCATTATATGATCATAAGAAAAATCTTTCATTAACAAACATTTCAAGCTAATATTATACAGAGTAAAGGCTGCTCCATAATTTTTGCTTGCTCGATACATTCTTTTTTTCCGGGGAGGATGACCATGTCCCAGACTAATATTCTACTTGAATCAGGCACCAATGAGCTTGAAATAGTTGAATTTTTCATTGATGAAGTCGACAATGTCCATGACGGTTCCACCCGTCGAAGCTACTACGGAATCAACGTTGCTAAAGTCGTTGAAATCATCAGGTTGCCTGAACTTACAGATATGCCCGATGCTGCAAATGACGCAGTTCTCGGTGCATTTGATCTTAGATCTGAAATCATACCACTGATCGATTTAAGTCGTAGAGTGGGTAAAAACAGAGTCGAAGATGAAGCCCCCAAAGTCATCGTCACTGAGTTCAATAAAATATCCACAGCCTTTCTCGTTTCCGGAGTTACCAGAATCCATCGCATCAGTTGGGAGCAGGTAGAAGCTCCGAGCAGGCAGGTTTCCTCCTTGACCGCAAACTCCATTACCGGGGTAGTGAAACTTGAAGGCCGCATCGTCTTCCTGCTTGACCTCGAAAAGATTGTTGCGGATCTCAATCCGGACATGGATATTACAGATGAGCCCGAAGCTTCTCTGGTTGATAAAATCGAAAAACAGCAGCTCAAGGCACTTATTTCCGATGACTCCACCATGATCAGGCGCATGATCGGGCAGATGCTGGAAGATGCTGGTTTCCGGGTGACCAGAACCCATAACGGTAAGGCGGCATGGGATAAGATTGTCAGTTGGAAGGCAAAAGCCGAATCGGAAGGTAAAAGCATCAACGACTATCTGGATATCGTAGTTACCGACATCGAAATGCCGGTCATGGACGGACACAACCTGACCAAACGCATCAAGGATGACCCGGAACTGCGTCACCTTCCGGTGCTGCTCTGTTCCTCCATCATCACCGACACCCTCTTCCATAAAGGTGAATCCGTCGGCGCTGACGACCAGATTTCCAAGGCTGAAATAAATCAGCTGGCTGAAAGAGTCTTCAGGCTCATTGAGAAGTCCAACCAGCAATAATTTTTTACAGATTATACTAACGTAAAAATCCCCCGCGGAATTAATTCCGCGGGGGATTTTCTTGTTTTTAAAATCGTTTATTTAATCCAGATCAATGAACACTGGCGTCCTGTTTCCTTATTCCTGCGATATGAAAAGAAAGTGTCTTCCATGGAATAGGTACACATATCGAGCGAATGAATATTGCGGCGGGCCAGACCTGCTTCTGTAAGTTGGTCTATGGTCAGCTTCCAGAGATCAACTGTATTGCTCTGTCTGCTGAAATAAGCTTCAAACCCCGGACCGAAATCAGATTCAAAATTCACGAACTCGGCCCTGGCCGGACTAAGGCTGGGACCACGTACCGCGAGCAGGTCGCCGGGATCACAGCTGTAGCGCTCACAGATATCGGCAACTCCTTTGCCCGGAAAATTAATTGCGTTCCCACGCCAGCCGTTATGCAGCCCGGCCACAAAATCACCATTTTTATGAGCGATCATAATCGGCTGACAATCGGCAGTCTTGACAACAAGAGCGTGTCCTGCGGAGGTTGTCGCCAGACCGTCACCTTCCAGAACAGCCTGATCGGCCGGGGAACTATCCGTAAGATCATAATGTATTACATCACCATGAACCTGAATGCATTCATGCCAATGGGAGATTCCCAGAGTTGCGGCTAATTCAGTGCGGTTGGCCCGCACATCGTACGGATCGTCACCCACATCATAAGAGATATTCCCCCCGTCAAAAGGAGGTTTGCAGCACCCGCCGCTTCTAGTGCTGAAAGCAACCGAGACATTATCCAGTCCCGGAAATACAAACGGTATAAAATTTATTTTTGCCATATCAATTCCTTGTCTGTGCAGACCAGCTGTACATTTTTATCCCATGGCTCAACAGGAATCCCTTCTATCAATTGAAAATCATAACAGACCCCGACAGAAAGGAATTCCTCCCTCTGCGGTCTGGCCAGAAAACGGTCATAGTAACCGCCCCCGAAGCCAATACGGAATCCCTTACGGTCAAACCCCACGCCGGGTACAATGATCAGTTCCGGTGAGACAGCATCCGGAAATTCACAACGAGTGCGACAGGGTTCCTTAATGCCGAATGCACCTGAAGAAAGGTCGGCCTCGGCTCGAACCACTCCGAAATCCATTATGCCCGGCTCATCTCTGCGACAGCAGGGCATGAAAAGCTTCTTACCGCTACCCCACGCATCCGCAAGCAGCGGACGCACATCAACCTCATTCCGTATGGGCCAGTAAAGCAGAACTTCTTCTGCCCGGTCCCATTGCTCGAGGGACATGACCGCTTCTACAATGCTGCTACTCATGGCCTCCACGTCCGCCTTACGCATGGTGGAACGTTTTTCCAGCAACTCATTTCTGATTTTTTCTTTATCCAATACTGCCACCTGTGCCCAATTTCATAACCTACAAGAGAAATTAAGCACGACATCAAGACAAAAAGCAATCATCAAATGCGACAAATCCGAAAAGATCTGCCCAAGCACCGCTATACCGGGCATTGGTTTTTAGAGCCAACAATGATATTCGGTTAATTATCTGACACACAACAATAAATTAATTCAACGACTCATCCAAATATAAGCGGAGGCAACATGTCTGACCCCAAACAAACATGGGTCGCTTTCGGTGATATCCACCAGAGCCTGAAATTCGTAGACTTGATCCCGGAGCTTGAAGAGGCCTCCGGAGTTATCGTAACCGGAGATCTTACCAATCACTCTCCCGCCGGAGCAGTAGAAGAAGTCTGGAATACCATCTACCGTAAAAATCGGAATATCCTTGCACAACAGGGAAATATGGACCGAAAAGATGTGACCGAATTTCTCAAGGAAAAAGGGGCCAACCTGCATTGCGAATTCCGGGAACTGCAAGAAGGAGTAAAAGTGATGGGCGTAGGCTGTTCCATTGCCACTCCTTTCGGTACTCCCGGTGAAATATCAGAAGAAGAAATGTGCAGCTATCTTGAGGAAACGCACGCTAAACTAGGCGATTATGATCAGCTGCTGCTTGTGGTTCACGATGCGCCCTTCAATACCAGTCTTGATGTCATCGGCAATGGTATGCATGTGGGGAGCAAGTCGATTCGAGGATTCATTGAAAAACACCAGCCGGATATAGTTATCTGCGGTCATATCCATGAATCCAGCGGAGAAGATTCCATCGGCAAATCCAGAATTTTCAATCCCGGCATGGCTTCCGCAGGTCAGTATGTGCTCATTCACATAGAAGACGGCAAACTGCGCGCAAACCTCAAACGGATATAATCATGAGCAAACTTAAATTCGTATGGGTCGGCAAAATTAAGGAACCTTTTTTCCGCGATGCCTGCGCTCATTACACAAAAAAGCTGGGCCGTTTTCACAAGCTGGAGGAAACCGTTCTCAAAGACGCACCGGGCAAGCTCCCCCCGCAGGACAAAATCCAGCATGAAGGTAAGGCCATCATGGGCAGGATAAAACCTTCGGATATGCTCATCTGCCTTGATGAGAAAGGCAAGGAAATGACCTCTGTAGAACTTTCAAAACATTTACAGCGCTGGACCGAGGACCCGAACCTTACCCCATGCTTTGTAATCGGTGGTCCCTTCGGACTGGCGGAGGAAGTTAAGGATGCGGCCCGCATAAAACTTTCCCTAAGCAAAATGACCCTGCCTCATGAACTGGCCAGAACCATGCTGCTGGAACAGCTCTACCGCGCTGCTTCCATACTGCGCGGCTCGCCGTACCATCATGTTTAAACTTGCGGATACCCCGCGCTCCCGGAGATATTAATGCTTAAAATGGATTACCTTGAAAAACTGGAAGAATACATGACTTCCGGTGATATGAAATTTGAATTCGATAACGGTACTGAAGAGAAACGTTTTGAAATTCTCGAGTTTTTGGAAAAACTTATGGATGTAGCTGAAATAGCGGACGAACAAGCCACCAAACTTATCTTCAAAGGCGGTTTGCTGGAGGCTCTTTCCGGGGCCGGACAAACGGAAGAATAAGACAGACCGAGAGACTCGGTAAACGGCTTATTCGGCCGCGACTATTCTCCTCAGACTCCAGAAATAATGAACTTTTTCACCGGCTTTATATTTCATGGAGCTTTCCAGAACATGCCCAAGATCTTCCAGCTCCTCAGCTGAGGGCGGAGTGTCATTAGAAAGAATCACTATCCTGCCCTGTGGATCGAGCATGGTTTTAACGAAAACCAGCAGCTCTTTCCAGGGCATGAAAGCCTTGCTCAGAATCAAATCTGCGGGCAGATTCTTCTGTGGAATTTTTTCTGCCCGTCCCTGAAATACATCTGTACGCGGCAGTTTCATCATCCGCAAAGCAGTGCGCATAAAGATGGATCTTTTTTGGCGCGCCTCAACCAGATGATAATCCCCAGCCTGCCAAAGAGCACGCAGGGGAATTCCGGGCAAGCCGGACCCAGCTCCTAGATCAAGGGAAACCGGATCTTCAGGCAGATCAAGGGAGTTCAGAAAGTCCGCCAGATGCAGGCTATCTATGATGAGGGAATGAAATACCTGCTCCCAGCTTTGCGGACCGACGAGGTTCATGGATTTATTCCACTTGACCAGCAGAGTCAGGTAATACGCAAGCACCCGCGCCTGATCTGCCGCAGCCTTAAAGCCTTCATCCTGTGCAGGATCATCCTTAAGCTTACGCCCGGACCGGGCCGCCGCTCCTAAGATATCCGCTGCGCTGATATTTATTTCCGCCATTACTCCTCCCTCCTGTTCCCGGCAGATTGCACACTATCCCCATCCTTGGCAACTCTTTGCTTCTTCAGCACCGCGCGTATGGAGATCAGCACCGCGAACCCGCAAAGACCCGAAAGGCTGGTTAATGAGTAACGCATTACTGTAAGATATTCTGCTGCTGATTCAGGACTGACCGGAGCCTTGCCCATGATTGTGGATATGAAGATGGCGATAATGACCATGCTGAAAACCATACCCAGAGTACGCAAACCACCTGAAATTGCCGATGCAAAACCATAACGGGAAGGCGGCACACTGCTCATCAGGATTATCATATTCGGTGAAGAGAATAGGGCATAACCCACGCCAAGTACCACAAACATGCAGTAAAGATACGGCAGGGAAGTCTGCGCTGTGACCATGGAGCCCATGATTGTTCCGGCAGTGCAGCCAGCCATGCCCAGCAAAGCCAAAAGGCGCGGTGAAATTTTATCGGCCAGCCTACCGCAAAAAGGAGAAAGGACTGCCTGAACAATGGGCTGAACCACCAGCACCAATCCTGCATCGCGAGGACTGAACCCCTTTACACTCTGCAAATAAAGACTGAATAGAAAGACTATACCGAAGGTACCGGCATAGTTAATAAACTGCACCAGTGCCGCATCTGAGAAATCAATCCGCTCCTTAAAAAGAGTCAATTCTACCAAAGGAGAATCAGACCTATCCTGCATGTAGATAAAAAGAGCAACCCCGGCCAGTCCGGATATGAGCGCCAACGGTCCGAACCAACCTGAACCGAGACTGGTTCCGCCGAAAACAATAGCCGCCACAGACAGGGCGATGACTACACTTCCGGGATAATCAAATTTTTCTTCTGAAGCACGGAATTTTCCATTCAAATTACGCCGGGCAATGTAATAAGAAACTCCCAACGGAATCATGCCCAGGTAGTAAAGCCAGCGCCAACCGAAATGTGAAGTGACCACTCCGCCAACGTACGGGCCGGCGGAAAGCCCCAAATAAACTGCGGCAACAGCAAGCCCCATGGCTTTTCCCCGTTCCCCGGCCGGGACTGAATTGGTCAGCAGGGCCATATTGGTGGCGATACCCATACCACCGACCATTCCCTGAATCATACGCAGACCGATTACTGTTTCAATATTATGGGCAAAACCGATCAGCAGGGTAAAAATTGAAAAAAGAAGAATTCCCAGCCTGAACATAGGCTGCCTGCCGTGCATATCGGCCAGTCGGCCCAAAGGAAGCAACAACGCGGCCACACTCCCGATATAAACAGACTCAACCAGACTGAGATCTAGCCCGCTGGCACCGAACTCCCTGCCCATAACAGGCAGAGTTATACCTACAGCCGAAAACATAAAGGGCATAGTAAACTGAGTTACAGCAACTGTGAATATGACGGCTTTTTTCTTTGTCTCATCCATAAGAATCTCCGAAAATTTCTATAAATAATCCCAAACCCGGGACATGCCCAGATTTTCGCGGCTGGCATCAATAACTTTCACCATCAATTCCATAAACTTATCGGTCTCATCTTCTGTAAGTCCGGAGAGCATTACGCGATTAGATGCCATTAATACTTCGTGGAGAGTCTCAGATAAATCCATGGTTTTTGCCGTTGGGTAAACCAGTTTTTGCCGCTTATCTTTGATGTTTTCTTCCCGATAAAGGAATCCGTTATCGATCAGCTTTGCTACAGCTCGCGCGGTTGCGGCCTTATCAACACTCAGAACCATTGAAAGCTCATCCTGAGACCTGCCCGGATGGCGTAACGTCTGCATTAAAAAACCGACCTGACCATAAGTGATGCCCAATGCCTTAAGCTTTTCAGCTAAAATAGCCTTGTGCAATCTGCCCATATGCCCATTCATGAATCCGAACAATATGTGTTTTTTTTCCATTTATAATTCTCATCTTTGTTGATAAGTCAACAGTTGACTTGTCAACTATACAACTATTAATTAATCGTCAATGAAAAAGAAAAATGGTTGATTAGCTGCAAAACGTATGCTCATATATTTATTAGCCGTTTTTGACTGCTCACATTATACTTCATATCAAACACTGGAATACAGATGGCTAACGTCTTAATTATTGATGATGATCCTTTTATCGGAGAACTTCTTATCGCCATAGCTGAAGCGCTCAACCATGACGGAGAAAAAGCCCTGACTCTGAAAGAAGGAATGTCTCTTGCCCGGGAGGAACGCTTTGATGTTGTTTTTCTCGATGTAATCCTGCCGGATGGAAACGGTCTGGATGCCTTGCCGGAACTGCAACAGCTGCATAATATGCCGGAAGTAATCATCATAACCGGTAAAGGAGATTCCAAAGGCGCGGAACTGGCTATTAATTCCGGGGCATGGGATTACATTGCCAAGCCTGCAAGTCAGGAAGAGTATATGCTGCACATGAAACGAGTGTTTCAGTACCGCAGTGAAAAACAGTCTTCCAGTCCCAAGTTGGGCCATCATAACATTGTCGGCCGCTCTGATTCAATCGTACGCTGCCTGAGTCAGGCCGCGAAAGCGGCTGAAAGCCATGTCGGCGTGCTTCTGCTAGGAGAAACAGGTACCGGTAAAGAACTTTTTGCCCGAGCTGTTCACGATAACAGTTCAAGGCGCAATGAACCTTTTGTCATTGTTGACTGCGCGTCTATCCCGGAAAATTTGGTCGAATCCATACTTTTCGGCCATGAACGGGGTGCTTTCACCAGCGCGGATAAAAGCCACGAGGGTTTGATTGCCAAAGCTGACGGAGGAACGCTTTTTCTTGATGAAGTAGGCGAACTCCCGGTTTCCCTGCAAAAATCCTTTCTTAGAGTCCTGCAGGAGCGGACCTACCGTCCTGTCGGCGGACACGAGGAACGACAAAGTGACTTCCGGCTGGTGGCTGCCACGAACCGGGACCTTGAAGCGCTGGTGCAAAACGGACGTTTTCGGCAGGATCTACTATACAGACTGCAGGCATTCACTATCGATCTTCCGCCCTTGCGCCAGCGGGGAGAAGATATTCGCAGACTTTCCCGCTACTGTCTGAACAAACTGGCTGCGGACTTTAATGCTCCGCCCATTGCCATATCCAACGAATTTCTTGATGCTCTAAATTCATATTCATGGCCGGGAAATATTCGCGAGCTTTTCAATGTTCTGGAGCAGGTTTTTACATCAAACCCGGAAGCCGGAGAATTTCTCCCCATCCATCTTCCGCTTAGACTACGGGTCTCAGCCGCACAGGCTTCAGTTCCACCGAGACAAAAGAGTTTAAGCGAGATCAAAAACGGACGTCCGCGTAGACTTCAGGCATCAAAAACAGAACTACCATTCCCGGAAATACGTGTACCGGATTCAACCAAAATTCCGCCCTTCAAAGAGTATCGGGATGAAGCTGTAAAAAATGCTGAAAAAATCTACCTTGAACAACTGATGCTTGTCAGCAAGGCCAACATGACCGAAGCTTCAAAAAAATCAGGCTTATCGGTTTCCAGAATTTACGCTTTACTCAAGAAACATAATATCAAAAAAAAGTATACACTCCATTAGACAAAAAGATGAATCCCCTGTGACAATCTGCCACAGGGGATTCATCTTTCCGTAAACCGTATCTTAATCTAATCCATAGAACTGATATTAAAGGCCACGGAATAAAAGTGGTGTGTGAAGTCGACATATTCAACCGGAACATTCTTAGGCACATCAATTCTTGCCTGCGCAAAATTGACGATACCCTTAATCCCGCCATCCACCAGATAATTGGCTGCACGCTGCGCCCTTTCAGGCGGAGTGGTGATAATTCCTATCTCAAGTCCCAGTTCCTCCACCCTTGCCTTGAATTGACGGGTGCAAACAACTTCAAGTCCTGAAACAACTTCACCTATCTTATACGGATCGCAGTCAAAAGCAGCGCGGATGGAAAATCCGCGCAGAGCGAATTCCTTGTGGCGCAACAAAGCGCGTCCGAGGTTACCAACGCCGACAAGGGCGCAACCCCAGACCCGGTCGACACCGAGAGACTGCTTGATAGATGAGATGAGTTCATGCACGTAGTAGCCTACCCCACGTACGCCGAATTCACCGAAATATGCCAGATCCTTACGAATCTGAGACGGATTGACAGAACAGGCCCGGGCCAGCTTTTCAGAGGAAATAACCTCCACGCCGTCTCTTTTGAGACCTGTTAAAACCTGTATGTAAACAGCAAGCCTTTTAATGGTTGCTTTGGGGATATTCTGGGTTTTCACTTTATTTTCCTATTTTCCAGGACAAATGGACTTGCCCGAAAAGTTTCGGTGGTAGTTTACGCTTCTGAGTTCCGGGGCCCACGACCTTCACTCTCAAGTTCGACCAATCCCCGTACCGGAGAGTAAGTTCAAACGCAACCTTTCTATTCAATGAATATACACTAAAACCCTTAGTTTCGGCTACCCTGTTGGACCTATAACATTAATTTAAGCAGGGTATTAAAGCCCGGACACCTGTAAAACCCGATACCGGCGTCAAAACATGTGAAAAAATTAACAATAATTTTCGGAAAAAAAAGGAGGTCCGAAGACCTCCTTTAAATATTTCCAAATCCTTAGAACTAACCGATGAGGGGGTTAGCGAAGAGCAGGATCAGGTTAACAACGAGAGCGTAAATGGCCAGAGATTCTACGAATGCCAGACCAAGAATAAGAGTAACAGTGATTTTACCACCAGCTTCGGGGTTACGTGCAGTACCTTCACAAGCTGCTTTCAGACCAAGACCCTGACCGATACCACAACCAGCAGCAGCAATAGCCATGCCGATAGCGGTAGCAGTAGCGGTAGCGGAAGCAACTTCAGGAGCTACGCCGGAAGCGAATGCTGCGCCAGCAGCGAGAACCAGAGCCATGGTGTTCAGAACGATAAGCAGAGCTTTACGCATTGTAAAATCCTCCAAATATAAGTTTATTTAACAGGTCGTTAGACCATTTCCCCAAAATTAAGAGCTTGAATCCTAGTGAGCTTCTTCCAGAGAACCTTTCAGATAAATCATGGTCAACATGAAGAAAATGAAAGCCTGGATAACCTTAGCCAACATGAACAGGAAGTACATGGGCAGGGTGGAAACAACAGGAGCAAGCAAGAACAGAAGTACGAGAACGATTTCCTCACCACGGATGTTACCGAACAGACGCAGAGTAAGCGAAAGCGGACGTGAGATGTGGGAAACCACTTCGATGATAAACATCAAGGGAGACAGAGCCGGAATCGGACCCATGAAATGCTTGATGTAACCGGCACCGTGAAGTTTGATACCGATATAGTTGTAGTAAAGAAAAGTACATACAGCCATTGCTGCGTTGGTGTTGACGTTCGCAGTAGGAGCGTCAAATCCGGGAACAAGACCCATAAGGTTCAGAACGAGGATGTATACAAAAAGAGTACACATGAAAGGAAAGACCTGACGTCCGCCCTCACCGACGTTTGAAACGACAAAATCCTCTAATCCCCCGATAATGATCTCGGCAAGGTTCTGCACCCCGCCGGGAACCAGACTGAGTCTTCTGGATACAATGAAACCCAATACGAAAAGAACACTCATTCCGAACCATGTGTACCACACGTGGTTGGGGATGTGAGTTCCCAGAGCATGATTAAGCTCTGTCATGATCAATAATGGATGTGGTAAACCTCCAGCCATGATCCTTATGCCTCCTTCACTTTTTGCCGAAACCCGGCTACGCCCCAAAATATCGCATTCACAACTACCGTACTAAGACCGGCCAGAAGAGCGTAAATTGAACACTGCCCCCAGACTATCAGACCGTAGAGAGCCAGCCCGGATAAAATGAGCCGACCGTAGAAGCGAATCAACAAGGACACAACCGCGCCCTTGCGCATGTAAGCCAGATGCTGACCGAACTTGGCCAGCGACCAGAAGTTGAACGTTACTAGAACAGCTCCTGCTGCCAGACCCAGTGCCCAGGGGGCAAACCCGATGGATACTACGGCAGCGATCAAACATGTTCCGGCAGCCAGATACAATTGATTTCGTACCAGACTGCGTACGTCCGGATGAGTGAAGCCCCGCCTGTGGAGGAATGATTCAATCTTCTGATTCATTTTCATTGGTTTCCGGACCTTTCCCCTGATCCTTTTTCTGAATGCGCTGAACTTCGTCGAATACGTTCTTGAAGCCGGCAGCGATTCCGAAACACAAGAAAACAATTAGAAGCCAAGGCTTCGTTCCCAACCATTTATCGAGATACCACCCGATACCCAACCCGACAAAGGTGGAGACAACCAGATGAGTTCCGATCGTTGCGGCATTGCCAAACAGATCGAAGGCCTCTTTATTCCCTCTTAAAAAGAACATGTTGTTTCCGGTCCTTTATTTTATCCGGGATGGAATTGGTGCGCAAAGCGGACTTTGCGCAAACCTTCACAAGTGAGTTCCGTCTAGCATAATCATCAAATAAGAGTCAACGGATTCTTTATCCATAAGCTCCATTTAACTGAAAAATATTCCAAAGATCTGCATCGGAACCCACCTCGCATTAAAAAACACATGAAATTCATATCCCCGAATACGCTTACACGCAACTGCAAAATCCATTTTGAACGCATATTCAACCTTTTTTTATTAAAATAAATCTCATAATCTACTGTAATGACACAATGTATTTAATTGTAAAAAATTTCACAATCAGTATTGCATTTTTAAAAGAAGCACTCTTCAGCCCAGTGACTTTTTTTCCATATACACGTAAGTCTTATACATCAAACCGGACACCGATTTAATACAGGAAGATTACTAAAATATGACCATAAATGAATTATCCTTGGATAAGCTCTGCTCCAGACAGGAGCCCTCAGAAATAGAATACAGCACCAGTTCCGAAATTCCGGAATCAAAATACGATTACGACCAGTTTCAGCCGCGGGCGCTTCAGGCTTTCCGTATGGCTCTTGCCATTAAGGGAACCTGCCATAATCTCTACTTGTCCGGTGAACCGAATCTCGGACGAAGCTATTTTGCCCGCGAATATTTTGAACTGCGCGCCGCTAAGCAGGAAACTCCGCCGGACCAGCTTTACCTGCACAATTTTTCCCATCAGGATCATCCCATCTCGGTCAGCCTGCCAGCTGGACAGGGCAAAAAATTCAAAAACGCCATGTCTGAAAAAGTCTCCCAGATTAAAGAGCTGCTGCCGGCATGGTTTGAAAGGGAACCTCATATAAAAGCCCTTGAGCAGATTTCACGCACTTTTCAGGATGAACGAGATGATCTCTTCGCAAATATGGAAGATCTGGCCAAGGAACGCGGCTTCAGCCTTGAAATCGACGACCACGGCGGCCTGACCCTGATTCCGTTAGTGGAAGGGCGGATTTTGAATGATGACGAATTTGAAAGACTTGACCCCGAAGTGCGCAAAAACCTGCGCAGCGCCGCTGACGACCTGCTGGCAGAGGTAACCACCATCCTGCGCCGCATCAGCAAAACTGAAGAAGGTTTCCGCAAGGATGAACGTAAACTGCATCAGGATTCTGCCAAGGAACTGCTTAAAGAGCAGCTCGCTCCATTGCATGAAGATTTCGGCAAATACAATCGGATAGACGGCTATCTTAAAGAACTTGAAGAAGAGCTTCTCGATAACATCGACCTGTTCATGGCTAAAGATACACAAGCCGCACCGACCATTGCCGGACTGCAGCTTCCTGAATCCTCCCCGGTGGAGGATCTTTTCTCCCGATTTGAGGTTAACCTGCTTGTTGATAACAGCAAGACAAAAGGAGCCCCGGTGGTCATGGCTGATCACCCGACTCTTTTCAACCTGCTGGGTTCCATTGAAAGAGAATCTGAACTGGGCGCTCTGTACACTGATTTCACTCTTATCCGGGCCGGAGCAATCCATAAGGCAAACCACGGTTATCTCATTGTCTACGCCGATGATATCCTGACAACTCCTTCCTCGTGGGAAGGCCTGCTGCGAGCCCTTCGAACCGGCCAGTCAAAAATTGAAGACCCCGGTGACGGTGATCAGGTCCGTACTAAAACCATAGAACCGGAACCTATCCCGCTTGACCTGACTGTCATACTTATCGGCTCCGAGGACACTTACGAACTTCTTCTCTATAATGATGAAAGATTCGGAAAATATTTCAAACTCAAAGCCCACATGCAGCTTAGCGCGGAGCGCAATCCGGAAAATGTTGAGCGTTTCGTCCGCGTTATGGGAAAAATTATTCATGATTCCGAGCTGGCACACTTTAATCGTGAATGCCTGGCAAGAATTGTGGATTTCTCCAGCCGATTGGCTGAAGATCAAAAAAAACTGTCCCTTCGCATCCCGCTTTTGAAGGAAATCATGGTCGAAGCCTCCGCTCTGGCTAAGCTTGACGGAAAGGAAATGGTTGATCTGCCCGCCCTTGAAGAGGCCATTTCCATGAAGGATTTCCGCTCCAACCTTTATGAAGATGAATACATGAACGAATATGACCGTGAAGTCATCAAGGTTGAAACTTCCGGGGAAGGAATAGGGCGAGCCAACGGCCTTTCAGTCACTCTGTTCGGTAATTACGAATTCGGCCTGCCACATCAGATTTCCTGCACCATCGGTGTAGGGCACGGCGGGATTCTCGATCTGGAACGCGAAGCGCGCATGGGCGGCCCCATTCACACCAAGGGGATGATGATCATCAAAAATTATCTTGTAGGGCTTTTCGCGCAGGATAAACCTATCGTGCTGACCGGCAGCCTCTGTTTTGAACAGAGCTACGCCGGCATAGAAGGCGATTCCGCCTCAGGAGCGGAACTGGCTGCTTTGCTCTCCGGGATTTCCGGCGTACCCATCAAGTTTGATTATGCATTTACCGGCGCGGTCAGTCAGTCCGGAACGATTATGGCCGTCGGCGCGGTCAGCCGCAAAATCGAGGGTTTTTTCGAGGTCTGCCGCCGCCGTGGTTTTAATGGGAAACAGGGTGTTCTCATTCCGGCGGATAATGTGGTAAACCTTATGCTCAGAAGCGAAGTAGTTCGAGCGGTGGAAAACGGTGAATTCCATATTTACCCGGTTAAAACTATCGAAGAAGCCATCTATATCCTAACAGGAGTGGAGGCAGGAGAACGCAGTAAGACCGGCAAATTTCCCGAGGGAACCCTATACCGCAAAGCGGATGACAGGCTGGCGGAACTTTCAAAACTGGCCAGCCTTGCTGAATGTAAAAAATAAACCAGATAGGAAATTTAAATGTCCAATTCATGGATAATGACCAAAATGCCTGAATTTGTCCGTGACACCTTCAGGGATTTCTGTCTTGCCGGTAATGCACTGGAAGAGCAGTTTGAAACATTTGACCGTGAACGCAGCGTAAGTTTTGAAGCTCTCGACGATCTTATCGGGACCAAGATGAACAAGGGCCTGCTCTGGCGCTTGAAGGATACCGCGCATCTGCTGTTTCGTAACGAAATAGGCGATCCGCTTTCCGGACGCTTTCTGGATTGGGGCATGGGATATATTTTCCATGAGGCATTCAAACTGCGTGAAGATTCCTACCAGAATCTTAATTACGCCCCCTTATTTTCAAACTTGCGCGGAAAGGATACAGCACTGCCGGAATCAATTATCGGCCAGGACTTTGTACAGGTTGTCGAGCAGACTGAAGAAAGTATGGAACGTGAAATAAGCCGTATAAGATTCATTATCGCCAGATGCCGCAAACTTTTCCCGATTTACCTGAAAAGTCACAACGACAATGCTCTGCTGGGGCGCTTGCTTTTCTCTCAGAATCATCTTGTTGTTGAAGTTTTTCGTGAAGAATATGAGAATCTTATCGATACTATCTATGGTGAGCAGCCGGAAATGCTTTACGTTCTTGCCTCCCGAAGTCTGCGCCTTGGAGGATGGATGAAAAAGGCCGTTGAAGCCATTGAGCAGGCCTTTAAATTAAACCCAAACAACAACAGGGTGTTGCAAGAAAAAGAAATTGTTGATAATTGGACAAAAACAGTTAAAGTATGACTAAGCAAGCGAACAAATTCTAAATAATCGCAGGAGGCCTTGAAAAATGAAGAAACTGATCTGGCTCGCAATCGCAATCAGCCTGATGCTTACATGTGGCTGTGCCAAAAAGCAGGTCCAACAGGATGACGTAGTGGTTGTCGAAGAAACTGAAGTTGTAGTTGTTGAGGATGAACCCGCCGAAGAAGTTGTTCCTCCAACTCCCATGGAAATTTACGAAAGTGAGTACAAAACACTGCCCACTTCTCACGTAGTTACCAAAGGTGAATGCCTCTGGTGGATCGCTGAATATCAGCAGATTTACAACGATCCTTTCATGTGGCCCCTTATTTACAAAGCAAACAGGGACCAGATCAAAAACCCTGACCTCATTTATCCTGGACAGTCTCTCGAAGTCCCTCGCGCTGGCTTCACCCTTGACGAAGTTAAGGATGTCCGCAAACAGGCCGGTGCTTCATGGAAAGCTCTCGAGCCCGCTGAGAATGCTGTAGTTCCCGGGGAAATGAAAGCAGCTCTCGGTTACCTGTAGAAATACAAGTAAATTTAGCTTTAAAAGCCCTGTTTTCACTGATGTGGAAACAGGGCTTTCTTTTTTCTTTCCCTTGAACCAGTCCGTGATAAAAGGTTATAGTTAATAAATGAAAATTATTAACTGGCTGCGCTCGGGATTCGGCAAACTTGTTATTGCCACAGCCCTGCTTCTCGTCTTAAGCACGCTGGCTTTCTACTGGATAGAACTGCGCGACGGTGAAGAAGCAAGGATTTCCCATGCATTATGGTGGGCTGTTGTAACCCTGACCACCGTGGGATACGGCGATATGGTTCCCACCACCCTACCGGGACGAATTCTCGGCGGACTGGTCATGATTTCAGGCATCGGGCTGGTTACCTCGCTTACAGGTACAATGGCCTCCATGCTGGTTGAGCAAAAAGCTAAAAAACGCAAGGGGCTGTTATCAGTGAAATTCAGCGACCACATAATAATACTGGGCTGGAATGACTATGCCTTCGGACTTATTGAATCGCTCAGCAAACAGACCCATCCCCGTAAACTGCAACTGGTAATCGTAAGCCATCTGCAGGGCGAGTTGCGCGATGAAATCGCCTTCAGACTGGATATGGGTGAACAGCTTAATTTTGTTCACGGCAATATCAGTCAGGCCAATGTCATTTCAAGAGCAAATCCGGCTGTAGCCCGCAATGTCTATGTGCTCTGCCAGGACGGAATGGATAGTAAAGACTCTGATCAGCAGGCCATTTACGCTGTATTGGCGCTGCGTACACTGGCTCCCAAGGTTCCGGTCTACGCGGAAATAGCCCGATATGAAAATAAGGAACACCTGCTCCGGGCCGGGGCCAATGAAATCCTTGTGCGCGGAGAAATTTCAGGACGCATGATGGGCATGATGGGTGCCAGCCCTTCCATGTGGTCGTTTTTCCGCAATCTGATCGGCATAGAAGAATCAGGCAGGCTCGCTTTCCGCCTCTGTAGTAATGAGGAACGGCAGTTGAGCTGGGGAGAGCTGAGTTACAAAATCAGGGACAACTGCGGAGACCTGCCGGTGGCTGCCTGTAAAATGGGCAAAAATCTGACCTTGCAGGATGTGCTGGATGAGGGCTCGGCACTGGACCAGTTCATTATGGAACTCTTCAAGAGTTCCGGTCAGGACACATCACTGGGCATGCAGGGCCCGAAGGTACGGATGAATCCCCCGGACAGTGAATCCATGGAAGAATACGATGCCCTGCTGGTAATAAGCGCACCGGGAGAAGCCGAACATGGTTGATCACTGGAAATCCATACCCCTTTTTCAAAATCTTGAAGAGGAAGAACTGCAGCAAGTCAAACCCATATTTGCCAGTATAGCGGTTCGTTCAGGCACGGACATTATCTCCGAAGGCGAAGAAGCGGATGAAATGTTTATCCTCGTGGATGGCAGGGTGCGCATAACCAAAGCCATGCTCATGAAAGGTATGTCAATGCCGCTCAGTGAAATAAAAAACACCTGCAAGGTTCTTGCGAATCTGGAAGGAAGCAACTACCCCATTTTCGGTGAAATAGCCCTTATTGACCGTGATCAGCGATCGGCAACAGTTACAGTGGTGGAGGATTCCGAATTTCTGGTTACTGACCGCATGAAATTTTTCGAATTTATTGAATCGCACCCTGAGACCGGAAGCAAACTGCTAATGACCATCAGCAAAAGAATGGCCTCTACTATACGCCGTAACAATAACGAACTGGTAAAACTGACCACCGCTCTGGCGCTGGCACTTTCCCGTAAATAATCCTGCCTTTCGATATGCATGCCCACCCTGATGCATAAAACCGAAAACTTATTACCTGGTTTAGCTGATTATAATTCATTAAACTGGACTTTAAATCATTCAAACACTATGGAAAGATAACCGTTCGCGCTGGTTAGACTTCGATTATCAACATATATTTCGTACGACGGAGGCTCAAATGTCCAGATATGTAATTTTGCTTAGCTGCCTGTTGCTTCTTTTTTCCGCAGGGTGTGCCAAAAAAAGGGTTTATTCCACTCCCCCGCTTTCGCAGCACAAAATAAAAAAACAGGATTCCCCGACTACGGTTAAGCCGATCTTGAAGACAGATCCTTACAATGTACATGGAAGAACCTATGTTCCGCATCTCAGCTCCAAAGGGTACAAAGCTCAAGGGCTGGCTTCATGGTATGGAGACGATTTTAACGGCAAAACGACTGCCAACGGCGAAACATACAACATGTACGCCATGACCGCCGCCCACCGTACTCTGCCCATGGGGACCATGCTTGAAGTCACAGACCGCAGCAGCGGACGTAAAGTTATCGTCAGGGTCAATGACCGCGGCCCCTTTGCCGACCCTGATCTACGCATTATCGATCTTTCCTATGCAGCGGCGTCCAAACTCGGAATTGTCAACAAGGGCCTGACTCCGGTTGAATTGCGGGCCATTGATGACGTCAACGTTGAGCCCGTTAAGGCAACTGAAATAGTAGCTGAGACAGCAGCACCGGACGAAGAAGCTGTTGTGGAAGAAACCGTTCAGGCCGCACCTGAAGTGGAAGAAATTATATTAACCGAGAAAGCTACTTCCCAGGCTCACTACTACATTCAGGTCGGTGCATTTACTGATCATGAACGCGCCCAGAGTGTGCTCGAAGGCCTGCGCAACAGCGGTTATGAGCAGTCACGCATGGTAGAAGTGGACGTAAACGGACAGAAATTTGTACGTGTGCAAGCCGGGTATTTTTTAAACATACCGACAGCCGAAGATGCCATGGCTTCCCTTGAAGACGAATTTGGACACGTAATCCTCGTGACTGAATAGTCAGGAAAATATATGAAATAAAAAAACCGCCGTATCATATGATACGGCGGTTTTTTGTTTGCATTACATCCGCTGACCCAAAAATGAACTCACGCGTTCAATAAGTTAAACACAAGAATCCAACAGGGGCTGAATTTATCCAGCACCCTTGTTGAATTGCACTATATCAAACCGGGATGAAACAAGAGCGCAACAGCGCTCCCGAACCTATCCGTTCAGTTCAGACCTGAACTTGCGCGAAAGCCTGAAGACTACAACCTTTCGTGCAGGCAGGGTAATCGCTTCATTGGTCTGGGGATTACGACCCTTACGAGCATTTTTGTCGTAAGCTTCAAATTTACCGAAACCGCTGATCAACATGGCGTGATCTCTTTTCACTGCCTGTTTCATAAGGTCGAGGATGGATTCAACCAGTTCCTTGATCTCAGCTCTGTTCCGGTCGGTCTTTTCGTAGATGTAGTCAACAACGCTGGCTTTAGTAAGGGTATTTCCGGTAGCCATTTCCTTTCCTCCGTTGTCCCCGGCCCTGAGAGGACAGGGGCGGCGGGTTTAGTGTTATCCGCAGCAGATTGAAAATTCTGCGCACGGTGATACAGGTAAAAGGCGTTATCGTATGAGAATAAATTACTATTAATTTATTCCATTATCATCTTTTCTATCTTTTGGGCAAGGGCCGAAGCCTCATCCATAGTTTCATATTCACTCTGGCCCCAGTGGGTAAACCCGTCATCCTTAAATCTGGGGATGAGGTGGAAGTGGCTATGAAAAACAAGCTGCCCTGCCGCTTCATTATTATTCATAATCAGGTTCAGCCCGTCGGCCCCGGTTGCCTTTACAATGGCATCCCCGGCCTGCTGAGCTGCGATGAGAAGATCCTGACCCAGTTCGGCGGGCAGATCCCAAAGATTCTCACAATGCTGCTTCGGAATAACAAGGGCATGTCCTTTGTTGACCGGCCCGATATCTAGAAAGCTGAGTATCTTATCTGTTTCATAAATTTTAAAGCAGGGGATTTCCCCGGCCACAATCTTACAGAAAATACAATCCTGATTACTCATAATATTACTGCTTAAGTTGCATGTTGCGACAAATAGTCTTAAACCGTCCTGAAGAATTCAAGAGACAGTTATATTTAGACAAATAACCGACCACGTTTTTTTAATCAAGCTAATTTATTAAACAAAGGCATGATTTGTCATATTTTTCAGCAAAGCCACCAAAAAAAATGCGCACTACGATTTTCAAACACCCTGAACCGGAACATTCCAAAACACGTATCTGGCCGGTTTTCATGCCTTTTATGGGCTGCCCTTCAAAATGTATTTATTGCTCTCAACATAGGCAGACTGGGACAGATACTAAGACATTAAGCGAAATATATCAAACTATTGAGCGCGAGATTCCTACATTTTTTGCAGAAAAAGACCGTGCGCCCCTAGAACTTGCTTTTTTCGGAGGCACTTTTACCGCTCTTCCTTTTGAATGGCAGGAACGTTTCATCAAGCTGGCTGCTGAATTTAAAAAAAAGGATTTCTTAACCAAAGTACGCTGTTCCACCCGGCCGGACTGTATTGATCCCGCACAGATCAACGTTTTGCGCTCAGCCGGGCTGGACATGATAGAATTGGGAATTCAAAGCTTTTCCGCAGAAGTACTGCGCCGCTCAGCCCGCAACTACTCCCCGGAAACCGCCGAAGACGCCTGCCACGCAATACACGAATGCGGCATTGAACTCGGGATTCAGCTTCTGCCCGGGTTGCCCGGGGACAAGAGCGGAGACTTTCGACGGGACATAATCAGAACCATCGCGCTGAATCCCGGAGCTGTTCGTATTTATCCCTGCCTGACAGTCAAAGGAACCGGCCTTGAAAAACTATACCTTGCCGGAAAGTACAAACCCTGGTCCTTGAACCGCACAGAAGAAGAGCTTGCCCCGGCAGTGCTCCGCCTTTGGCATAACAAAATACATGTTATCCGCATCGGGGTGGCTCATGAAGAAGGTTTTGAGGAAAGCGTTATAGCCGGTCCGGTCCACCCGGCACTGGGACAGAAAATCCGCTCCAAGGCTCTGTTTTTATTTCTCCGCTCCCGCTTGGCACTTCTAGGGGGAAGTCCGCGGAAACTAATCGTACCGCAAAAATATTCAGGCGAACTCTGGGGACACAAGTCCTGCCTCAAACCGCTTTACGCACAAATAGGTATCACCCCTGACAACACTTATTTTACTTCTGGCCACTATTTTGAACTTAACTATGATTAATCCGGTTTATACTTGTATTTAGTAATCGTTACTGATAACTGGCTTGGCAGTTTTATTAAAAATCCTTTTCCCAAACTATAAAATAAGTCATATTGGTAATGCATTAATATTATTGCCGACAAGGAGCCTTGAAATGAGCACACTTAGCGCTGAAGAAAAATACCGCAATTTTATACCTGAAGAGAGTCGCAAATATCTTGAAAAAATATTTGCAGATTTTAAACGGGATGTAACTATCGAAGTATACACTGCTGACGGTAAGCATCGCGAATATAACGAATTCACACTTAATATATGTCGTGCTTTCAACGTGCTCAGCGATAAAATTCAGCTGCGGGAATACGCAATGGACAGTGAAATGGGGAAAAAGCGCGAGATTGTCGCCACACCCACCGTGCTCATTTCACCGGAGGAATACAATATCCGTTTTCTCGGAGCACCTGCGGGAGAAGAAGGGCGAGCCCTTGTAGAAGCGATCAATCTTGCCTCCAAAGGTCTTGAAGGCATATCCGACGCCACAAAAGAAATGCTTGAGCCGCTGGAGGAAGACAGGCTGATCAAAATTTTTGCCAGCCCTACCTGTCCGTACTGTCCGGGGCAGGCCATCAATGCTTTCAAGGCTGCTGTTGCCAGACCGGACAAAATTTCAGCGTGGACTATTTCCACTCTCGATAACGAAAACATGGCCCGCGAATACAACGTTGGATCTGTACCTCATACTGATATCAACGATGCGGTAACCTTCACCGGACTTGAACCTGAAGAAAAGTTCATGATGCAGTTGCTTTTTATGAAGCCTCTGGAAGAAATTTTAGAGGAGCAGAGCACTTCAACCGAAGCTAAAGATGCTGAAGACGAGTATGAAGAAGTGGATCTGATTATTATCGGCGGCGGCCCTGCCGGTATGAGTGCCGGTATTTACGCTAAACGCAGCGGACTGAGCTGTATTATCCTCGAAAAGCAGGGGGTCGGCGGACAGGTAGCCCTGACCCCTAAAGTAGAAAATTACCCCGGCTTCAGTCACATTCAGGGCTTTGAACTTGTGGAAATACTGGGTTCCCATGCCCGTGAATACACCGATATCAAACAATTTGCCGAAGTCACGGATATCAAATACGGCCCGCGCATCGAAATTGTTACCACTGAAAAAAAATACCTGGCAAAAGGAGTCATGCTTGCTACCGGAGTCAACGTACGCATGCTCAACGTTCCGGGGGAAGACAAATTTTACGGACACGGAGTCAGTTACTGCGCCACCTGTGACGGTAACTTCTACAAAGGCGGCAAGGCTATTGTCGTCGGAGGCGGTAACACAGCGCTGACCGATGCCTTGCACCTGAAACATCTGGGCGTCGAAACCACAATCGTCCACCGCCGGGATAAATTCCGGGCTGAAAAAGTACTTCAGGATTCCGTTGAGCGGGAAGGGATTGAAATCATCTGGGATGCTCAGGTCACGGAAGTCATCGGTGAAAAGCAGCTGGAATCAGCACGGATTCTTAAAAAGGACGGAACGGAATTCATCAAGGATACCGATGTCGTCTTTGTAGCCATCGGCCATACCGCCAATACCGAGCTTGCTGAAAAAATGGGAGTTGAACTGCGCGAAGACGGTTTCATCAAGGTTGATCCCAGCCAGCGCACAAGCTTGGAGCGGGTCTATGCCGCCGGAGACGTAACCGGAGGCGTTCGCCAGATCATTACCGCCACCGGGCAGGGAGCAGCGGCAGCCCTGACCGCTTTTGACGACTTCACCAGACTCTTTTCCGAAACAACACAAACTAAAAAAAATATCTGGTAAACTTAAAAAACTGCATCTTATATAAAATTAATCCCGGAATATTTAACAATATTCCGGGATTTTTCTGTTCTATCCACATGCATGAAGCAGTAATAAGAAGAATTCGGGCCCGCAGAGATTATCGATGCCGACATCACTGCGATAATAAATCCTGCTTAACGGCAAGGAAATTGTTGATGGTGATCACCAACCCCACCGGGTCCTGATACATGAGCCAGTGAGTCGCATTCTTGTAGCGCACCAGCCAGCTTCCTTGTACTTTTTTCACTATCTCGACCCCCAACGCTTCCGGCAGGATGTCATCATCAAGGCCGGAAATTACCAATGTAGGTTTATCGAATCCGGTAAGACGTGAACAGCACCCCGGCCACCTAAGCATAGCTGCGGCCTGAGACTGTATAATTTTCTGATCTGGAGGGCTTGCCGGACGCGGAAGTTTCTCAAATGCTTCAGGATATTTTTCAACCCAGCCCGAAGGGAAAAAATGGGACAGCAGCTCCGGCACGTCCATCTTCATCAATCTATGGGTCGTAGCTACAACCGGTTTCGCATCGCATGAAGTTCCTATCAAAACCAGCTTATTTACTTTTTCAGGATAATTAAGCGCAAGTTCCTGCGCTATAAGCCCCCCCATGGACCATCCAAGTACATCTGCATGTGGGTAACCGAGTTCGCGCAGTAAAGCGGCGCTGTCCGCAGCCATGCCGGTAATGGATATTTCTTCCGTTCCTTTTCCGGACCCACCAATACCCCGGTTATCGAAAATTATCACCGTATGCTCTTTCGCCAATTCACGAACAAATTTGGTGTCCCAGATGTCCATAGTCCCGGCAAAGCCCATAATCATGAGTAAAGGCGGCCCTTCCCCGAAAATGCGGTAAGCAAAAGGATCATCATCCACCTGCACTACCGATTCAGGCAAAGAGGCGAGAGAGTGCACGGAATCAGGGAGATTACCACCAACGCATCCAGCTAACAGTGCAGCCAGAACAAGCATGATCATCATACGGCGCATAGAAACTCCATTTTTAAGATTTCCCGCCAGAGTACTCTTCATTATTCTTTTTGGAAACCTGCTCCTTTTCAAGATCTGTTGTTTCATCGGCAGCTTCATCTTCATCGTCTTCAGCAGGAGCAAAGTTTGTTTCTGAGTGTTCCGCAGCTGAATCTTCAACTTCAGGAAAATCCTGTTCACGAGAATTACCATCCGGTTTCTGCCCGCCCTGCCCTTTTGTAAAATGATCAGTGATTACTTCATTGCGCACCCGGGTTACGCTGAACGGCTCTCCTTTAGCAATCAAAGCGGCAACACGGTTCAAAAAATCGCGCACCGCAGCAGCGAGATCACGGACCTCGCAAGAAACGGCCGCGCCGCGCTCACTGATTTCACGTAAACCATTAATCGCAAGCCGGGATTCAGGATTATCCCTAAATTCAAACATCGCAATGAGCAAAGCGGCATCCATTTCACCGAGCCCCCCAACTATAGCAGCATAAATCTGTCTTTCTTCGCTTATTGCATCACATATCAACCCGTTGACAACTTTCATCAAAGCCTCGTCGCTACCTTTTTCTCCTTTGCGTCCGAAGATAAGCAACCACAAGGAACGCATTTCAGCATCGAGACCGGAATCAAGAATATCTTCCGTGCTGAGCACACCTTCTACAAATTTTTTAAACAACTCCCGGCAGGCCGCGTTTCTCTGCTCTTCTTGAGCAATCCGGTCGGTTCTAGCACGCAATTCTCGGTCAACACTGAGCATTTCCGAAATCTCGCGCCGCATATCCTCATCCTTCAGATCTTTGAGCTCCGCCTCAATCTGCTCATCATCCATGCCCCGCAAAGAATAAAATTCCTGCTTGATGCTCTGGTTACGCGCCAAAGGTTTAAATTTTTCAAGCAACCGTTCATAATATTCCTCACCCAGCTGCTCCTTCCAGCTATCCACCATTATCAATGCGCTGATCGGATCATTCGCGCCTATTGTTTCCAGAGCTCCGGCGTACATACTCTGCTTGGCAGCTATCAAGCGCAGTTGTGTGAGTTCAAGATTGCTGGACCGATAAAGCCGCAGAATAGCACCCTCCAGCAGCAACTCCCCATGCATGAGCGAGGCTGAATCCGGACTGAGCTTAACACCCTTCAGGACCGAATCAATAGTCGCGGCCGCGGTACTTTCTTTCCAATTCTGATATTCCTGACTCTGGTGACGGGCCACTGCATCCAGAGCTGTTTTCCGCCGGGATTCCAGAATATCCATAAACCTGCTCCGGCAGTCATCATCCGGAAGTTCATCGCAAAGCCGGTTTCCTTCTTCTGTAAAATAATCGTTGATCTTAAACACCGCAGACTGTGCATCCCCTGCCCTAAGCTGCATAATCCCGGATTTTGGATCAGCCAGAATATTATACAATCCTGATTCAAAGCGATTATAAGCATCCAGAACCCTTAAATCTCGCTCTTCCTCCTCGCGATCCCGGGCACGTTTAAGCAGATCGGGATCAACGCCACCAATAGCAGCCAATCGTTCCAGTTCGGGACTCATACGCGTTTCTTTTTCAGGTCCGAACAACCCTTCCTCAGACTGCCCCTTTAAAAAATTACTACCTTTCGGATTTACGACTTTCATTGTTACTTTCTCCTGTTACATAACTATTTAATTTGCAAAATTGCAGAGAAGAACAGGAGATAACAAACAAAGCGGACCTGAATCACATGACTCAGGTCCGCCTCAGGCAGAAAAAAGACGACCGGCCTGTTTGTGGTTAACAGACCGGTCGCCTCGGCAATCTTAAGAATCTCAATATTCAATCCGAATACATCCACTATCCAGACGAATTTCGGGAGGTTTAACCCTCTTCAGAAGAAAGGGTTAAAACCGGCAGCGGGAACTTCCCGGACCACTGCCGGCATTCAATACTTAATTAGATACCGCACTTAGCCATGTAATCGATGAGATCGGCCAGACGGCAGGAGTAACCCCATTCGTTATCATACCAAGCGTAAACCTTTGCGAGGTTGCCGCCCTGTACGACTGTGAAATCAGCTTCGACGATACCGGAGCGGGGATCAGCGAGGAAGTCGGAAGAAACGAGAGCTTCCTCGGAGTAACCCATAATACCTTTAAGTTCGCCTTCGGCAGCTGCTTTCAGGGTAGCCTTGAGTTCTTCGGTGTCAGTGTCTCTTTTGAGCACAGCAACGAAGTCCACGAGGGATACGGTCGGTGTTGGAACACGCACGGAGTAACCTTCAAAACGGCCTGCCATTTCGGGAATGACAAGGGCAACAGCTTTAGCCGCACCGGTGGAGGTGGGGATCATGTTGCAGGCTGCAGCGCGGGCGCGACGCAGGTCCTTATGAGGCTGGTCGAGAATACGCTGGTCATTGGTGTATGCGTGAACAGTGGTCATCACACCTTTCTCGATACCGAACTTCTCGTGCATGGTCTTAACGATAGGCGCGAGGCAGTTGGTGGTGCAGGATGCGTTGGAAATAATGGTGTGTTTTGCAGGATCGTAATCCTTGTGGTTAACACCCATTACAACTGTGATGTCCTCTTCTTTCGCGGGAGCGGAAATAACAACTTTCTTTGCGCCGCCTTCAAGGTGCTGCGCAGCGGTGGGGCCGGTTCTGAAAATACCGGTACACTCGATAACAACATCTACACCGCATTCTCCCCAGGGGATACGGCGGGGATCACGTTCCGCAAAGTTTTTGATAACGTAATCGGAACCAACGTACATGGTGGTATCTTCCACTTTTACTTCAGCGGGGAATTTACCGTAGTTGGTGTCACGTGCGAAAAGGGCGGCGTTGGTGTTGATATCGAAAAGGTCGTTGATTGCGACAACTTCGATAGTGTCACGATGTCTTTCCCATATGGTCTTCAAAACCTGACGGCCGATACGGCCAAAACCGTTAATACCTACTTTTACTTTGTTCATTTCAAAATTCCTTATATTCTCGCGTTCTACAGATCGTCGACGCGGTAAATGTAATCGTTAGCCAGCTCGCTTGCACGTTTGAGGGCGCTGTACATGCGGGCATTTTCAAGGGCGAGACCGGAAAGGTCTGCAACGCATTTGAGGAAATCCAATTCCTCTTCGGAAAATTCGCGGAGCTCGGCGGAATATACACGCAGAACACCGATAACTTTGTCACCGCGAGCGGTGAGCGGTACAACCACGAGAGAGCAAAGGCCTTCCTTGGCTGCTTCTTCAGGATACTGGAAGCGGTCATCTTTTCTAACGTCAGCAATTGTTACGATTTTACCATCAAGAACTTCCTGATCCAAACGGCTCTTGGAAACCTCAACAGGACCTTTCTTTTCGTAGCGCTCACTCAAACCGTAGGATGCGTCTGCCTTCAGAACTTCACCCTTGCGATCAAGAAGTCTGATAAAACAACCTTTCAGTTCCATTTCAGTTGCCACTTTTTCGGCAATGCTGTTCAGAACTTTTTCCGGCTCCAGGCTGGAGTTTACAGCTCTGGTAATTTCAAAAATTGCTTTGTAGAGTCTGGTTACACCCATTTCTCATACCTGCCTTGTTTATGTTTAACCGAAAGGGCCGCAAAATGAGCGGACCTGCGTATCAAGTTCTTGGTTAATTGCTTTCTAACAGATTTAAAATCATTTTGCATGCAAAAAATGACCACTTTCTTACATTTTTAAGTTTTTTGCCGCTAAATGATTTTCGTTTATGAAAATTTTGTTCGATTCCGCTATGACCATTTTTCTGAAAAAAAGCTTGGATAACACACCCTAAACACACTTGAAGCATCGCAGAGGAACAAATTTACTTCAACATAGTAAAAAAAATATTTATTAAGCATCCGGCCCGGAACTTCGCAAAAAAAAGAATAGTTCGTTTATGAAACAGAAGTAGAAACATGAGTAACAGGCCGGAGTTAAAAGCTGAGGACAATAATAACATAATACACCCTGACAGCAACCACTAAAGTTACGGACAGGGCACAGTAAGAAGAAAATGAACAAATACAGTTCAATCAGGAAGAAGCTTTACGCAATGCGCTTAAAAAACGGGAGCGCAGCAGGTCGCCCATCAAGCCTTTTTTTACAGGGGAAAGTTTCAGAAAGCCGCCGAGCAGTGAACGCATAAAGTCCTCGCTGCGGCTGTTTGGATTGTCGAAGATAAGATTCTGCAGGGTGCCGCGTTCAAGGGATTGAAGGATAACCCGCTCAAAGCTGTCTTCGGGATGGATAACCCGTTGCTCGCGCTTATCCATCTGCACGGCTCCAGTGGGACATTTGAGAGCGCAAACACCGCAGCCAAGGCAGATGTCATTATTAATTTCAGCAAAACGGATCGGTTTACCGTCTGCGGAAGCATCTCTTTTATGAATAGTGATCGCATCGACAGGACAAGCCCGCGCGCACTTCCCGCAACCGTTGCATTCCGCCAGCTCAATTGCAGCAATGAAGGTGGAGGAAACAACAATGCCCGGATATCCGGAATATTTAATACCGTTCATCAAATTGCAACAGCATCCACAGCAGTGGCAGAGAAATCCCGCATTTTCGCGGACATTATCGGTGGTCAGAGTAAAGCCCATTTCACGTGAGCGGGCCATGATATCGTCCATTTCAGAACGGGAAATCTCACGGGCGAAATTATTGCGAATTAGAAAATCAGCTGCTTCTCCCATGGAGGTACAGGTCTCAAGGTCAATACCGCATTTCTGCTCCCCGAGATGCATTTTCTCGTGCCGACACGAACAAAGGCCGACTGCGAATCGATCATGCTGATCCACCAGAGCGGACGCTTTTTCGTAATCGAGCACCTCCACATGATCCACATTTCGGATAGTCCCTTCGTGAGGCAGGGCGCGCATGATCGAAATCTGTTCATTGTTTCCATAATTAGCTTCAAAAAAAGACTTATCCGAAAACATATAATTACTGAACAGTTCTGCCCATTTTGCAGAATTCAGCTCACCCTTGGTGCGCATCATCGAGAATTCAAAAAAGCCTATAACAAAGGGGCTGATCATATATAGATAATGGTCCTGCTCCCAAAGATCACAAACCAGACCTTTATGGCACATGGATTCGAGCATGGGACGCAGCTCCCCTTCATCCATACCGGTCAATTTTGAAATTCGCTCAAGTGAAGAGGGGCGGTAAGGCATGCGTACAATAAGCTCCGCTTCCGCTGGAGAGTAAAGGGCCTTGAGCATTTCACGCATGGAATCAGACCACGGCATGCGCACAGTTGTCCCGTCCACCTTGTCACCCAATTGCCGGTATATATCCTTTCCTATTATGTGTCCCATGACTTAATATTTACAACAACTCTTTCAGAATCCCAAGCCCTTTGCGCAACTCCTCAATATCCTTGGGACCGCTCAGAGAAAGCCGAATATTAGCCGGCACCGGACCGCCGCCGACGGAAAATTTTTCAGCACCGAAAAGATTAACTCCCTCTTCTCGCGCCCGGGACTCAATCATATATCCCTTCCATGGGTCAGGTAGTGAAAGCCAAAGAAAGAAACCAGTTGGATTAACACCCAACCCCATTCCGGCCAATAGATCCTTGACCGCCTCTAACCGATGTTGTGCGGCCTGCCGCTTGAGCTTTACGGTTATATCCGCTGTCCCGTCCTTTATCCACTGGCAAAGCAATTCTGCATTGAGGGGCGGAGTCATCCATACAGAATTTAAAATGGCATGAGCCAGCAGTTTGAACCTCTCACCATGAGCAACCATAAACGCCACCCGCAGCCCGACAGCAATAGATTTGGAAACTCCGGCAATGAAGACGCTCCTTTCCGGAGCGAAAGATGTAACCGGTGGTAAATCGCTTTCCACCGTAAGAGCGTAAGCATCATCTTCTATTATGGTCAGATCATGATTACAGGCGATCATAGCTATCTGCTCCCGCCTATCCAGCGGCATACAGACCGAAGTGGGATTCTGCACTCCGGGCATGAGTGAGACCCCGTTTATCTTTTCCCGGCGGCAGATTCGTTCCAGCTGTTCGGGAATCATCCCCTGATCATCCATTGGAACAGGTACCAGCCTGATCCCAAGCATAGACGCGAGAGTTTTCATTCCGGGATATATCAAAGCGTCTGTGGCAATGCGGTCGCCCGAACGAAAAAGACCGCCCAGACAACATGTGAGGGCATGCTGCGCTCCTGAACATACCAAAACATGCCCGGCAGTCGTCTCCAGCCGGTATCTTTTAGCCCACTGCGCGCCAACTTCGCGATGCTCCGGCAGCCCCTGCGGATCGGTGTAACGCAAAAAGGCATTCAGATTTCGGCGGCGGGTCAGCATCTTCATTCCAGCCTGAATGTCCGGGTCAAGATCGTAAAAAGTATTGACCATGCCCAGCTCGATCATTCCCGGCGCATGCGGCTCAAATGTAACCATTGATGATGACGTGATCGCGTCTGAAGCCACGAATGTCCCTCGTCCCACGGTTCCGCAGACAAGCCCCCTTTTTTCAGCCTCGGCGTAACCTCGGGTCACCGTGCTCACGTTCATCTTCAGATCATCAGCAAGATCACGATGAGTAGGCAGCTTATCCCCGGGACTCAGTTTCCCGGCATAAACATCACGCTCGATCGCATCGGCCAGTCGTCTGAATTTAGCCCGTGTTCCATCTTCCAATTCAGGTATCCATTTTGTCATGCATACAATATTTCATTTGACTGCACACAATGTCAAGAATATGAACACAATTAAGCAGCATCAAGCACACAATCATTATAAAGCTGCTTACCAACCACGTCCAGTGGGTCCCATACAGGGCGTTGCTAAGACAACGCCCTAAATTCTTAAACTTAACCCCAGCTAACCAGACTATTTAGTGAAGTATAACAACTGGTTTTGGGAATTCATAAACAACTTTGGCATAAGTCAGCAGTAAAGCAGACTGAGCGTTTCCTTGAAGGTAACAAGCCACATCAAACAGCGGTACAAATAGAGTTAAACCGCCAGAGGTAATTGAAATGCAAGAAAATTTTTGGGCCTTCCTTATATTTGTCATCGTAATGACCGGAACCCCCGGTCCGGGCAACATAGCATCCATGGCCCTTGGTCAGGCTGTGGGGTTCAAACGTTCCATCCCCTTTCTTTCCGGCGTAATCCTCGGCGGTTTGGCCATGGACTTTCTGGCTGCTTTGGGGCTTGCGCAATTATTTCTGGCTTATCCGCAGGTCTCTGCCGTCCTAAAGATAGGCGGCTTGATCTATATTCTTTATCTTGCATGGAAGGTACTGAATATGCAGGCTAATTCATCAGGAGAACCGAAAGCGTTCAAATTTGTGGAAGGCCTGATTCTGCATCCGCTGAATCCCAAACATTATGCCATGTCAGTTTCGGCATTCGCACAATTTGCCAATCCCGGAGCAAACAATTTCACGGAAATCCTGATTTTCGTTGGGACATTCACCTGCTGCGGAGCCCTTTTTCATTCATTGTGGTGTGTTACCGGAGAATCCTTCATGAAAATGCTGCGCTCACCGTTAGTTCGCCATACAGTAAATATCTCAATGGTTGTACTGATGGTAGGAGCAACCGCTTACGCTCTTTATAAGTAAGTCTAAAACAATACTCGTATTTACGTACTGATCACCAGTATGGTATTTATTTCCGGCATTAAGTTTTTTTTGAAAACCCAATTCACGATGAGGATTAATTTCATGAGTAAAAAAATAGGATGGATCGGAACAGGTGTAATGGGTTCTTCCATGTGCATGCACCTACTTAAAGACGGTAACGAAGCATATGTATACAACCGCACAAAATCAAAAGCAGACCAGCTGGTTGCAAAAGGTGCAACATGGTGCGACTCCCCGGCAGAAGTAGCCAAGAATGCGGACATCATTTTTACCATTGTGGGCTATCCCTCAGACGTGGAACAGACTATTCTCGGTGAAAACGGAGTACTGGCAAATGCTGATTCCGGAAAAATTATCGTGGATATGACCACCTCCGAGCCGGCCCTTGCAGAGCGCATTGCCAAAGAGGCTGCCGCTAAAGGAGTTGAAGCTCTGGACGCACCTGTTTCCGGCGGCGACCTCGGAGCACGTAACGGAACTCTAGCTATCATGGTCGGCGGAGAGAAAAAAACTTTCGACGCGATAACCCCGCTATTTGACGTGATGGGCAGCAACATACAGCTCATGGGCAAGGCTGGTGCAGGTCAGCACACCAAAATGTGCAACCAAATCCTCATCGCCGGAACAATGATCGGGGTGGTAGAATCCCTGCTCTATGCCTACAAGGCGGGTATGAATCTCAATGAAGTTATCGATGTAATCGGCTCCGGTGCTGCCGGATCATGGTCCATCAACAATCTTGGCCGTCGCATTGCAGATGATGATTTCAATCCCGGTTTTTTCATTAAGCACTTTGTAAAGGATATGGGCATAGCTCTCGATGAAGCGAAACGCATGAACCTTTCCCTGCCTGGTCTGGCTTTGGTTAACCAGTTCTACATTTCAGCCATGGCACTTGGCTACGAAGAGCTTGGCACTCAGGCCCTGTACAAGGTACTGGAAAAGATGAATGGGTAAAGTAAAGATAAGGTGCGCTGCCGCGTTTTTATTGAATAGATATTACCCGGCGGGCACTTAGCGTGGATAAGACTTGTTTTAATCAGCAAATAATTGTTGACTTCGTTTTACGATCTGCGTAGAAATCGTTTTTCCGGCGCCGAGGTAGCTCAGTCGGTAGAGCAGGGGACTGAAAATCCCCGTGTCGGCAGTTCAATTCTGTCCCTCGGCACCACATGCTTAGAATAGCCGTTACAACCAAGTTGTAACGGCTTTTTCTTTTTATTCAGGGTAATTAAGATTTTCTTCCGCGATCCCATCCAGAACTTCCGCGAAATATCTCGCGGCTTCCCGCTTTGCGCCGGACAAATCCATAAGTGTATAGTTTCCGCATTCAACAGCTGAAGCTCCGGGAACATCACCTTCAAAATCGGCAGCAAACCGGAATAGCTCACGGATCAATCCCACAATATCCCTTGCTTCATACCTGCCGTTAAGCAGCAGGTAAAAGCCGGTAAGACAACCCATGGGTCCAAAATAAATTATTTTATCGCCAAATTCTGCATGGTTGCGCAGAAAAGTAGCCCCGATATGCTCCAAAGTATGTGCTACAGCAGAATCAAGAGCAGGCTCATTGTTTGGCTCTTTCATTCTGAGATCAAAAGTGGTGACATTTTCGGCCCCGATCCCATCACGACGGGAGACGTAAATTCCACGTTTCAATTTAGTATGATCTATCTTAAAACTCTCTATTTTATTCATGTATTCCTCGTAAACAAGCAGCGAAGCTTATTAAAATTTTTTGAAGAGTCCAGAGAAACTTTTTCCAAAAACTTTCTCTGACCGCCGATTCATCAAAAGCGCAAAACGCATCACAACTCATTCAGCATAGCCAAAACCATGCGTACTGAATTAGCAGCAGCTTTTTCCATACTGGACTCATAGACCGAACTGCTTCCGTCCTCATGCACTTTATCTGAGATGGAGCGGATCAGTATAAAAGGGACGTTAAACAAAAATCCGGTCTGCGCGATGGCAGCCCCTTCCATTTCCACAGCCATTACATCTGGAAACCTCTGCTCGATCTGCGAAATCTGCTGCGGAGTGTGGACAAATGAATCACCGGATAATACCGGTCCCCGATGCACGCTGATCGCATCCTCGTTGATCCATGCTTTTTCCGCCAGACCAAGTAAAAGCTTATCAGCCTGATATGCGGCTGGCATCTGCGGAATCTGACCCATTTCATAATCAAAAATAGTAGCATCGGCATCGTAATGACGTACTTCAGATGAAAGCACGATGTCGCCCACTTTTATATTACCGGGAAATGCTCCGGCCACTCCGGTATTTATAAGATAGTCCGGCTTGAATTTATCCAGTAGCAGTGTTGCGCCCACCGCGGCGTTGACTTTACCTATTCCGCATAGAAACAAGGCAACTTCCACGCCGTTAATGCGTCCGGTATAATAAATAAACTGTCCGAATGTTTCCGTACTTTGTTCATCCAGTTTGTTGACCAGCAATGCCAGTTCCTCTTTCATTGCGGCGATAATTCCTATTTTCAAATCAATCTTCCTTTTATCTGTTCTGAAAAAGCCTAATTGGCCCTTCAATGCTTGATAGATAAACACTGCCAGTGTAATTAGTAAAATTAATAGTTCTACTACTTTTAATTAATAAAACTAACTAAAGGCCGGAACATGCTCCCCGATCTCAACAGACTGAAAGTTTTCTTCCACATTTTTAATGAACAAAGCAGCACTGAAGCCGCAAAAAAGCTGCACATAACCCAATCCGGGGTCAGTCAGCATTTGAAAAAGCTGGAAGATGAATTGCAGACGGAACTTTTCACGAGGGTGAACCGAAAACTGGTGCCTACAGCGTCCGGCATTAAATTATTCGGCATTGTGAAAAGTTTTATGGATGAACTTGAGCAGGGAGTCAGAAGTATTAATGAAGTCTCGCAGACCCCATCAGGACCGTTACGCATAGGTGCGCCCACTGAATTCGGGAAAATTTACCTGCCGCCGATCTTCGGATCATTCCGGCGTAAATATCCGTCAGTGACCATGCATCTGGAACTGGATGAACCAAGAGTTCTATTCTCCAAGATTTCCAGCGGCGAGCTTGATTTCGCATACATCGACATCCTGCCGTTTTTCATGGACACACCGGGCGGAAACGCAGCCTACTCCATCGAACCGGTCGTACGCGAAGAATTCGTAATGGTCTGCTCAAATGAATACTACCGGGCCAAGGTGAACGGCACGGATTATCACAAACTGAAATCTTTGGATTTTATCGGATATAAAGAAGACATCGCCCTGTACCGCAGCTGGTTCAAGCTGCATTACGGACGCGATCCGCAACAGCTGAACCTCATATTCATCGCGGACAGTTCCGAGGCCATTGTTTCGGCGGTTAAGGCTGGGCTGGGCGCGGGAATAACAGTGAGCCACCTGATGAACAGGGAAATGGCAACAGGAGAAATAATTGCTATTAGCCCGGATGAAAAAAAATTGCGGAACACCATCGCCTGTGTGCAATTCAAATCCAAAAAAATGAGTATCACCGAAGCGGAATTTCAGAAGCATTTCCGAATGGAGCTGATGAAGAATTATGCCAAACTTGAAGTCGACAGCCCAGAGACAATCGAAACATTGCCGATTAAATAATGCGGCTTACGCTGCCATGCTCAGCACACAACGAAAAAGCCCTCATGATTTCTCATGAGGGCTATTCTTAACAACTTAGTGGTGCCGAGGGACAGAATTGAACTGCCGACACGGGGATTTTCAGTCCCCTGCTCTACCGACTGAGCTACCTCGGCGCCGCTGAGGAGAGATTACTAACCAAACAGGAATGACTTGGCAAGTACTTTTTTTAATTTTTATCATTTTTTTTCAGATCAAGCCTCTCCAAAGCCTCATCTGAAACCAAATTTCGAATCCTACGGCCATACTCATTTTTTAAATTTTCCAGATACTGCGGGTCTGTTTTACCCTTCCATGTCGTGATCTCATTATATCTTTTAGGAATTTTAATCTTATCCGGGTCATAGCCGGTGGCAAATCTTATCTTCCAGCGCATGGCACGGACCCTCTCACCAATAACATCCATATTTTCAGCTATTTCATCATAACCTACAGACTTAAGGCACTCGGCAAGAACATCATCTTTGTAAACCCCGCGGCCGAACAGGCAGGAAACCATGGAAGTCAAAAACGCCCGTCCGGTCTCATCGTTGATCAGGAAATCGCAGACTTCATCAGCGTCTTTGGCATCATTTTTCTGGTCCCATGAATAGCCCCCGGAATCCAGGTGGGAGTGACGGAAACCGAGACCTTCTGCCACGTAAAAGGTTTCTCCAGTTGCATAGCCGGCCATTTCCTGTCCCAAAACACAGGCAAAATCTTCGCCGCCGAATTTTGCGGCCGCCACCAGCGACCCTTTAGCCAGCGCGGCATAGAATTCATTTTCAGCCCTGCTGAGATACTGCACGGCCTTCTTGTAGTTCTCAGCATCTCCGAAAGCGAGCGGCACAATTGTTTGATCCTCACTGACCAGACCTTTCTCAAAAGCCTCGGTAGCCCATGCGAGAGCCACCCCGCCGGACATGACATCAAGCCCGCCTTTTTCCACCTCATCCATTATACCCAGCACCTGAAAAGCGTCGGAAACCCCGAGCATGGAACCGGTGGAAAAAATCGGCTCGTAATCATAAGCCACCTGCCGGTATAGATACTGGTTATCTTCCATGAATTTCTCGCGCACGAAACCGATGTGGATACAACCCACCGGACATCCGGCACAGGCCGCGTTACGCAGCAGGGTATCGTCGGCGAATTTCTTACCGGTAATCCCGGTGATTTCTTCGTCCTTAGTGGCCTGCAAATTACGCCACGGCAGTGATTTAAGTTCATTGAGAGCATCAAGATTCGCTGCGGTACCAAGATTGTGATACTTGCTCATCATGTCGGTATCGGTCATCTTCGCATAGACCTGCTGGTAAATTTTGGAATATTCCTTATTTTCCGGCAGCGCGAATGAACCGTCCCCCTGAATCACAATCCCCTTAAGATTCTTGGAACCCATGACCGCACCAGATCCCAGCCGCCCGAAATGGCGGTAGGTATCGGCATTGATGCAGGCCATAGCCGAAAGTTTCTCTCCTGCCGGGCCGATACGCAGAATGGATCTGTGACCGGAACCGGGAAACATAGAGCGCAGAATCTTTCCGGTACTGAAAACATCCTTTCCGGCCAGAAACTGAACATCCTTCACTTCCAGATGTTTCATCCCAAGGGAAAGACATGATAAACGCGGCGCCCTTCCGGTAATGACCAGCGCGTCGTAGTCTGCAAAACGGATAGCCAGCGCAGAGCGACCACCCGCATGACTTTCGGCAAACTGATCGTGATATGGAGATTTAAAAGAACAGACGGTTTTGCTCATGAGCGGAAACAAACCGGTCAAAGGACCGATGGAAAATATGAGCGGCTGATCAGGATCATCCCACGGGCGGTCAACATAACCGTACTTTTCAAAAAGCAAAGCCCCGAGTCCGCTTCCTCCTGCAAATTCATTACGGCCTTCGACCTTGGCCACTTTCCCTTTGCCGCTGCCTAAATCAACTACGAGGACCCTAAAATAATCACGTATCATTATGAGTCCCTCCTCTGATCGGACTCGACCAGCTCCAGACATTCGTGGGGGCAGAATTCAACGCACCTGCCGCAATGAATACAAACATATGGCCGGTCTTTAAGATCGAGATAAATGGCATCCACCGGACAGGACCCGGCGCATTTTCCGCAACGAATACAAAGGTCTCTTTTGTGTATGACCCCGCCGCCTTTCTTCCTTTCTTTCATGGCCCCGGTCGGACAGACTTCCGCACAGGGGGCCGGAGAACAGGCCAGACAAACCTTGGCTACGAATCCTGTAGAAAGACCTCCGGAAGACGCAATCCTTATCCCCGCTGTATTCCACGACAGTAATTTATGCACCAACCGGGCACAGGCAAAAGAACAGGAATGGCAACCTATGCAACGCTCCATACGTGAAGCTGTTAATATTTTCATATCTTCTCCTAATGTTCTGAAATAGCAGAACTGATCAAAAACATTTTTTAATGTAAATTTGATTGCGGGTATAATTTTAACACGATGAAAGACATATACAAATTGAATTCAAGCTACCATACAAGATAAAAATCAGGCTGAGTAAATTGACAGTCGCTATTTAAGGTTTATATTTAATATATGTAGCATTAAAGTATTTGATTAAAAATCGTTAACATAAAAGCTGGAGGGGAACTATGAGACTTAACGACTCCCAAATCCGGCAGATGGTCATAGATCTGTACCCGGAAATCGAAAGATTTAACATCGACATGTCCACCGAGTTCAATGAGAACATGGATGCATGGGTAATAACTCTTGAAAACGGTTCTGATTCACTGTCCACCCACATGGACTCTTCATACGTAAGCAGCTGCTTTGACCGAAATAATTGCGTTTACTTCACCAACCAGATGATGAATGTGATCGACAATTACTGCCTTGAAAGCGGAAGCTGCTCAATGTAACAGCACATTAAAAAAGGACCAGTCTTTTCAGGCTGGTCCTTTTTTATACTAATGTACGTATTTATTAAACTATTTGAGGGCGTCAGCCTGCTCCAGATTGCCGATGCCTTTTCCTTCATATTCCCTGCCCTTGAAGTTCGCCACCAACAGCTTGGTCAGCACACCTTTGGGACCGAGTTCAAGAAAATTACGCGCTCCCGCATCATACTGGTTGGACAGGATTTCGATCCATCGCACAGATGAAGTCATCTGTGAACTCATGATTTTGCGTATCGCGTCAGGATTGGATTCGGCGGCGGCTGTTACGTTAAAATAAACCGGAAAAGCAGGCGTATTCCAATCCAGCTTGCCGAGATAAGCGGCAAATTCATCGGCGGCTTCCTGAATGAGCGGACTATGAAATGCACCGCTGACAGGAAGAGGAATGGAACGGCCTTTCTTTTCTTTAATCACGGTTCCAGCTGCTTCGATGGCAGCTTTTTCACCGCTGATCACGTACTGAGCCGGGGAATTGTAGTTTGCTACACGCAATTCCTTGCCTGACTCGGAAGCTCCGAATTCAACAGCTTCCTCAACTGCGGACTGATCCAGCTTGAGCACTGCCGCCATGCCGTGATCATCATTGGCGACCTGAGACATGAGCTTACCGCGCAGGGAAACCGCCTTAATGGTATCTTCCACGGAAAGAATACCGGAAGCGCCGAGGGATGCGAATTCCCCGAGACTGTGTCCCGCTGTTGCAGCGGGCTTGAGGCTGTCCTTCAGATAAGCCCAGATGGAAAGGTTTACCACAGTCAGTCCCGGCTGAAGGGCATCGGTCTTAGCCATATCAGCCGCATCACCTTCCCAGTATATTTCGCGCAAAGGCAGACCGGACTCGGCTTCGGCAAACTTCCACATATCCATAGCAGTGGACCATTTTTCAGCAATATCACGGCCCATACCGGATTCCTGAGAACCCTGACCGGGGAAAAGTATAGATAAATCAGACATATAAAATACTCCTTACTCTACTACCGGACCTTTCCGGCTATATATAATGAAAAAACAGGATGTACATTCACGCAAAAAAACTGCCTTTAAAAAGCAGATTTAACACGCTAATTCAAGCTCAAATTAAAATACACCTGCGTATTTTTCTAACCCCCAAGAACAGCAGCGACCTTGGCCTCCAGCTCTTCTTTATCGATCGGCTTGACGCAATATTCGTTTGCACCGTGTTTAAGTGATTCACGGGCGGTCTCAAGAGTCGGGTATCCGGTAAGCATAATAGCCCTCAGCTCCGGCAGGATTTTTTTCATCTCTTCCAGAACCTCCACCCCGGTCATTTTCTTGAGCTTAATATCCAGAATAGCCAGCTCAACCCCGCTGCCATCCAGGAATGCCAGAGCCTCCTCCTCTTCGGAAAAGACACTAACCTCATGCCCCTTGCGCTCCAATATCCGCTTGAGGAGTATGCCTGCGTCCACAACATCATCAAGAACAAGAATATGTGCCATAACGACTCCTTAAATTTAGCTGGCAAAGCATAATATCAACATTGGTTTTAGTCGAGAACTCTATTTTGTTGGTCATTTTTATTTCATGCAGAGCATTTGCTCTTCCAGCACTTCGCAGTAAAATTTTTTTTAATAATAACTCTCATAATGCATATTAAGTTTTCTCAATACGAAAAATACTTATACAAAAATTTCATTTTGCTAATTTATGCGTTCAAGATATACATAATAACACTATGACCACACCTAGTTTTGGTTTTTTTTGAAATAATCTGCTGCCGAATTTGATGGACAATAACAAAAATGTATTCTATGCGATATGCTCAATTGTGCGTTTAGTGCATTTTACATACATTTTTTGCTGATTCAGCAAAATGGTTGCTGCTTTAGCTGGTTTTTTCTTAAGGAGTTCAGAAAACATGCAAAAAAGAGAAACTTGGGGTTCCCGTTCCGGCTTTATTCTTGCCGCCGTGGGCTCTGCAATCGGGCTGGGTAACATCTGGCGTTTTCCATATATGGTATATGAAAACGGCGGTGGTGCTTTCCTTATCCCTTACTTTGTAGCAATGCTTGCTGCTGGTATCCCCTTCATGATCCTTGAATTCGGTCTAGGCCAGAAATTCAAGGGTTCCGCGCCAAAAATTTTCTCATCCATTTCCAAAAAATGGGAATGGCTTGGCTGGTGGCAGGTTGTGGTTTCATTCATCATTGCCTCATACTATGTAGTAGTTATCGCATGGGCGATGAACTACGTAGGCCTTGCATTCACCCAGGGCTGGGGGGCTGCGCCTAAGGATTTCTTCTTCGGAAGCTTCCTCGGCCTGACCGATTCCCCCATGAATATGGGTAATGTACAGGGTTCAATATTCCTTGCAACAGCCGCAGCATGGGCATTCACTTTCATTGCTCTGTTCACCGGCGTAAAATCCGGTATTGAAAGGGTCAATAAAGTATTCATGCCCCTTCTCTTCCTGCTTGTGTTTATCTTCATCGGCAGAGGACTTATGCTTCCCGGAGCTATGGAAGGCCTGAACTGGCTCTTCAAACCTGATTTCACCGCTATTATGGACGGTAAAGTCTGGGCTGATGCATTCGGCCAGATCTTCTTCAGTCTTTCTATCGGGTTCGGCATCATGCTTTCATACTCCAGCTATCTGCCCAAAGAATCAGACATCAACAACAACGCCTGCATGACTGTATTCATCAACTGCGGATTCAGCATAATCTCCGGTATCATGATCTTCAGCGTGCTCGGCTACATGGCTCATCAGCAGGGAGTTCCCATCAGTGAAGTTGCCGGTGCGGGTGTAGGCCTTGCCTTCGTCACCCTGCCCACCGCAATCAACCTGATGCCCGCACCTGTTTTCTTCGGTGTGCTTTTCTTCCTGGCACTTGTTGTTGCCGGCCTTTCCTCCATGATCTCCATCAACGAAGTTATCACTTCCGCAATTATTGATAAATTCGGTCTTTCCCGTAAAAAAGCCGTTGCTATCTGCTGCAGCCTTGGCTTTATCGTCAGCATTGTTTTCACCACCGGTGGAGGACTCCTGCTGCTCGATATTGTTGACCATTTTGTCAATAACTTCGGCATTCTTATTGGCGGGTTTATTGAAATCGTATTTGTCGCATGGTTCTGTAACCTCGATCAAATGCGCGCTCACGTAAACAAAACCTCCGAAATTACTGTTGGTTTCTTGTGGATGAACAGCCTGCGTTTCGTTGTACCGGCCATGCTTGGTTTCATGATCGTCACCAACTTTATCGGCGACATCTCCAAGAACTACGGTGGATACTCAAACACAGCTATTATCTCATTCGGCTGGGCTATCATAGCCGTCTGTCTCGCTTTCGGCTTTATGCTTTCCAGCAAAGCCGGTGCGTTCGCAGAAGTTTCTTCCATCAACCGTGACTTCCTCAAAAGGAGATAAAAATGACAACCAGCGCAATCATTATGATGCTCTTCGGACTCGTTATCACCTGGGGTGGAGCAATCACCTGCTTTCGTATTGCTTTTAAAAACAAATAGCGATTCAGGCTAAATAAAAATAAAGAAAGGGTGTGCTACAAATGTAGCACACCCTTTCTTATTGGAAAGAAGATGGCGATGCCGATCGGTTAGCGAGGGAGGAGAACGGCACCGCCAAGGGGTTGGACTGCAAAACAACCAAAAGTATTCCAGACCAAATCAGGGGTGTGATTATGAATAGAATATAACATTATAAACTTTAATCAAGCACTATTTTAATTAAACTATGTTCCTTAAAATATTCTACCGTGAGTAAGTCTATTAAATCATCATACAAAATGATGATCCGCTTTTATTTATATCTGTGATACACAAAAACATTCTAAAATTAATTTTTTAAAGGAGATAATTACAATGGATGTATTGGAAGCGATTCATTCCCGTAGAAGCATCAGAAAGTACGAAGACAAACCCGTTTCAGAAGAAACAATAAAAGAGCTGCTCGGGGCGGCCATGATGGCTCCAAGCGCAGGAAACGCGCAACCGTGGCAGTTTATTGTTGTTGATGACCGTGAAAAGTTGGATGCGATTCCGGCAATCAATCAGTACGCAGCCATGGTTAAAAACGCTCCGCTGGGCATCCTTGTCTGCGGTGATCTCAGCCTCGAAAAATATGCAGGATATTGGGTACAGGATTGCTCCGCAGCCATTCAGAACCTGCTGCTGGCTGTTCATGCAAAAGGACTGGGAGCCGTCTGGACCGGAATCCATCCTATCAAAGAAAGGGTTGAGGGCTATACGAAGCTGTTCAACCTGCCTGAACAGGTCATCCCGCTCGGTTTCATGGTCATCGGCCACCCCGCACAGGAATCAAAGAAAAAAGACCGCTACAAAGAAGAAAGGGTTCACCGCAACAGCTGGTAGGATTCAGTTTATAGAAATTTTCAAAGAACCCCGGTATTCAGGTGCCGGGGTTTTCCGTTCTCCAACCAATTCAGAATCTTCTTCCATATTTCATCAGCAAGCCGGGCATCAAAACATTCAGCTTCAGGATTAATAAAACCGTGCCGCGCATTGTCCAAAAGGTGAAGTTCATAATCCACCTCGGCGGAATACGCCTCTTTTTCAAACATGCGCAGATGTTGTTCAGGTACTACGGGATCGTCTTTTATGTGAATGACCAGTAACGGGCATTTAACATCTCCTGAAGATGCCGGATTGCTGGTATCCAGGTAGCCGTAAACCGATGCAACTCCTTGCAGCTGAACTCCGGTGCGGGCCAGTTCCAATGCCGCCCCGCCGCCAAATGAAAAGCCCAGAGCATAAATACATGATAAATCTACTTCCGGATGACTGTAGAGCACATCAAGACAAGCCCTAGCCCGTTTTCGCATAAGCAGCCTGTCATTGCGGTAAATACGGTGAGTGCTGCGTGCCTCGTCTGTATTGGAAGGGCGGTTACGCAGTCCGTAAAAATCCGCTGCCAGCACCGCATATCCAAATGCGGCGAGGCGTTTCGCATGGTTTATAACTGTTTCATTCAATCCGGTGTATTCATGGAAAAGCAAAACCGCCGGAAACGGACCTTTCCCATCAGGTAGCAACAGAATACTTTCAAGTTCTGTATTCAAATGAATATGATGAATTTTTCGCTGACTCGGCATATAAAATTATTCAACGTCTCCAAGCTTTTCATTAAGCCTGATCATGGAGCCGCACAGTCCGCCTGTCTCCTCGCAATCATAGGACGCAGCATCTTCTTTGGGTTCAACATGAATGGTAACGTGGCAGTTCCTTAAATCAGATTTGATACACTCTTCAATCTCAGTACATAAATCATGTGAAGCGGTGATAGTCGAATCTCCGGGCAGCAGCAGATGAAAATCAACAAACCGCTGCGAACCGGCCTTACGGGTCCGCAAACCGTGATAAAGCACCTCCTCTCCACCGCAACTGCGGATGGCCGCATCAATTATCACAAGCTCTTCTTGCGGCAGATTATTATCCATGAGTCCGGAATAGGATTTCCTGATCAGAGAAAATCCGGTGAAAACAATATTACCAGCCATGATCATGGCGATAAGCGGATCAATAAACGCCCATGAAGGAGGAGTGAAAAGCATTACCCCCAGCCCGGCCACCAAACCAACCGAAGTCCAAACATCAGTAAGCAGATGTTTCGCGTCCGCCTCAAGTATTATTGAATCATGAACTTCGGCACCTTTGAGCATAATCCTCGCGGTCACAAAATTCACCACAGACGAAAGCAGGGCAATCCCAAGCCCCAGACCAAGGTTATGCGGAACTTCCGGGCTCATGAATCTTTCCATCGAAGCGTAAACAATACCTACGGCAGCTATGAGGATAAGCATGCCCTCCGCACCGCTGGAAAAATACTCCGCCTTACCATGCCCGTAGGCATGTTTTTCATCAGCAGGCTTCAGAGCCAGAGTCAGCGTGGCAAGAGCAAAGAGAGCTGCTGATAAATTGACCAGCGTTTCCAATGCATCGGAAAGCAATCCAACTGAATCAGTAACATACCAGGCCCATGTTTTCAGGATCATGGTGATTATAGAGGCCGCAATTGAGTAGTAAATATACTTGCGTGGTGATTCTGACATGCTTCTTTCCATATTCTAAAGTTCAAATTTCATATTTTTAGAAAAGATATATGACCGTACAGCAATTTTCAAATATTTAAGTTTTCATTAAAAAAACAGCCTATTATTAATCATATCGCAAAAACAAACATTTTTTTTACGACATTGTTCGATAAATTCATAATGCACTATTTGGTCAACCGTTCATTTTTGGCATTTAAATTTGTAACGATACAATAGTAACTCATTGTTACGCAACTATCTATGTTTGTGTTTTGCTTATTGTTTTTTTACTAAATGCGAAAAAAACATAGGTCAAAATTAACCAATAGCTTGTTTTCAACAAAATTGTTGACAATATTCATAACCTTTACCTATGACGATAGCCGTCTAGCATAATTTTTTTAAACACGGGGGATAAATATGACTCAGAATTCAAACATCTTTAAGCGCATTGCATCAGGCAGTCTGGTAGTACAGATCATGGTCGGCATTGCAGCAGGTATTGCGCTGGCAACTTTCGCACCTGAAGCTGCAAAATCAATCAGTCTGCTGGGAAGCCTCTTCGTCAAAGCGCTGAAAGCAGTTGCACCTATTCTGGTTTTCGTTATTGTTGCGGCATCCATCGCCAACCAGAAAAAAGGCACGCATACCAACATGCGCTCCATTATTTCCCTTTACCTGATCGGCACTTTCATGGCTGCACTGGTTGCGGTTACCATGAGTTTCCTGATGCCTACCACCCTTACCCTTGTTGCAACTGATACCAGTGCAACTCCTCCCGGCGGCATTGCAGAAGTTCTGAACACCCTGCTTTTCAAAATCGTGGATAACCCGGTCAACGCCCTCTCCACCGGTAACTTTATCGGTATCCTCGCATGGGCGCTCGCACTCGGTTTCTTTTTCCAGAATGCAAATGATGCCACCAAAAAAGTACTGTCCGACCTTTCCGACGGCGTTTCCGGAATCGTTAAGCTGGTTATCCGCTTCGCACCTCTCGGTATCTTCGGACTTGTTTCCAATACCATCGCCACCACCGGCTTTTCCGCTCTGGCGGGTTACAGCCACCTGATCATGGTTCTGCTCATCTCCATGGGTTCCATCGCCTTGATCATCAATCCTGCGATCGTATGGTTCAAGACCAGACGCAACCCCTATCCCCTCGTTTTCACCTGCCTGCGTGAAAGCGGTATTACCGCATTTTTCACCCGCAGTTCCGCAGCGAACATTCCGGTGAATATGGAACTGTGTGAGAAACTCGACCTGCACGAAGACACATATTCCGTATCCATTCCGCTGGGCGCTACCATCAATATGGGCGGCGCGGCAGTAACCATCACCGTTATGACTCTCGCTGCCGTACACACCCTCGGTATTCAGGTGGATATCGCCACCGCCCTGCTGCTCAGCCTGATCGCCTCCGTATCAGCCTGCGGCGCTTCCGGAGTTGCCGGCGGTTCTCTCCTGCTTATCCCTCTGGCATGCTCCCTCTTCGGTGTTCCCAATGAAATCTCCATGCAGGTTGTTGCTGCCGGTTTCATTGTCGGAGTAATTCAGGACTCCGCCGAAACCGCATTGAACAGCTCCACCGATGTTCTCTTCACCGCTGCTGCCGACATCGCAGCTAAAAACGCTGAAGCTACCGGTGAAACCGTTAAGGCATAAATCAATGCCTCCGGCGACTTAAAACCTTTTATTAAGGATTCGCCGTTTCGCATTCACAAATCAAAAGGACCGTGTGTTTATACGCACGGTCCTTTTTTCTTGACGAATTGAATTTACGATATGACTCTAGCTTCCTGAACCAAATAACAACCAAACTAAATTATATCTATTTAACCCAATAGGGATTCCAAAGGCCTGTAGCCGTTAGTTAAGAAGCTTCGCTTCGAGGTTTACGGATACTGAGAGCGGAGCGGCTTAGTCCCTTTGGCCGTGGGCTAAATGCTATCGATCAAAAACGCGATAGCGCATCAAAACCAGCCCCCGGCATGGCCTCCGGAGACATAACTTGCACAATCCTGACAAAATACAAGAATACATTAACGCCCTGCTCGCTTCACCTACCATGGGTGATCAGGTAGTTCATCACCGAACCATGGACGGAAAAGATCCATCCTACGGCGAACCGCGCCGCCCTTTTTCTCCCTCGGTAAATTCCGTGCTTGGATTCAGGAATATTGAGCAGCTGTATTCGCATCAGGCCGAAGCAACCGATTACGCCCGTGCTGGACGCAACGTAGTTGTCGCGACCCCCACCGCCAGCGGAAAGACCCTGACCTACAACCTGCCTGTGCTGGAACAATGCCTGCGTGATCCTGACGCGCATGCCCTTTACCTTTTCCCGCTGAAAGCTCTGGCGCAGGACCAGCTCAAAACCTTTAATGAAATGGCCGCCCTGCTTCCGGAACACGCCCGTCCTGAAGCCGCCATCTACGACGGGGATACAACCCCTTACAAGCGCAAAAAAATCCGTGACAATCCGCCGGCAGTAATCCTGACCAATCCTGAAATGCTGCATTTATCCATGCTGCCATATCATGAAAGATGGTCACCTTTTCTGGCCGGACTGACCCACATTGTTGTCGATGAGGTTCATACCTATCGTGGTGTGATGGGTTCCCACATGGCCATGGTTTTCCGCAGACTGCTACGCATATGCAAATTTTACGGAGCCAACCCCTCATTTATCTTTTCTTCCGCCACAGTAGGCAACCCGGCGGAACTCTGCCACGACCTGACCGGATTGGAAGTAAGTCAGATAACTGAATCCGGCGCAGCCAGCGGTAAACGCAATTACATTTTTTTCAACCCGGTAGTATCGCCATACAGCGCGGCTATTCAGCTCCTTAAAGCCGGACTAGCGCGAGGTTTACGGACCATCGTTTATACCCAGTCACGCAAAATGACTGAGCTTATCGCCATGTGGGTTAATGAAAAGGCCGGTGAATACAAGGACCGCATCAGTGCTTACCGGGCCGGTTTTCTTCCTGAGGAACGCCGCGAAATAGAAGAGAAAATGTCTTCCGGGGAATTACTGGCCGTAATATCAACCAGCGCACTTGAGCTGGGCATCGATATAGGCGGGCTCGATATCTGCATCATGGTGGGCTATCCCGGTTCAGTCATGGCCACCCTGCAGCGGGGAGGACGTGTTGGACGCAGCCAGCGGGAATCCGCGGTAATTCTCGTCGGACAGGAAGATGCACTTGACCAGTATTTCATGCGCCACCCTGACGATTTCTTTTCCCGGCCCGCGGAGAACGCGGTTCTCAATCCCTACAATCCGGTGATAATGCAGCGTCATCTTGTTTGTGCGGCTGCGGAGCTCACCTTGCGGGACAACGATTATCTGCTCCGCGACGATGAGATAAAAAAACGGGTTACGGAGCTCGAGCAGGAAGGTGTGCTGCTGCGTAACAAACGCGGGGACGAAATCTATTCCACCCGCAAGAGACCCCACCGTGAGGTTTCCCTGCGCGGAGCCGGATCTACCCTGCACATAGAAGATGCCGCCAGCGGCGCGACCATCGGCACCATCGACGAAGTACGGGCCTACAGCGAAGCGCACGAGGGCGCTGTTTATATCCACCGCGGCTCGACTTACTGCATTAAAGAACTCGACCTCGGGGCCAAAAAAATAAGGGCAGCGCAGGAACGTGTCGGCTATTATACCCGTGCCCGAAAAAATAAATCTACGGAAATACTGGAAATTTATTCTCAGAAAAAGATCTTCGGGATTGTCATGCGCTTTGGCAGGCTGCGGGTAACAGAACAGGTAACCGGATACGAAAAAAGGGCCGTTAAGGGCGGAAAAATGCTTGGAATCGTACCTCTGGACATGCCTCCGGTGGTATTTGAAACCCAGGGTCTGTGGATGGAAATTTCACCGGAGATAAAACGCAGGGCCGAAGATGATTTCATTCACTTCATGGGCGGCATTCATGCGGTGGAGCATGCGGCAATCGGCATCCTCCCCCTTCTGGTACTGACCGACCGCAACGATCTCGGCGGGATCTCAACACCGATGCATGAGCAGGTGGATGGTCCGGCTGTCTTTATCTATGACGGCATTCCCGGCGGAGCGGGACTGACCATGCAGGCATTTGAACAGGCCGAAGAACTCCTTGAGAGGACCTTGCAGATTATTGTAGACTGCGAATGCGAACTGGGCTGCCCGACCTGCGTGCATTCTCCAAAATGCGGTTCCGGCAACAGACCAATCGACAAGGCCGCGGCTATCTACATTCTTAACAATATGATTACCGGGCAGCCACCGGAAAAAATTGAGGATTTATCTATGGTACTGGTACCCTTCGGCGAAGAAGCAAAAAAGGAACAAATACCCGAGGAACCCAAAAATTTCGGAGTTCTCGATGTTGAAACACGCCGCTCGGCACAGGATGTCGGTGGCTGGAATAAAGCCGAGCGCATGGGCATATCCATTGCCGTGCTCTATGATTCCACTGAAGACAAATATTATGAATACGAAGAAGAACAGATCCCGGAAATGATGGAGCGGGTCCAAAAACTGGACCTGATTATCGGCTTCAACATCGAACGTTTCGACTACAAGGTTCTTTCCGGAATACACCCGTTCAATTACAAGGGGCTACCGACTCTGGACCTGCTGATTAAAGTCCACGAGCGTCTGGGTTACCGCCTTAAGCTGGATAATATAGCTCAGGCAACCCTTGATTCAGCTAAAAGTGCGGACGGATTACAGGCCCTTGAATGGTGGAAGGAAGGGCGTCTGGACCTGATCACCGAATACTGCAAACAGGATGTGGCCGTCACTAAAGATGTATACCTGTTTGGCAAAAAGAACGGATACGTGTTATTTACTAATAAAGAGAAAAAGAAAGTACGCTTGCCAGTCAGTTGGTAACCAGAGGCTAAAAATAAAGGCTACCTGAAAGAACTGGAGAAATATATGCTCAAAAAGTTGTCCATATTGATTATGGCCCTGTTTTTATTTCTGCTTTCCGCATGTGGACAGCAGGAGGCAACTTTCTACGAGCTTAGTTTTGAGCAGGACAAAATACTTCTTATTGATGACAATGAGCCTTTCAGCGGTATTTACGCCGAGTATTATGACTCTGAACACAAGTTTCCCAAGAGCATGATCACGGTAAAGGACGGGGTAATGGAAGGCGAATTCTACCACTATTACCCAGACGGAAAACTGCGTGAAAAAGGCACCAACCGTAACGGCATGTATTACGGTTACCACACTCTTTACTGGAAAAACGGCAACATAAAGCAGAAGTTCTTCATCAACCGGGACAAGTCCGGCTATAATTACGAATACTATGAGAATGGAAAGCTGCGGGAAATGCTCCACTACAACGCAAAGGCCCAGCTGGACGGCAAGTCTTTCACCTTCTATCCTAACGGCAGAGTTCGGGATGAAATGAATTACCGCAACGGTGAGCGGGAAGGCTTATTCATAACAAAGGACAAATCAGGATTTCTGGTCAAGATCTTCGAGTACCGTGACAACGCCCTGCAGGCCCCGGCACGCAAACACGATCTTTCGGATCACGAACGGTTCTCAGCCACTAACACTATGTATTATCATTTTTAATTAAGCTTACAATTCCCTTCGGCGGATTTAAACCGCCGGAGGCATCTTTTTACTTTCCGCTAATTTTATACTTCTTCAATTTATACTGCAAAAGACTCTTGGAGATACCGAGCATTTCAGCGGCATCAACCTTGACGAAATTACTGGCAACCAGCGCTCTACGCACCAGCGTTGCTTCGATCTTATCAAGTGTATCTGCAAGATTAAGCTTAGGGGGCAGCAGGTCTACTGCGCTCTTGAACTGTGCTTCCTCATCCTTGATCTCAGCAGGCAGGTCCACTGTATCAATTACAGTTCCGGATGTAAGAACAACACAACGTTCCACAACATTCTGTAACTGGCGCACGTTTCCGGGCCATTCATAGGCAGTCATGTAATCCATTGCTGAAGGTGAGAAACCTTCAAATTTCTTGTTATTTTCAGCAGAATAAGTGGCGAGAAAATGATCGACCAGAAAAGGGATATCCTCACGCCGTTCACGTAGGGGAGGCATTTCGATGCTGACTACGTTCAGACGGTAGTATAGATCTTCACGAAATTCGCCTTTTTCCACAGCTTCCTTGAGATTTTTATTGGTAGCGGCAACGATACGGATGTCAACTTTAATGGATTCACCCCCGCCGACACGCTCGATAGTCCTTTCCTGCAACGCACGCAGCAGCTTAACCTGCATGTCGTGCGATATTTCTCCTATCTCATCAAGAAAAAGAGTCCCGTGATCAGCAGCTTCAAAACGGCCTCTTTTACGGGCAACAGCCCCGGTAAATGAACCTTTCTCATGACCGAAAAGTTCACTTTCAAGAACCCCGGTATTAAAGGCCATGCAGTTTACCGAGACAAACGGCTTATCACAGCGCGGTGATGCCTGATGGATAGCCTGAGCTACCAACTCCTTACCGGTACCGGATTCACCGGTAACAAGCACGGTGGAGTTTCCCGGGGCAGCCTTGCTGATCATATCGAAGACCTGCATCATGGGCTTCGAGCGGCCGATGATATTACTGGGGGAGTAACGGTCTTTGATCTGTTCCCGCAGTTGTTTATTTTCCTGCTGCGCTTTGGCGAACTGGGCAGCCTTGGTAACAGAAAGAAGCAGTTCTTCGTTGGCAAAAGGCTTTGTAATGTAATCAAAGGCCCCGATTTTCATAGCTTCGACAGCTGATTCAATGGACCCGAACGCTGTCATGATAATTACCGGAATATGCGGAAAATTCTTTTTCACATGTTCCAGCACATCCTGCCCGGTAAGCTTGGGCATTTTCATATCGGTGATGATCATATCAACTTCGGATTCATCAAGGTAGGCCAGCCCTGTTTCCGGATCGGAAAGGGCGGTGATGGTGTAACCTTCGTCCGAAAGCATTGCTTCCAGAATGAGCAGGTAGTTTTGCTCGTCATCCAGTATGAGAATATTTGCAGGCATTTTCTAGCAGTCTTTCTTTTCAGGTAAAAATATTTCCAAACGCGCCCCGCCTTCAGGATTATTTCCGATGCGCAGCTTTCCGTTATGGCTTTCCACAATATTGGTCACAATAGCAAGCCCAAGCCCCGTTCCATTATCTTTGGTCGTAAAAAACGGGTCTTTGACCTTTTCAATAATACCTTCCGGGAATCCCGAACCGGAATCGGAAACAACAACATTGATTCCGCCTTCTGTCTCATCGATGAAAACAGAAATATATCCATCACCTTCCACCGCTTGTATGGCATTGCCGATGAGATTGTAAAAAGCCCTGTAGAGCAGATCCGAATCAGCACAGACCTGATATCCGTGTACGTAGTTACAGCGCAATTCAATATTGCTTTCCCGGCATTTTGATTCAAGGAACATATAAATTTTATCCAGCAGATCAGCAGGATCAAGCGCGCTCATGGCTATCTTACGCGGTCTTGCATAATCAAGAAAATCGCTCACTGTCCGGCTTAGCCGCTTTGTTTCCTCATGAATGGCACCAAGTATTTTTACATTGGTCTGATCGCCGTCCTTCATCCTTTTAAGTAATAATTCCGAACTTGAGCGGATAATACCGAGCGGATTGCGAATCTCATGAGCCACACCGGAAACCATACGTCCGATACTGGCCAGTTTTTCACTTTGGTTCAGCTCTTTTTCAAACTGTCTGCGGTCCTGCATGCGCTGTTCATTTACAATATCAGCACGTCTGATGATGGCCATGATCGTGGCGAAAAGAATCAAAGCGGAAAAACTTGATGTAAAAAGAATCAAACGTTCAAAATTGATAACGGACTGGTAATCTTCCGTAATATCCTGCGTCAATTCCATCACACCCATGATTACATTTTCATCGATATTCAGGCTTTTTTCTGAACGCAGGGGATAAACAATCTTAAGCTGCATCGTGCCCGGGCGCATGTGAAAATCAAATATGAGCGCCAATGTGGATTTCTTACTGATGAACTCATAGCGGGGCTTTCCGGTATCCAGAACCTGCTTGATAAATTCCCCCGCAAGATCAGCCTTGCCTATCTTATCAGTATCCGTGGAATACGAAACAGTGAGCTCAGGATCATAAACACGGACTTCATTAACCTTAAAACTATGCACCGTGGAACGCACCACCTGATCAAGACGGTCCATCTGTTCTTTATTTTTCAAACCGATGCGCCCGTAGCCGATTAGTGTAGGCAGGATAAAACGACGGTAAATCTGGTGATTCAGGTTTTCAGCCTGCAGCAGGGCAAATTCCTTCTGTTTTTCAAGCAGAGTTTCATCTGCATGCTTGGCCAGAAAAACAGAAAGACCCAGACTGCTGGCAATAATAACTATCAGCAGAGTCCATGAAAGAAGTTTAACAAGCTGAAATGATTTAACTTGCAAATCTTGATGTTCTGATTCCAAAAAAATGCCTCCGGCGTCCCCTTCGGGGGACCAGAGAAACTCTTTTTAAAAAGTTTCTCTAGACTATTCAAAAATTTTAATCGGTATAATTGAGTAATAGCTTGCCTATTCGTGCCTTAAAGATAGTCAGTAGTAAAGAAAAAGGAAAAACTTGAGATGTTTCCCAAGTTTTTCCAGACATACTTAATTCAAACTAAAAGTGATTCTTAAGAGGCTTAGCTCTTTAGCCTCCAGAGTCGAAACACGATTATCAAAAAGAGCGATAGCGCATCAACTTCCTAAAATTCCTGCTCTTCACGCTTAATATTCAAAAATGAATCAAGGCTGTCTTTTTCTTTTTGCAATCCATCAGCACCAAGCCTTGCTTTAGCCAGCAGCTTGCCCATTTCAACGGCAGGCTGGTCAATGGGATTTATCTCTATAAGCCAGCCGGTGAAAATAGTTGCCGCCATGAGCAGCCCCATAAGCCGTCCTGCGGATTCTTCAGAATCGGACCCCATCTGCATTTCAACAAGAGGAACTTTATTGGCGGAAAGGGCCATTTTCGTTCCCAGAGCTTCGGCATGGATCAGCTCACCGAAACTTTTTCCTTTGAGGTAAGCGAAATTGTCCGGGATATCGTCCGTGAAGGAAGCTCCTTCAGGAAGGGAAGGACAGGTAAGGAACAGGCATCCTTTATTGCGCGGCCCATCGAGAAACATCTGGTTCACTGAATGCTGATCCGTGGCTCCTACTGCCGGAAGCGGCTGACTGCCTTTACCGTCTTTGCCGAGACTTTCGGCCCAAAGCTGAGCGAACCATTGGCCGAAGCAGGCCCATTGAGGAATATATGAAAAAAAGATGAGTTCGTTATAGCCTTCTCCCATCAGCCCTGAAGCCCAGCAAGCCAGCTTGAATGCCGGATGATTGCCTAGGGTATCACCATTTAAATCGGGAGCGGCAAGGGGTGAAAGGACATCGGAAGCACCTTCCACCATTGAGCGGTAATCAATGCCCATAAACATGGCAGGAAGCAGCCCCACAGCAGAAAGAACGGAATATCTTCCACCGAGGAAATCAGGAACTTCGAGGGTACGTACAGAATATTCATCAGCCTGCTCGCGCAGAAAACCTTTTTCCTTGTCTGTGACAAACAAAACATTGCGATTCCAGTTATCACCTAGATCCTGCTTGAGTTTATCACGGATAAGAAAATACTGACTGATGGTTTCAATTGTGCCTCCGGATTTGGAAACAACCGCCACCAATGTTTTTTCAAGGGGAAGTTTTTTCAGGTAGGCATCGAGTGTCTTCGCGCAGACATTATCCGCAATCCAAAGCCATGGTCCTTCATGACCGGGCTGATCCTGCTGCGGAAAAAACGCTTTTTGCAGGGCTCTTGCTCCCAATGCCGAGCCGCCTATGCCCAGCAGAAGCATATGGTCAAAACTTTTTACGTATTCTTCAAGGCCTTCCAGATTATGGAGCAGAGAAGCCATAAAAGGCATGGAGCAAAATGGAAGCTTGCCATCAGCCACTTCTCCGCTGAATCTTGCAGCGATGGATGCCGCGGAATCGCACTGAGATTCCGAATCAAGCCTTTCGTACCAGCTGTCGGTCCAATCAAGAATGTTGGCAGCCATATTCGATCTCCTGGTATAGGTTGCAGCCTCTCCCGGAAGTCATCACCGGGAGAGGCTGATTTTATATTAATCAAATATGACTATATTTACGTAATTTTTATTTTCCCATCAACACTTTACCGATTTTTTCCAGAGAATTTTTGAGAACTTCATCATCCACAGCATAAGAAATGCGGATGCAGCGGTCATCACCGAAGGCGGAACCGGGCACGAGAGCCACGCCGGCTTCTTCCAGAATCTTGGTACACATGGAAGCGGAATCAGGTGTTTCTTCAGTGTAAAAGGAATCAAGAACAGGGAAAAGATAAAATGCCCCATCCGGCTTCGGACAGATAACACCGGGCCATGAAGTAATGATTTCAAGAGCGAGATCACGGCGGCGTTTGAATTTAACTGTCATTTCATCAATGAAATCCCACGGACCTTCAAAAGCGGCAAGTGCAGCCTTCTGAGCCATAGTATTCACGTTGGATGTGGATTGGCCCTGAATCTTGACCATGGCTTTTACCAGATCAGCATGAGCCAGTGCAGTACCCACACGCCAACCGGTCATAGCGAAACTCTTTGACAGAGCGCCTACTATGGCTACATCTTCGGGATTCTTTTCCCAGAAATTAGCAAGGGTGGAGTATTCAGCAGGAGTATAGACCAGACGGTCATAAACTTCATCGGAAATGATAAAGATTCCCTTGGACTTGGCCCAATTAGCGATCTCGGTCAGCTGCTCCTGCGGATAATGACAACCGGTTGGGTTCGAAGGAGTATTCAGGACCAACAATTTTGTCTTTGAAGTACAAGCTGCTTCAAGATCCTCAATTTTGGCCAAAAAACCGGACTCGGCAGTTGTGGGCACGATAACAGGCTTACCTTCCGCCAGCTCTACCATGTCCGGATAGCTGACCCAGTAAGGAGCAGGGATAAGCGCTTCGTCACCCGGATCAATAAGGGCCATGAACAGGTTATAAAGTGAATGTTTTCCGCCATTACTGATAATGGTGTTTTCAGCTTCAGCTTTAGCACCGTAGAACTTACCATAATAATTGGCTACTGCTGCGCGTAATTCGGGAAGCCCCGGAACGGCGGTATAACGATGAAAACCGTCATCAACAGCTTTCTTCATGGCTTCGCAGACATGTTTCGGGGTGGGAAAATCAGGCTCGCCAACTGCGAGGCTCACGATTTCCTTACCCTGTGCACGCAGTTCCTGTGCCTTGGCGTTAACTGCCAGAGTTGCGGACGGCTTTGCCCTCATAAGTCTTTCAGAAATTTTCATATCTCTTTCCTGCTGCTTGAGTTATATGTTTATCCACGGCCATTGACGCTGCTTAGACATACCCCGTAACCAACCAATTCAACCAGTTAAACTATTGAATTTATTGCAGCTTTCTAAACAAGCCAAGATGTCAGGATAGTTACTCGGGTCCATGCTCTAATCGGGAACTTAATTGAAAACAGCAAAAACGTAAATCTTTCTGATGAACATATCCAACTTTACAGATATGTTTTTTAGATGTTGAAGAATTCCCGTCCAGAAACGCTGCTGAGATATTGTATTTTGCAAAACAGCCTTACCCCTGCTACAAACCGAATCGAGGAGTTTAATAAAATGATCCAGAGATTTTTCATATTGACTGTACTGCTTGCCAGCCTTACGTCCTGTGCACCTGTTATAATAAAAGGTGATGTCACTTCTGATACCGGATCTGACCTGGGCCCGGTAGAAATGTCAGCTCTTAAGCAGCGTGGACTTAAAACCTACACTGTTAAAGCGCAGTTGCCTGATGAAACCGTTTTCAATGGCGAAATGGGTTCCGGTCAACAATCCGTTACTCTTTACAGCCACGACGGGGTAAGTATGAAATGCGATTTCATACTTAATGACCGGATTCAGCAATTCGAAGGCGGCGGCACCGGTAGCTGCACCACTTCCGACGGTCAGAAGCTGAAGGTTAAATTCTAAATATTATTCACGGTGGCATAAATGATCCGGATCAACCGGCTTTCGTACAACTTCGGCTCCAACTGGGCTTTGAAGGACATTTCCCTGAATATCGAAAAAGGGGAATTCATTTTTCTTACCGGACATTCCGGCGCCGGCAAAACCACCCTCATGCGCCTACTGTATGGAGCTCTTCCGCTTACACGGGGCCAGGCTTCAGTGGCCGGCTACGACCTGCACAATATCAAGCGCGGACAGATTCCCATGCTGCGCCGTGAACTCGGGGTGGTCTTTCAGGATTTTAAAATTCTGCCCGGACGCTCCGTTTACGAAAACGTTTCCCTTGCCCTGACCGTACGCAGCATGCCCAAATCAATAGTTGATAAAAGGGTCAGGGCTATTATCCGCGCCCTCGGACTTGAAAAGAAAAGCTACTCAAAATGCAGCAGCCTTTCCGGCGGTGAACAGCAGCGGGTTGCCATTGCCCGGGCAATGGTGGTCAATCCGAAACTCATCATTGCGGATGAACCCACAGGTAATCTGGACTTTGAGCTTTCCCTGCATCTCATGGACGTTTTCAAACAATTTAACACCCATGGAACAACTGTGGTCATGGCCACCCATAGCCGTGAAATCCTGCGCTATGTACCGGACGCCAGAATAATCCACCTTGAAGACGGTCAGGTCTGCGAAGCCCCGGAACACCTTACTGCGGAGCGTTGCCCATGTTAACGCTTTTCTTCAGACTCCTCGGCAGGGGTATCCGTGATATGGGACTCCATCCGTGGGCGAATATCTTCACCCTTGTGGCTGTCACCATGGTCTCAATTCTGGCCGGTCTGTTCATGCTGACCATGCATAATGTGAATCAGGAACTCCTGAAGAGCAGGGGACAGGTCGAAATACAGATTTTCTGGTCGGCCGATACACCGGTAAAAGAGTATGAAAAGCAGTGGGCAGACCTTAAAAAGCTAGAAGGGCTCAAAGATATACGTACCTTTACCCCTGAAAATGCCCTGAAACAACTCTCTGAAGCTCTAAGTGACACAGACGATTTTTCATGGCTTGGAAAGACGAGCAATCCACTTCCTCCAACAGCGCTGCTCTCTTTTTCCGTTAAATCCGGAGTTGAGAATGAACGCTGGGCGGCTGATTTATTACGCAATCTTAAAGCTCTTCCATTTGTGGACAAGGTACATTATAATCCACTACAGATTGACCTTGCACGGGGCTGGATAAATCTTACTCAGTCAGTAGTCTGGCCCATAATCGGTTTTCTCGGACTGGTGGTCGGACTGGTGGTCGGCAACACCATGCGCCTCTCACTCATGACCCGCAAAGATGAAATAGAAATACTTTATCTCGTAGGTGCCAAGCAATGGTTCATCCGCCTTCCGCTATTAACCGGCGGGGCCCTGCTCGGACTGATAGGAAGCAGTGCAGCCCTTGGTATCCTTTATACTGCACAGCTTTTTTTCGCTGACATTCTGAACTTTCCGCCACTATTCATGAAACTGACCTTCCTGCCTCCTGAACAATGCCTTATACTGACAGGAACCGTCACCATAATCGGGATGCTGAGCAGCTTTGTGGCTGTTAAGAATTAATTTTGATCTGATGCGCTATCGCGCTTTTAGATAATTTTATTTCGCCTCCGGCGGCCAAAGGGGATAATCCCTTTTGGAATCCTTATTAGTGTAATTTACAAATATTTTTCTCCAAACACCTGTTTTTCGATGGTTGTTTGATTGAAATTTCCAAAAGCACAAATTTATAACCTAAAACCAGAACCCCAATTACAAGTTTTGGGATTCTTAAACCTTATCCAAAAGGGTTTAAGGCCCCCGGCAGGGACCGTCGGTAGACTCCCAAAAATGACGGCCGGAGGCATACCAACCAGGAGAGAATTATCATGAGAAGTAAGAAAATGACCGGTGGGCTGGAAAAAGCCCCGCACCGTTCCCTGCTTTACGCACTTGGCATGTCCAAGGACGAAGTTAACCGTCCCTTGATCGGTGTCTGTAACGCGGCTAACGAAATTATTCCCGGCCACGTTCATCTGAACAACATCACCCGTGCGGTAAAAGACGGTGTGCGCCTCGCAGGAGGAGTCCCCATGGAATTTCCGGCTATCGGAGTCTGTGACGGGCTGGCCATGAACCACGCCGGCATGCGCTACTCCCTGCCCAGCCGTGAAATCATCGCCGACTCTATAGAGATTATGGCTACCGCTCATCCTTTTGACGCACTGGTGCTTGTACCCAACTGTGATAAAATCGTACCCGGTATGCTCATGGCCGCCCTGCGTTTGAACATTCCCACCATCGTAATCAGCGGCGGTGCCATGCTTGCTGGACGTAAGGACGGAAAAAAAGTCGATCTGATCACCGTATTTGAAGGTGTTGGTCAGGTTAAGACCGGTAATATGACCGAAGATGAACTTTCAGTGCTGGAACAAAGTGCCTGCCCCACATGCGGCTCATGTTCCGGTATGTTCACCGCGAACTCCATGAACTGCCTTTCCGAGACAATCGGTTTAGCGCTGCCCGGCAACGGCACCATCCCGGCAGTTATGGCCGAGCGGACCAGACTCGCCAAAGCCGCAGGTCAGCAGATTATGACTCTGCTTGAAAAAGACATCAAACCGCGTGACATCGTAACTGAAAAAAGTCTCAAGAACGCGGTAACAATGGATATGGCTCTTGGTTGCTCCACAAATACCGTTTTGCACCTGCCCGCTATTTTCAACGAAGCAGGTCTCAAGCTGGACCTGACCGTTTTTGATGAAATCAGCCGCAAGACTCCCAACCTGTGCAAACTTTCCCCTGCAGGTCCCAACCACATTGAGGACCTTAACGCAGCCGGCGGAATTCAGGGTGTTATGGCCGAACTGGCAAAATCAGGACGCATTGAACTTGATCCAATGACCGTTACCGGTAAATCCGTTGGTGAAAACCTCAAAGAACTGAATGCCGGAATTACTGATCACAATATTGTCCGTCCGATTGATGACCCTTATTCCAATGAAGGCGGCATCGCTGTACTTTTCGGGAACATTGCTGAAGACGGCTGCGTAGTAAAGCAATCTGCTGTTGCACCGGAAATGATGAAACGCTCTTGCAATGCCAAAGTTTTTAATTCCGAGGAAGAAGCTGTTGAAGCAATCCTTGGCAATAAAATCGTCAAAGGCGATGCTGTGGTAATCCTTTATGAAGGACCCAAAGGCGGCCCCGGCATGCGTGAAATGCTGACCCCCACCTCCGCTATTTCCGGTATGGGACTCGGCGCGGACGTGGCCCTGATCACTGACGGACGCTTTTCCGGCGGTACCCGCGGCGCGGCAATCGGCCATGTTTCCCCGGAAGCAGCATCAGGCGGTGCAATCGGTCTGGTCAAAACCGGTGACGTGATCGAAATCAACATCCCCGAACGTTCCATAAACCTGATGATAGATGAAGCTGAAATGGAAAAACGCAGGGCAGCATTCAAACCTATTGAAAAAGAAATGCCTTCCGCTTTCCTTAAACGCTACAGCCAGAACGTAACTTCAGCATCCACCGGTGCTGTTTATAAAAAATAATTCCTGCTCCCAAAAAAAGGGGCGAACCATTTATATGGTTCGCCCCTTTCAAATTTGCCTTCTGAATTCCTTCCAAATATTTTCCGTCTTTACTTGTCTTATTTCTTGAAAATATACTCTAAATCCAAAGTCTTGAAATAATCTATCGTGCTGACTAGGCCTTTATCCAACTGAATGACAGGTTCCCAGCCAAGCTCTTTGGCTTTGGTTATGTCCGGCTTGCGCTGCTTGGGATCATCTCCCGGCAGGGGCTTAAAAATTATTTCAGAACCTGAACCGGTCAGCTCTATCACTCTCTCCGCCAATTCACGAATGGAAAATTCAACCGGGTTGCCGAGATTGATCGGTCCGGTAACTTCATCCGCTGAATTCATAAGAATAATAAAACCGTCAATAAGATCATCAACATAGCAGAACGAACGGGTCTGTGATCCATCACCGTAAATGGTTATGGGATTATCCATCAGGGCCTGTGTTATAAAATTTGAAACCACACGGCCGTCATTTGGATGCATTTTCGGACCGTACGTGTTGAAAATACGCGCCACTTTGATGCTTACCTTGTGCTGACGGTAATAATCGAAAAAAAGTGTCTCAGCGCAGCGTTTGCCTTCATCATAACAAGAGCGGGGACCGATGGGATTTACGCTGCCAACATAGCTTTCTGGCTGAGGATGCACTTCAGGGTCACCATAAACTTCCGAAGTTGAAGCCTGAAAAATTTTAGCTCCTGTACGTTTGGCCAGGCCAAGCATATTGATAGCCCCATGCACGGAGGTCTTGGTGGTCTGTACCGGGTCATGCTGATAGTGGATTGGTGAGGCAGGACAGGCAAGATTGTAGATTTCATCAATTTCCAGATAAAGTGGAAAGGTTACGTCATGCCGGATAATTTCAAAATTCGGGTTACCGATAAGATGAGCTACATTGGATTTGGCACCAGTGAAAAAGTTATCAACACATAAAACATCACAACCGTCATTCAGCAGACGTTCGCAAAGATGTGCTCCAAGAAATCCAGCACCACCGGTCACTAAAACCCTTTTTACTATATGCATTCCAAGCTCCAGATTACCTGATTACATTAAGCATATTAAATTGCTGATCAGCTTATTTTCAAACATACACAAATATTTAATCCCATGAATGTCTTTCCATATAAATCAACCCTGTCCTGAAAGCTACCAGAAGCATTCAACACTTTTTCATTTTATCCATGACTTAAAAATAGACAATACCGACAGCAGATTATACCTTAAGCCGACAAAAGCCTATCAGGTTATTTATTACATATCTATTTGAATAAAAAGGGGAAGTATCATGTCCAAAGTATATTTCTGGAATTTACGCACCAGCCGCAAATCTCCGCATGCCTTGAAAATAAAAAAACTGCTCAAGCAGTCCGGCCTTAACGCAATCATCGATCCAGGTAATCTCGTCGCTCTGAAAGTCCATTTCGGGGAAAGCGGAAACACGGGATACCTGAATGCTCTTAACCTTCGACCTATCGTTGATTTCCTTAAAAAAGCAGGGGCGAAACCCTTCTTCACCGATACAAGCACCCTTTACGTCGGTGATCGTGGTGAATCAGTTTCTCATGGGTTGCTGGCAGCGCGGCACGGCTATGATCCCAATCTAACCGGCGCTCCGGTCATGTTCGCTGACGGTCTACGTGGCGAATATGAGACAACCATACCTTACAGTGGAGAGCATATCTCTGAAGCTTATGTTGGTGGAATGTTTGTGGAATCAGACATGATGGTTACTCTAAACCATGTTAAGGGACACGGTTTGGCCGGCTATGGCGGTGCCATTAAAAATATCGGGATGGGCTGTGCTTCCAAAAAAGGAAAGATGCATATTCACGTATCCACCAGCCCGCATCTGCATCCTGAAAAATGTACCGGATGCGGGGTCTGTATAAATGAATGCGCGGCCAAAGCTCTGGATATCGATGATGACGGGAAAATCTATATGAAAGAAGAATGTACAGGTTGCGGACGATGCTTCCTATCCTGTCGCTACGGAGCTATTTCTATAGATTGGAAGAGTGACGTGGATATATTCACCAAGAGACTCATCGAGTACAATAAGGCGATTCTGGACCAGCTTAAACGTCCGGCCATGCATATAAACTTTCTTACGAACATTACCCCGGACTGTGACTGCCACGGCTATAGTGACGCGCCGATATGCCCTGATCTTGGAATAATGATTTCAGCCGATCCGGTAGCAATTGATCAAGCATCTTTAGATATGATCAACGCAGCGCCGCCGCTATACCCAAGCAGACTGCCCGAAGGGCTCAGTCAGGGCGACGATAAGTTTAAAGCACTTACCCCGGACACACCAGATAGCTTCGGCCTCAAATATGCTGAGAAAATAGGACTTGGCTCCCGAAACTACAAGCTTGTAACCATATAAATGTGAACAGGCATAGATAATCAGTAAATTTCACTGTTTTTATTCATAACCAGTTCAAAAAAGTCGCAATATATTTACTTATATTGCGACTTTTTTCGTTTATCTACAGCTAATTGTTCAAAACTAATCCTTCTTTTTCAAGCAATTGAATTAATTCTGAACAGTTTGCAGCAACAAAATCAGGATTGGATTTTTTTAACTCTTCAACAGACATGCGCCCCGTAGCAACCCCCGCAGTCATTGCGCCCGCTCTTTTGCCGGTTTCAATATCCATCGGGTGATCTCCTACCATGAGAGAATTTTCGGCGGAGACTCCTATTTTTTCCAGCGCCTTGAATAAATGTTCCGGGTGCGGTTTTACGTTTTGAACATCTTCCCTTGAAAGAAAACAACCGGATATATCATCAATGTCCGGGACCAGCTCCCTCACAGCGGATGCGGTATTGCGGGTGATGATTCCGGTCTTTACTCCTGAATTACGTAAACTGGAGAGGATTTCACAGGTAAAAGGGAATAGCTTTCCATTCCGCGCGGCCTCCACTTCCATAGTGATTATCAGGAAACGGCAGCGGGTATGAAATTCTTTGCCGAGATCAGGGTCATCTGCGGAAAGACAATCAGCTATAAAATCAACCCATTCCAGCGCCGGAATATCATTTTTTTCCGGCAGAGGATCAAGAAAAGCACTTCCAAGTGCCTTGAGTCTTTTCTTCATCTCATCGAAATCAATGGTTAATTCAGCCAAAGTACCGTCAAAATCAAATATGATTGCTTCTATATTTTTCATAATCCGTAAAGTTTTATGCGGTCTTGCTTGCCCAAGTGATCTTCAAACGCTATAAAAACACCACTTAATCAAGCAGATATTCCGGTTTTGAACAGTTTTCAGGAGTTAATGTGTCAGGTAAATTTGATGTTATTATTGCAGGCGGGGGGCCCACAGGATCTACCGCCGCAACTGTCCTTGCCGCAAAAGGTTTCAAAGTAGCGCTGATCGATAAGGCCGAGTTCCCCAGAAAAAAACTCTGTGGAGGTCTTTTAACCTTTAAGGCGACAGAAGTATTAAATAAAATCTTTGAGTGTGATGTTGATTGCCTGAAAGAAAAAGGGATAATCAACTATGAATCACCTGAATATTCCATCAATTATCGCGATTACAATATCCGGGACGCGGAATCATCCATACCTTTCCGTTTTGTGGACCGGATGGAATTTGATTACTTCCTTCTGCAAAAAGCCGCAAATGCCGGAGCCCATATTTTCACAGGTGAAGAAATAATCAGCTGTAATTATCATGATGCAGAAATAAAAACCGCATCAAATAGGATATTCAGGGGTAAATACCTGATCGGCGCGGACGGAGTGCATTCAACCATACGTAGCTATCTGCCCTATGATAAAAAGAAATGGCGTAATGATATGGCGTCCACCATTGAAATTATCTTTGATGAAAAGGATTACCCGCGCAAGATATCAAAGCCCGAGCTTTATATCGGCCACTTAAGAGCCGGATACATCTGGGTATTTCCAGCTAAGGGAAAAGTTGTCACCGGAATCGGAGCGCTGAAACGCTGCACTGAAAATTTCAAAAAAACATATATGGATTTCCTGCGTAAACAAGGAATCAGCAACCCCGAATCCTTGCACATGCAGGGATATCCGCTTCCATACGGAAACTTCATGGAAAATCCATGCTTCGGCCACACTTTACTGGCCGGAGATGCTGCCGGACTGGTAGAACCGCTCTTCGGCGAGGGTATCTTCTATGCCATGCAGACCGGTCGCTACGCCGCAGAATCCATTGCCCGCGGAATTAACGAAAATAAATCGCCTGATAAATTCTATCTTGAAAGACTTGAGAAATACGTTTTACCTGAACTGCGCTACTCCAACCGTTTACGCTGGACGCTCTTCTATTCTCAACCGCTGCTCAAGCACATGTCATTTAAAGTCGCCTTTAAATCCATGCCTAGAATTCTAGCCGACATGGTTCACGGAGTGCGTTCGTATAAGTTTTTGTTGAAAAAACACTGGGATTGATTGCTCTATATGTCGTAATATTTTTAAATTAACATGAAATACTAAGACTTAATCTGAGACAACAACATACCGCAAAGCATCAGCGAACAACCTATCAGGCCCTGAGTTGTGAGCATTTCACCCAGCAGCAGCCAGCCTGATAATGCCGCGAAAACCGACTCCAGACTGAGAATAATCGCCGCGTGGGCCGGCTTGGCATCCTGCTGGGCAACAACCTGTAAAGTATAGGCTACCCCGACAGACATAAGTCCACCGTAAAGGATAGGCACAATCCCTGCCCAAAGACCGGATAAAGTCACGGTCTCGACAGCGAATGCGCCGATGAAACTCAAAACAGAGCATACCGCAAACTGTCCGGCAGCAAACTTTACCGGATCTACCTTGCTGGCCAGCAGTGAGATGACCACAACATGCGCGGCAAAGAAAAACGCGCAGCAAAGAACCATTAAGTCACCGTATTCAATATGAAAACTTTCATTGACTGAAAGAAGATACATTCCAATAACAGCCAGTACAGCTCCTATCCAGGTGGGAAGACCCGCTTTCTGCTTGAAAAATAAGCCCAGAATAGGGACAAAAACCACATACAAACCTGTTATAAACCCGGCATTACCTGCTGTGGTATAAACAAGACCCCACTGCTGAAAAGTAGCGCCCAGAAAGAGAGCGCCTCCGGCAATCAAACTGCCTTTTATGAAACTGCTCTTATCCACTTCCAGATAAGTACCGTCTTTCTTTTTTTCCCGGTCAATACGCTTGATTAAAGGCAGCAGTGCAGTAGCCCCCAATGCAAAACGAACCGCATTAAAGGTTAACGGTCCCATGTGATCCATACCGACCCGCTGGGCTACAAAGGCTGCTCCCCAGATGATGGCTGTGATAAGCAGTAAAATATCCGCTTTAAGACTTTTGCTGTTCATGTATTCCCTTCGACGGCGTTTCAGCAGGACCAGAGAAAATTTTTAAATCAAGTTTCTCTGGACTCTTCAAAAACTTTTATCGGAGCTTATCCGTTGCAGTAATAAAATTTTAGCCGGTAATTAAAACCGCACTATCAGCAAAGATAGTGCGGTTTTAATTTGAAAATATAATGTTCGCGCTAAGTGCCAAACATACTGAAATTTTTTTATAGAAATGGAATCCGGGAGGGAAAACTTTTGCAAAAATTTTCCCCCCCCGGATTCCGGAGATGATCTTTATTCAGACTCGATTTCTTCTACGGGTTCACTCAGCAGGAAATCGCCTTTTTCAATCCAGCTTTTGAGCTTGTCAGCAATCTCGAGTGAAATGGAACGACTGGTCAACGGAACGGTAGGAATATCCTTGCCGTTCAGATTGATCGATCCGGACTTGAGCTCTTCAAAAGTCACATGGGACAATATATTAGCTACGCCGTTGGGATAATCGTATCCATAGTCTTTGACCGGCATCTGGATCTCATCATCGGAAACACCGGTAAACCAGGCTATTTCCTCATTCAGAATAGGAATGGGAATACCGACACCGATAGATGCGGTACAACCGTAACCGGCATAACTGAGTCCCCGGAAATAACGGGAATCCATATCTTCTACATTGCTGCTCTTAAGCATGAGTGTGCCGGAAGGAGTCAACGGAATGCCGCGCTCATTTCTCTGAGGAGCCTTAACATGCTGGGTTCCGGCTCCGATGACGTAACCTTTAGCCCCGGCAAGAAAGATGCGCGTTCCAAGGCCGATAGTCTTAAGATAGGGGTCGTTAAAAAGCGGAGAGAGCTGCCCGGCAGTGGCAAAATTGACATTGCGCTGATTAGGCTTCAGCGGCCCCATGTACGTGTAGACGGTCCGGCTGGTCATATTAACCGCTGCATTGTAATTCTGATAACAATTTCGGGGGTTAAGAATGGTAACATCATTAAGGTCCTTTAAGGACACATCTTTTTCGATTTCACGACGTGGATAACAGTCGGTACCGTAAGCTTTAGCTTTGAGACGGACAGTTTTACCGGCAATGAGATCCTCAATGACATGGCCTCCTCCGTAAGTAAAACGGCCGGGATGAACCTTGTTCAGCGGATCGTCTTCGGAAGGCTCAGTAACACCGATATAAGAGTCTGCAGCAGCCAGACCTGCATAAGCAGGAACATTATTCAGCCAGACCTGCGAAGTCTTCATCATTGGCGGAACCTGTCCGATATTGAAAAACATGCCTGAAGAGCACATCGGGGAAAAAGTCCCGGTGGTTACTACATCTATTTCTTTGGCTGCTTCAACTTTGCCTTTGGAACGGACGATTTCGACCATTTCATCAGCATTGACGACTACAGCCTTACCTTTCTTAATTCGTTCATTAATTTCACTGATTGTCTTGTTGACTTCAAAGGTGGTAGCCATTGTAAAGACTCCGTTTGGAATTTGGTTAGATACCTGACGCAAGTTTTCCACAACACGTTCAAAAGTAATATCAGGGCAGGGAAGCCCTTGTGCATTTGAATAGAAAGTCAGGCGAGCTGAGATTGTGGCTTAAATAGCCTCTGATTGCAATTTTATTTTTTTAGGAGGGTAAAGATTATTTAGCATTATAAAAACGTTTTGAGGGCGAATATGCCTTGGCTTAAGCTATATTATAATGTATAAGAACCCGTGGTCGCGGGTGCTTGGAAAACTTAAAATAAATATGAATTTTTTCATAATTATTTTAACAACTTGAAACACAGATAGAAATTATATTATTCACGTGAAAGAAGCACTTAGAAATCATCTCCTAAATTCATGCTCAGATTCCGAGCTGACACGCTGGTTCGACCCCATAAATATAAACATCTCCGATGAAACAGGAGAGGTGGTTGTTACTTTTCCGCACGCCTTTTTCGGACAATGGTTCAGATCAAGCATTCAGGACCGCTTTGAAGAACAGCTGGGACAGTTTCTGGGCAGCGGTTTCTCCGTATCCTATTCCAGCAACGGTTCAAGCCATACTCAGATTTCAGACCAGCCGGTCAGTGTAAAAAAGATTGATTTTCCTTTCGGTCATAATTTCACCTTTGAAAATTTTCTTATCAGCAAAAAGAACTACTTCCCCTTAGCTTCAGCCAAAGAAGTAACAAGTGTGGAAAACGTTTCTTTCAACCCGTTTGTTATTTGCGGAAAAAGCGGGTCCGGAAAATCACACCTCTTAAAAGCCATTGCCAATGAGATCTCCAAAAAGATTGATCGGGATAAAATATTTCTCGGTAATATTGATGAAGTGCAGAACATATACACGGTTCGCTTCGGCGGAGACGTTATGCGCGCGAGAAATCACTTTTTCGATTTTGAATACTTTTTTCTCGACGATCTCAAACAGATCAAAAAATATGATCACCTGCAGCAGGAACTGATCTCCATTTTCAACAATTTCTATGAACATGGAAAACAGATGGTTTTCAGCTGCACGGACAAACTCGCTTCCTACGATTTTTTGAACAAGAATCTTAAGTCAAGGCTCGAATGGGGACTCATAGTGACCCTGAAAAGACCGGACCTTGAGATCAGGGCCAAATATATCCAGAAGCAGTGCAGGCTTAAAAAACTTCCCCTGAGTAAAGATCAGATCCTTACTCTTTCTCAAAGATTTCAAGATTTTAGATATCTTCAAGGTATCATAATCAAGCTTTCCGCATTCCGTGAACTTGTACGGAAGAATATGGATGACCGTGATTTTGAACACATCCTCAGTAACACGGAGGAAAAGGTAGACGACACACTCACGCCAGAATACGTGATTGAAACTGTGGCTTCCCATTTCAAGCTTAAACCTTCCGACCTGACCGGGAGCAAAAGACACAAAATGACTGCCCATGCACGGCAGGTGGCCATGTATCTTTGCAGGGAACTTTTAGGTATATCCTATCCGGCCCTCGGACGTATTTTTGGTGGCAAAGACCACTCTACTGTTCTTTATTCAGTAAAAAAAATACAAGGATTACAAAAGGATGATAAAGTTTTGAAAAGCCTGTTAATAGACTTGAAGAATAAATGTCTTTTGCGTGTATCAAACTGAACTATTTCAAAATGTGTGTAGGTTTGTCACTCAAATCAAACATAAATTGCACAAAGAAAACTGTTTTATTTTAGCCACTTAAAGCACAAAGAAACATACGAACCGACCTTATTAAATAAACAAGGAGAATATATATGTATTTAAAGGTGAATAGGGATGAAGTGATCGAAGGATTGCAGAAGTCTGCCAGCATCATTCCCGCCAAGACCGGTGCCGCATATCTTCGCACTATCTGGCTGAAAAGTGAGGGTGGCAACCTATGCATCATGTCCACTGATTCCAATTTGGAATTCTGCGGAACATACCCCGCAGAAATTGTGGAGGAAGGACTGGCCGGAGTTCAGGGACGCGCCTTCTATGATCTGGTCCGCAAGCTTCCTTCAGGTGAACTGACAATCAAGAATGATTCTGACGGTTCTTCAATTCTTGTGGAGCAGGGTTCAAGAAAATACAAACTCCCGGTGAATGATCCTACCTGGTTTCAGAAATTCTCCGATTTCCCTGCTGAAGGAGCAGTATTCTGGTCTGGTGACTTCCTGCTGGAGATGATCGAAAGAATCGCTTTCTGCATCAGTGATGAAGACAGCATGGAAGCCATTGCCTGCATGAATATTGTCCCGGCTACTGATGAAAGTGGAAAATTTGTAGAAGTATGCGGCCTGAACGGACATCAGTTCGCACGTTTTAAATTCATCAATGATGACATCCATTCCATTCTTCCTGAAGATGGGATCCTCATTCAGAAAAAATATCTGGCTGAACTTAAAAAGTGGCTCACTGAAGATGAGATTGAACTCAGCCTGAGTGAAAAAAGGCTTTTCTTCAAGACTGCCGATGGAAAAGAAACCTTCAGTCTGCCTCTCAGCTATTACCAGTATCCAAATTACAAGAACTTTCTGTCCAAGCTCAATGACGATGATGTTTCGCGCATGAAGGTGGAAAAATCAGAGCTTTCCATGGCTCTTGACCGTATTTCCATTTTCAATACCGATTCAAACCGTTGCGCATCATTCTTGTTCAACCCCGGCGAACTGGTGCTTTTTTCACAGGGACAGGAAGTGGGTACAGCCACCGAATCAATGGAAATTGAATTTTCCGGTGAAATGGAACGTATAGCTTTCCCCACCAAGAACCTTATCGAGATTCTTGGACATTTCCAGTCCGGTAATATCAATTTTACCCTGACCGGCGCCGAGGCTCCATGCGGTGTTACCGGAGATGATGACAACGAATATCTGGTCATTGTCATGCCTATGAAGGTTCAGGAAGAGACTTACTATAGCGAGGAAGACGTTTAATGGCTCCCAATCAAGATTACAGCGCGGAATCAATTACGGTCCTTGAGGGACTTGCCGCGGTTAGAAAAAGACCTGCCATGTATATCGGCTCCACCGATAGCAGGGGTTTGCATCACCTTGTTTACGAAGTGGTCGACAACTCCATCGATGAAGCCATGGGCGGATACTGCTCTAAATTCAAAGTGACCCTGCACATGGACAACAGTGTAACCGTATCCGATAACGGACGCGGTATTCCTGTTGATATGCATCCCAAGAAGAAAAAACCGGCTCTGGAAATCGTTATGACCGTGCTTCATGCCGGCGGTAAATTTGATAACGATGCTTATAAAGTTTCCGGCGGTCTTCACGGTGTAGGTGTTTCGTGCGTAAATGCCCTCTCTGAGCATCTTGAAGCTACAGTTCGACGCGGGGGTAAGATTTACCGTCAAAGTTACGAGAGAGGGGTTCCTACGGGTCCTCTGGAGTGCATTGGCGATGCCGTGACCACCGGAACAACCGTCCGCTTCCGCCCTGATGAGGAAATTTTTGAAACCAACCAGTTTGATTTCAATACCCTCAAAAAACGTTTTCGCGAACTTGCCTACCTGAATAAAGGTCTTGAAATCGAGTTTGTTGATGAAAGAACCAATGAAAGCGCCAGCTTCAAAGCAGACGGCGGTATTGTCTCTTTTGTCGAAGATTTGAATAAAGGTCAGACTGCTGTAAGTGAGATTATTTATGCCGAGACAGAAACCGACAATGTAATCACCGAGCTGGCAATACAGTACAACACGTCCTTTAAGGAAAATACCCATACTTTCGCCAATAACATCCGTACTGTCGAAGGCGGAACACATCTGGCAGGTTTCAAAGGGGCGCTGACCCGTGCCATCAATACCTACATCCAGAACTCTGATCTGCCCAAAAAGCTGAAAATCAAGCTTTCCGGTGATGATGTTCGTGAAGGACTGGCAGCTGTTATCAGTGTAAAGCTTCCTGATCCTCAGTTTGAAGGGCAGACCAAAACCAAACTCGGTAACTCCGAAATGGTCGGTATTGTCTCCGGTATGGTTTACGACAAGCTTTCTTCCTATTTTCAGGAAAATCCCAAGGACGCCAAATCAATTGTTGAAAAGGTTGTTGACGCTGCCCGCGCAAGGGATGCAGCACGCAAGGCCCGTGATCTTGTACGCAGAAAAGGCGCTCTTTCCGACCATTCACTGCCCGGTAAACTGGCTGACTGCCAGTCCAAAGATCCCAGCGAAAGTGAATTATTCATCGTTGAGGGTGACTCCGCGGGAGGTTCTGCTAAACAGGGCCGTAACCCAAAGCATCAGGCTATTCTGCCTTTGCGCGGTAAGATCCTGAACGTTGAAAAAACACGTTTTGACAAGATGCTCGGTAATAAAGAAATCCGGGCACTTATCACCGCCATGGGTATCGGCATCGGTCAGGAGGAAGGTGAGAAGGATTTTGATAAGCTGCGTTACCACAAGGTCGTTATCATGACTGATGCTGACGTTGACGGTTCGCACATCAGAACACTTCTGCTGACTTTCTTTTTCCGTCAGTATGAAGAACTCATCGAGCGCGGGCACCTTTATATCGCCCAGCCGCCTCTTTATCGCATCGCCAAAGGTAAGTACGAAAAATTCATCAAGGATGATTCCGAACTTTACACCCTGCTTATCTCGCGGGTGGCCAAAGATGTGACTATCAAAACACAATGCGGTCAGGAATATTCTCAGGAATCTTTGATTGAGCTTCTCGATGATATCCGGTTTATCAAGGGTAAAATCGGCGAGGCAGCCAATATGGGTATTGCAGATTCCCTGTTTGCGAATCTGATCAGTCTGGATGAAAAGATGACTCCGGAAATGTTCGCGGATAACGATCCTCAATCTTTCGTCTCCAAGATGGAAGGTTACGGTTACAAGGTCAACATCGAGCGCGAAGTGACTGAAACCGAAGGTGAAGACCGCGTTTTTGTTATTTTTGAAAATGAAAATGGACACCGCACCAGACTGGCTGTTGAATTTTTCAACTCCAAGCTTTTCAGAAATACTTATGACCGCAACCGTAAAATTGTTAACGATTGTGAAGGTACTGATTTCCGCATCGCACGCGGTGAGAATGAAGTCGAAGTCAGCGGTATTTTCAGATTGCTCGATGGAGTCATGGAAGAATCCTACAAAGGTATCAACCTGCAGCGCTACAAAGGTCTGGGTGAAATGAACCCCGAGCAGCTCTGGGAAACCACCATGGACCCGGATAAGCGAACCATGTTGCAGGTAACAATCGAGGACGCTACTGCCGCCAATGAAATCTTTGAAGATCTCATGGGTGATAATGTAGAGCCGCGTAGGGATTTTATTGAGAAGAACGCTCTCGCAGTTCAAGAGCTTGATATTTAATTCGGAGAAACAATGCCTCAAATCACAATTGAAGAAGAGCTTAAGAAATCGTACCTCGAGTACTCCTTGAGCGTTATCATAGGCCGCGCCATCCCTGATGTAAGGGACGGCCTGAAGCCTGTACACAGGCGTATTCTCTACGCCATGCACGAGCTGGGAAACAGCTACAACAGGGCGTATAAAAAATCGGCTCGTGTTGTCGGTGATGTAATCGGTAAATATCACCCGCATGGTGATTCCGCCGTTTACGACGCTTTGGTCCGTATGGCGCAGGAATTTTCCATGCGCGATCCTCTGGTGGATGGTCAGGGTAACTTCGGTTCTATTGACGGCGACGCCGCTGCGGCTATGCGTTACACCGAAGCAAGGATGTCCAAGCTCAGTTCAGAATTTCTGGCTGACCTTGAAAAAAAGACTGTCGATTTCCGCGACAACTACGATAACTCACTGCAGGAACCTTCTGTTCTACCAACCAAGGTACCTAACCTGCTGCTGAACGGAACTTCAGGTATCGCGGTCGGTATGGCTACTAATATTCCGCCTCACAACCTCGGAGAGCTGATCAACGGTACCATGCATCTGCTCGATACCCCCGAGTGTGAAATCGAAGACCTCATGGACCATATCAAGGGTCCTGATTTCCCTACCGGAGCACTTTGTTTCGGCGGCAAGGGACTTCGTGAAGCTTACTTGACCGGACGCGGTTCCATCAAAATTCGCGGTGTCGTGAATGTTGAGGAAAAGAAAAACGGCCGTCAGTCCATCGTCATCACCGAGATTCCTTACGCTTTGAATAAATCCAGTATGGTCGAGAAGATCGCCCAGCTGGTAGGTGAAGGTAAGATTGAAGGTGTATCCGACCTGCGTGATGAATCCGACCGTAAAGGTATCCGCGTTGTAGTCGACCTCAAAAAGGGCGCAATAGCTGATATCATCATCAACTCACTCTATAAATTCACCCAGCTTGAAACAAGTTTCGGCATCAACATGATGGCTGTTTCCGGTAACAGGCCGATGCTTATGAACCTGAAACAGGTTCTGTCCGCATTTCTTGAACATCGCCGTGAAGTCATTATCCGCCGCACCCGTTTCGATCTCGATAAGTGCGAAAAACGCGCCCACATTCTCGAAGGTCTGCGCATCGCCCTTGATAACATTGATGAAGTTGTCAAAATTATCCGCGCTTCCAAAAACGGTGATGATGCACGTATCGGACTTATGGAAAGATTTGAACTTTCCAAGGTTCAGGCTCAGGCCATTCTCGATATGCGATTGCAGAGACTTACCAACCTCGAGCATGAAAAACTGCTTGAAGAATACGCAGAGATTCTCAAGAAGATCGAATACTTCAAGTCCATTCTCGCTAATGAGGAAGTGCTTAAAGGTGTTATCCGCGATGAGCTGGTCGAGATTAAAGAAAACTACGCGACAGAGCGTAAGACCGTGCTCATGGATCACAACCCCGATGATATCGACATCGAAGATCTGATCCCCGATGACGACGCTGTCATTACTCTTTCCAGAAGGGGTTACATCAAGCGTACTCCGCTTTCCAACTACCATAAGCAGAAGCGTGGCGGTAAAGGTATTGCAGGTGTTCAGACCAAGGATGGTGATTTTATCCACACCTTCCTGACCACCTCGAACCATCAATATCTGCTGCTGTTTACTTCCAAGGGTAAGATGTTCAAAATCAAAGTTCATCAGGTACCTGAAGCAAGCCGCATCGCAAGAGGCGCTCATATCGCCAACCTGCTGCCCCTTGAAAAGGATGAAACCATCGCTACTGCTTTGACCATGCGTGAGTTTGAAGAGGAAAGTTTCTTCCTGTTCGTAACCAAGAATGGAATGATCAAGCGTTCTTCCATCGCTCTTTACCGCAACTGCCGCCAGTCCGGTATTCGCGCCGTTGCCCTTAAAGAAGGTGATGAACTGATCACAGTTAAGGAAATCACTGCTGATTCCGAAGCTGTACTGGTTACTAAAAACGGTACCTCCATCCGCTTCAGCTGTCAGGATGCCCGCGCTATGGGCCGGGTGGCCAGCGGTGTTAAAGGCATAGCCCTTCGCCCCGGTGATAAGGTTGTTTCCGGTGTTGTAACCGGCGATGCAGAACGTTGCCAGCTGCTGACTATCTCCGAAGGCGGATATGGTAAGCGCACCGACATCGAGCAGCATCGTTTACAGACCCGTGGCGGTAAAGGCATCATCAGTATGAGGGTGACCACAAAGACCGGTAAGGTTCTCGGTTCCATCATGGTTTCTCCTGAAGATGAAGTTGTGCTGTTGACCTCCGGAAACAAAATCATCCGCATGGGTGTGAAAGATGTTTCCCTTGTTGGTCGCGCTACTCAGGGAGTTCGCCTTGTACGCATGGATGAAAATGACCATGTTGTCGGTTTTGATCTTGTTCAGGATACTAATGATGAATTAATTTCCGAAACTGAAGGCGACGAATCCGAATAATGAAAAGATTCTTTGTTATAATTATCGCATCCCTGCTGCTTATGGCGCAGGGGTGCGATAAACCAGCTGATAAATCTTCGGAAGTGTTAGATAAGGCAAGAGCTGATTTTATAAGCGGTTTTTATGCTGATTCTGAAAAAGGTTTTGAAAGATATTTACAAGATAATCCTCAGGGAAAGGAACGTCTTGAAGCTTGGAATTGCCTTATTAAAATTGCAGCTGAAGTGCGCCATGACAGCGAACAGGGGATCGCAATTCTTGAAGCCATGTATCTTGAATTCGGTCATAACCCCAAGCAGGGAGCTAAGCTGAAGCGTCAGCTTGCTGAAATGTATATCCGTACCGGACAGTATAGAACTGCTGCCGAAGCTCTTGAAAAAAGTCTTGAATTTCCCGACCAGCCTCAAGAACAACTTGATTCCACAAGATCTCTGCTGGCCGATACATTCCGTAATCTTAGAAACTATGACCTCGCTATTTATACGTATAGTGACATAGTGGAAACTACAGATAATCAGAAGACAAAAGCCCGGGCAATGTTTGAAATGGCTACAACCCTGACATTAATTCAGGCTTGGGACAGGGCAGAATCGGAACTGAATGAATTATTGGGAATGGAAAATGTTCCGGAAGAAATACATGCGGAAGCATGCTTTACACTCGCGGATATTTATGAACATCGCCATGAGTACAAGCGTGCTGCGGAGTTGCTGCAAAAGATTGTCGATACCTACCCAAATCCGAACGTCGTAAGATATAAGCTTAATTATTTGCAGCAGAAATAAGGAATTGATGAACTTCTGATAACCTTCCGTTATCTATTCTTCAAAATCATAAACAGTATAGCTGCTCATCAACTCAAGCATAAGATAGATGCTGACATTATCCCGAATGCATGTGGCGGCATCGATGACCATTTTCTGCTTGATAGCGAAATCATGCAGCTCTGCTTTTTTGCGTTCTGCGATGATATGTTCAGCATAATCTTGAGGCATTTTAGATAAGCTTATCGATAACCCCTTTGTGAAATAATTTATATTGGATTTATTTGTAAGCTTTTCGATTCCTGTAACTCCTAAGTCGTCATAGATCAGTTTAAGCTTAAAAAGAGACATGGCGATGTCTTCGGCTGTGAGTTCATCTTTCACAGCCGGAATAAGGAGCAGGGGACCGTCCTGTAGAAGCCTGGAACGCATTGATTCAGGTTCCGGGAAAAGGGCTGCGAGTCTGGATGCAAAAAAGCGGTTGCTCTGTTTATCAATCAGGTCCAGCAGAAAATATTCAATAAGATTTAAGCGCAGTTCATATTCTTTAAAAGCAGCAGCCCTTACTTCCTCAACTTTGTCCCTAAATTCATTTTTTCTAAGTGCATCGATTGAATGAGTGAAAATTTCAACACTGAATTCATCATCCAATCTTTCAAGGATGATGTCTTCAGTCTGTGCCCGCTTACCGAAAAGAGCTTTTATGTTCTTTGCTGCTAAGTTCCACCAGGAGATTAGATCGTGCTGGTCGTTGTGATAAAAATTGAAGCGGGGCAGGTTGTCAGAAAAATCTGACAGTTCATTCGAGCTGTTTAAAATTGATTCATCAAGATTTATCTGCGGTACCTGAATTTTACCGTTTTCTTTTAGTTCCTGAACTCTGTCCATTAAATCTTCACAGATTTTTTCAAATCTTGAGAACGGAATTTGTAACTGGTTGTTCTCAAAGTTATCGATAATCTTTCTGATTTTCAGTTTGCGTACATTATTAAAATTATCTAATAATTTATTGCGATTATCTTCAGATAGAAGAATTGCAATTTTTGCTGTAGCGGCATTGCTTACTTGTCGATTAAATATTTCCTGCAGGCAGAAATCCGGCAGTAACCCGAGTGACTCAAGTTTATATCTTTCTGTCAGAACGGATAATTCAGGCATAGTATTTCGGCTTGTTTTTATAAGTAAGCCCGATTCAGACAAGAACCGGGCTTACATATTTTAATTAAAGTACGGGGAGATAGGTTGATATTTCATACTCAGTTACCTGAGTGCGGTATTTATCCCATTCTTTGATCTTATTGCGGTAAAGATTGCTATGAATGTGTTCCCCGAGGCATTCCTTTATTACTTCGCTGTTCTTCATGGCCACAGCAGCTTCGTAAAGGTTGCCGGGCAAGGCGGTTATGCCGTGCTCGGATAATGTGGGAGCGTCCATGGCGAAGATGTTTTCTTCAATGGGATCCGGGAGTTTGTAACCCTCGTCAATTCCTTTGAGTCCTGCCTGCAGCATCACCGCAAAGCAGAGATAAGGGTTAGCGGCCGGATCAGGACAACGCAGTTCCATTCTGGTGGCGTTTTCCTTGCCGGGTTTATACATCGGTACCCTGACCAGAGTGGAGCGGTTTTTGCGAGCCCATGATACATACACCGGTGCCTCGTATCCGGGAACCAGACGTTTGTATGAATTGACCCACTGGTTGGTTACACAGGTCATTTCCGGTGAATGTTTGAGAATACCTGCTATGTAGCTTTTGCCCTCCGCGCTGAGATGATATTCATCGTTAGCATCGAAGAAAACGTTGCGTCCATTTTTAAACAGGGACTGATGCACGTGCATGCCGGACCCATTTTCACCAAAAATAGGTTTAGGCATAAAGGTCGCGTAAATACCGTGTTTGCGGGCAACTTCCTTAACTATAACCCGATAAGTCATGGCAGTATCCGCCATGCGCATTCCTTCAGCATAGCGCAGATCAATTTCGTGCTGGCTGGGAGCTACTTCATGGTGGCTGTATTCCACATCGTAACCCATCTGTTCCAGTGAAAAAATGATGTCACGACGAACATCGTTACCGAGATCCAGCGGAGGTGCGTCAAAATAACCGCCGCGGTCGATGATCTTGGTGCCTTTTTCGTCTTGAAATAGAAAGAATTCAAGCTCTGGACCTACATAATAAGTGTAGCCACGCTCGGCTGCTTTATCGAGAGTTTTTTTGAGCACCCAGCGGCTGTCGCCTTCATACGGTGTTCCGTCGGGGTTCTGGATATCGCAGAACATACGGGCTACCGGCCGTTCAGTGGGACGCCATGAGCAGAGTTGAAATGTTGTGGGGTCGGGAATAGCAATCATGTCTGATTCTTCAATGCGCGTGAAACCGAGAATTGAAGAGCCATCAAACCCCATGCCTTCTTCAAAGGAAGTCTCAAGTTCTTTTGGGGTAATCTGGAAGCTTTTAAGGGTTCCCAGAATATCAACAAACCAGAATTGTACGAAGCTGATGTTGTAATCCCGAACAGCTTTCAGAACATCATCAGCATTTTTGCAGTTAAAAATTGGCGCAGACACAGTTGTTTCCTCCTTGTAATAAGAAGTTATAACCGCCTTTCAGGAAGGAACCTCCTGTTGCAGGACAGTTAAGTTTTATTTTATAATTTTAATAGTCATTATCCATAGTCAAAAAGAAAAGTAATTTGCTATAGTTAGTTTACAAATTGGTGAATGATTGAATATCAAAAAGATAATACCTGAATAAGCATTATTTATGCAAACTGAATCCGTATAATTTTTTACGTTGTCTCAATGGTATCGATCAAATCTCGCATTTCCCTGAAAAAGGATAGGATTTCAGCAGGGCTTTGTGATTCGGAGTTAATATCAAGGCGCTTGAAAAAAGAAACAATATTTCCTTTAGGTGTATGGGTCCGGCTGAAATGCAATTCATAAAGCGGTCCCTCAGGAGCTTTCACAGCCAACACCCAGTCCCGGCCCTGCCTGTGCCATACTTTAGCGGAGTTATCTTCCTTGCGAATGCTTACCAGATTGACCAGCTCCTCCAGAGTGAATGGATGGCCTGGTTTACCGGGCATACCAAGAAAATCTCCGGTATCCGAATGGATAACTACCGGCAGTTCAAGGAAATCAGATTCCGGTTCAATGGCAGAACTATCAGCATCAAGTGAGTATGATTCAGAATCTCCATCATATTTTTTGATTGTGACAACTTTTTTAGCTGTGATTCTTTCCGGTTGCTGCAGGCCTCCTGAAGCAGATATGATCTCCTTAATTTCCTTCAAAATCTCAGCTGTTTCTGAAGTTTTTTCAGATTGTGCAGCAATGAATTCTTTCAGAGATTTTTCCATCCGCACCAGCCGTTGTTCCGATTTGGCCTGCGCAGTTACAAGTGCTGCCATTCCATTCATCATCTGGGCTGTAGTCTTAGCCAGTTTTTCAAAATCTTCATTATTTACTTGGGATATATCTTTCTTTACCGATAACTGACTATTTTCTTTAACTGATTCAAATTCTGTTAAAAGTTTATCTCTAATCTGCCTTACCGATAGATTTTTATTAAAAAGATCCCTTATGCGCAGGCAGAGCTTGTCAGCACCTTTTCTAAAGCGCAGCGGCTTGCCGTGGCCTACTATAAAAAAGAATTCGGGAAATTTTTTGCGGTAGCTTTTAATAGTCGTGACCGATACTCCGGTAATATTGGAAAGCTCTCTATGGGTGAATGTTTCGGTAGTCATTATTTGAATCCTGTATGTATTTCATATTCCGGCAGTAAAGCTGGGAATGGTTTATTTTTCTCTAATCGTCTAAAAAATAATTCAATATAATTCGTATTTAGCAAATAATTTAGTTATCGATAACCTTAATCGTCTACTAGGTCAATAGGCTTAAAAAAAGAACGGCTGCCATTTTCATACGGCAACCGTTCTCAACAACAGAGGTCATTTAATAACCTGATTCGGCAATCGTTGAGTGGAGTAACAATTGCCGAAGGCTGCTAGAATACTATCAGTACGGATTGAATTTCAATGTAAATATAAAATTAATCATCACGTAAATAAGCAACCATTAACTCTTTGTAATACAATTATATCATAAATAGTTAGTGATCGATAAACGTGATTTACAGGTAGATTAATTTTGAAATCTTGTAAGTAGGGAAATAATAAAAAGGACCACAAGGGCGGCCATGAGAATGGTATTGATATTAATACCGCCTTTGGCTTTTTGTTTTTTACGGTACCCGAATATCAGTATTAAAATTGCTATGAAGATAAGAAGTTTAAACATGTTTTCTCCGGCGGCTTAAACCCTTTTGATTAACCTTAATTCTGCTGTGTATTTCCTCTGAAAGGGGTTAAGTCACCCCGAACCTTTAAATTATGTCGGCTGGGTAAGGCTTATTAAATCTTCTTATGTAAAAATGCAAAGAAATGACAGGCGGTCAAGAAATCTGATGAGGCGTATTAATTTTTTCGAATAAATACGGGTAGAAAAGATAATTTTAAAAAACCGGCAGGAAACATATATAGAACTGTTTCCTGCCGGGGTATGATGCGGGGACTTAAATAACTTTATTAAGCGGGTATTCGATAATACCTTCCGCGCCCATATCGATGAGTTCGGGAATGAGTTCGCGTACGATCACTTCTTCAACCATGATTTCAACAGATACCCATTCGGGATCTGAAAGGGCTGATACGGTGGGGGAGTTCAGGCTGGGCATCACGTCCATGGCTTTTTCAAGTGATGCTTTGGGCATGTTCATTTTCAGGCCGACCATTTTTTCAGCCCGCAGCGCACCCTGAAGCAGGAGATTGATGTTTTCTATTTTTTTGCGTTTCCACGGATCGTTCCATGCCTCTTTGTTGACGATGAAAACGGTATTAGTGGACATAACCTCGTCGATTACGCGAAGGCCGTGTGCTTTGATTGTAGTTCCGGTTTCGGTAACTTCAACTATGGCATCGCAAAGTCCTTCAACAACCTTTGCTTCGGTGGCACCCCATGAATAAAAAACATCAACAGGGATGTTTTTTGATTCAAAATATTCTTTGGTAGCGCCCAGCAGTTCTGTGGCGATTTTTTTACCGGCTAGATCTTCCGGTTTGTGGAATTTAGAATCTCCGGCAACTGCAAGAATCCAGCGTGCGGGACGGTTACTTACCTTAGAATATACAAGGCTGGAAATTTCGATAACATCGGATTTATTTTCAAGAACCCAGTCCCTTCCGGCCAGACCGCAGTCGAGAATTCCATCCTCGATGTAACGGGAAATTTCCTGAACCCGGCACATGGAAATGTTCAGCTCGTCATCATTTACATCAGGAAAATAGTTTCTGTGGTGCAGATTTATTTTCCATCCGGACTTGGCGAAGAGTTTGATTGTAGCATCCTGCAGGGAACCTTTGGGCAAACCGATTTTCAGTTGCTTGGACATTATTTGTATACCTCCTTGGGGTCAAAAACCATGGGCGAGCATTCAATTACTTCGCCGTCCTTGAGTTCACGGTAGAAACAGCTTCTGTAGCCTTTGTGGCAGGCCGCTCCGCCTATCTGATCGATGAGCAGTACAAGAGTATCATCGTCACAATCTATTTTTATGGATTTAATTTTCTGCACATGGCCTGAAGTTCCGCCTTTATGCCACAGGGTGTTGCGGCTTCTGCTCCAATAATGGGCGTCGCCTGTTTCAAGCGTTTTATTCCATGCTTCTTCATTCATGTAGGCCATCATCAGGATTTCACCTGTTTCGGCATCCTGAGCGATGGCTGGTATCATTCCACCCATCTTGTTAAAGTCTGGCTTGATCATACAATCCTCTGTTTAGCGGGGCCTGGCAGCCTTGTTCGGTTTTATGGATAAGGGGATAAAGATATCCCGCCAATTACAATGATTTAAATTACCTGTGCCACAAAAAAACGCCGTCTGATTTCAGGCGGCGTTTCTAAGTTTGTGTGAGGAAATTTTGCGTTATTTATCGCCTTTTTCCTGGCACTCCTTGCAGACGCCGAAAAGATACATTTCATGATGGGTAAGTTTGAAACCGTATTTTCCCGCAAGTTCTTCCTGTAGATGTTCGATTTTATTATCTACGGCTTCGATTGTTTTTCCGCAATGCTCGCATACAAGATGGTCATGATGTTCATGTCCATATTTATGCTCATAGCGGATTACGCCGTCATTAAAATCTACTGATTTGGCAATACCGGAATCAGCGAGGAGCTTAAGGGTGCGGTAAACAGTAGCTTGTCCGATGGAAGAGTCTTCGTCACGGACAAGATTATACAGTTCTTCTGATGAAATATGGCCTTCCTCAGCAAGGAATACATCAAGGATAGTTCTGCGCTGGGGAGTCATTTTAAGTCTTTGTCTGGTCAGATATTCAGTAAATATATCTTGTGCTGATTTCATTAAACTGTATCCAAAATTTTATGATTACCTTGAGGAATACAGTTCACTTACATTGATTTGAAGAGCTATGTCAATTGATCATTGCCCATATTTATGCATGGGAGTATGAATATCGCAAAAAAGTTACAGAAATATGTCCTGATAATAAATTTGTTATGTCTTTCAGGGCTGATCTGTATGTCTGTACAGGAAATTGGTAAAATTCAACCAAGGAGTTTATTCAAGATGGAACTGGAAAAATTTATTTCCGATTGGACTGTGGACCCTGCCGGCGTGAAAGATGTTTTTGTTGAATTCAAGCAGATTCTGGAATCCCTTGATAATACTGAGATTGAATTCCATGCCCGCCCCGGTGTTACCTACTCTATGCGCGGTGTTAAGAAAGGTCAGGATAAATGGCCTCTTTTTGTTATGGTGGACGTAATTGATGATGATCCGGAAAACCGCTGGCTCTCGGTATGTTTCTACGGTGACTGCATCACCGACCCCGATGAACTGGCTGACTTCGTTCCTGAGGGGCTTCTCGGTCAGGATGCAAATTGCTTTGATGCTGATGATGCCGGCCCTAAAGATTATATTGCCACTAGAATCAAAGAGGCGCATTCAAACCAGTAGTTGTGTATTTATATTTCGGAACCGGGTTTCGAAAATGCTGCAGCCCGGTTCCGAAGAAAATAATATCCTTGATTAATAACGTTTTTTATTGCTTTTCCATAGCTATATAATCCTGTTATGCTTTACCTGTGGAAAAAAGGTATAAGTGTAGTGTTTCTTTTACATTTAACTAAATAATTATCAGTTACAAAACGAAGCAGGAATTTTCTATGAGTAAGCCGGAAGCACCAACTAAAGAAAATCAGCCCCGAATAGATAAAATGCTACAGCCTTTTTATGAGTTTGTAAGAATTGAATCATCGGGCGGTCTTGTTCTGATCATAGCGACTATTCTTGCCTTGGTCTGGGCTAATTCTCCCTTGGGAAATCTCTATGAATCGTTTAAAAACGTTCCCTTAACCGTTGGAGCAGGCGAGTTTATTCTTTCCAAACCGGTCATTCTCTGGATTAATGACGGGTTGATGGCTATTTTCTTTTTCCTGGTCGGTCTTGAAATCAAAAGCGAAATTCTTGTTGGAGAACTGAATTCTTTCAGACAGGCTTCTTTACCTATTTTTGCGGCCGTTGGCGGAATGGTCGTACCTGCCTTGGTTTATTACTTTTTCAATATTGGAACTAGCTCTGTAGACGGCTGGGGAATACCCATGGCCACGGATATTGCCTTTTCGCTTGGTATACTTTCCATGCTCGGGGATAGGGTGCCGCTCAGTCTTAAAGTCTTCCTAACTGCCGTGGCCATTGTCGACGATATCGGTGCGATTCTGGTTATTGCAGTGTTTTATTCTTCAGGCGTCTCTCTCTGGATAATAGGTCTGGGAATCCTTTTTTTCATTTGTATGATCATTTTGAACAGGCTCGGCGTGCGGCATCCCCTGCCATATCTTTTTTTCGGTTGCCTGATGTGGCTGGCATTCCTGAAAAGCGGTGTACATGCCACTGTAGCGGGAGTGTTGGCGGCTATGACCATTCCTGCTTCGACAAGGATCTGCTGTACAGATTTTCTGGTGCCCATGCGTAACCATCTCATGGAATATGAAATGGGAGGGGATAACAACAGGATAACCCTTTCAAATAAGCAGATGATTTCAGCACTTGGTAATATGAGCCGGGATGTACTTATGGCCAGTCCTCCACTGAAAAGGATTGAACATAATCTGCATTACTATGTTGCCTTTGGTATTATGCCCATTTTTGCCTTTGCCAATGCGGGGATAAATTTTAACGCTGAAGGCGGAGGGCTTGATATTTTTCATCCGGTAAGCCTCGGCATTTTTTTCGGCTTGATTGTAGGAAAAGTTGTAGGCATCTGCACTGCTAGTTGGATTGTTGTGAAAACAGGTCTTGCAGAAATGCCTAAGACACTTGTTCCAGGTCATTTTTTTGGGGCGTCTCTTTTGGCAGGCATAGGCTTTACCATGTCTATTTTTATTACCACGCTTGCCTGGGATGCTTCTTCCCAATTCATAATTGATGCTAAATTCAGTATTCTCGCAGCTTCAATTGTTTCCGGTATTTTAGGTTTTTTAGTTCTGCGAAGTTGCCCTCTTTCCGGTAAATGTGATAAATAAAGCGATTTTTTTTGATGTTCAATCATGCGTAGTACAAAATACAGTATAATTAAATACATCCTAGTTACGGTTTCTATCTTTGTGCTGCTGGATATTTTTGTTCAGTATCAGCTTTATCAAAGACATAGGAATGATCTCCTTTTAAATGTGTATCATGAGACATCTGCCTTACGTGCGCGTATCGAAAAGGAGCTGAACGGCAACCTTCTTCTAGTTCAGGGTCTTGCTGACTATATATCGTATCAGCCCAATCTGAGTAAAATGGATTTTGATCAGTATTCCCAAGGGATGATGTTCAAATCTGATTTGATCAGGATTGTCAGCGCCGCTCCGGATTATGTTGTCAAATATGTCTATCCTACCGTGGGTTATAATGGCTTGATCGGTCAGGATTACAGATTAAGCGAGAGCCGGTGGCAAGATATTAAAAACATTTCCAGTACGGGAAAAATGATTTTAACAGGACCTGTTGATCTTGCTGAAGGGGGAACGGGACTTGTAGGAGAGGCTCCTGTATTTATCCGCTCCAGTGAATATTTCTGGGGTATGGTTTCCGCCACTTTCGATGCTAACCTCATGCTTGAACATGCCGGACTGAATGAAGTTTCCGATTTAGAGATTTCCGTGCGTGGATTTGACGGTCAGGATGCTGAAAGTTCTGTCATCTACGGTAATGAAGATTTATTTGATCCGGATAAAGAGGCTGTGATCATGGAGGTAGTACTTTCCTCCGGTAAATGGCAGATAGCAGCCATACCAGAAAATGGATGGGATGTTGTTCCCCCTGAATCGCCATTACTGCACATGGTAATGCTGCTTCTGGTTATAAGTATTTCTTTTTCAATATACAAAGTTATCACTAAGAGATCCGAGATTGAAATGGTCAGGTCCAAACTAAGCGAAGCTCAGTCCATTGCGCATCTCGGTAACTGGTCGCTGGATATTTCAAATAACCGCTTATTCTGGTCTGAAGAGGTTTACCGTATTTTCGGGGTCATGGAGGATACTTTTAAACCTACACTCGATAAATTTTATGTTTTAGTTCACCCGCAGGATAGAAACGATGTTCAGGATACCTTTAAAAAAGCTATGGAAACAGGGGAGCTGTTTGCTCTTGATCACCGTATTGTAAGACCTGACGGTGAGGTGCGATATATTTCCAAGCAGGGTAAATTCATATATGACGAAGACGGTAAACCGCTCAGCTCATACGGTACGATACATGATATTACCGAGCGTAAACAAATAGAGCACAAGCTTCGTGAAAGTAAAAATCGTTTTGAACATGTGACGAATAAGCTTAGTCGCCAGTTCGTATTTTTTTCCCATACAATTGATGGTAAATTTATCCGTTTAAGTGAAGGTTTTTCCTATCTTGGGTTCGGATCTCCCGAGGAAGGTATAGGACGTAAGTGGACGGAACTTTTTAATTTCAGTCCTGATTCATTGGCTCTTGCCACGGAAAAAATTGCGTCGGTTATTGCCGGTAAAGTTGAATCAACTGAATATGAAATTCAGTTTACCACTCCGGACGGTCAGGAACGGTTTATGGTTGTTTACGTCTATCTGGCCTATGATTACGGGCTGGAGGAGAATGTCTACGAAGGCGTGGTTTATGATATAACCGAAAGGAAAGCCCATGAAGAAAAACTTAAAATTCTAAGCCGGGCCATAGAAAACGCACCTGTTTCTGTTGTTATTACCGACACCAAGGGTGATATTAATTACGTGAACCCTTATTTTTGCAAAGAAAGCGGTTATTCCAATGAAGAAGTCCTAGGTCAGAATTCCAGGATTCTCAAGTCCGGAGAACATGATGACAAGTTTTACGAGGATATGTGGGAGACTATCAGCACCGGCGAAACATGGCGCGGCGAGATTCTAAATAAGAAGAAAGATGGAACTTTTTATTGGGAGGCAGCATCAATTTCACCTGTCTACAATTCCGTTGGAGAAATTGTCAGCTATGTGGGTGTTAAAGAAGAAATCAGCGACAAAAAGGAGCTTGAACAGCTCAAATCTGATGTAGACTTGATAATGCGCCATGATTTAAAAACTCCCCTGAACGGAATCATAGGTTTTCCGGGGTTGCTGCAAATGGATGACAACCTTACAGATAACCAGAGGGAACTACTCAAGACAATCGAAAATTCGGGTAAGAAAATGCTCACTATGATCGATATGTCGTTGGATATGTTCAAGATGGAAACCGGAAGATACGAATATTTTCCCCTGCGGATTGATGCGCTCGGTGTGGCGCGTCAGGTTGTTGCAAACAGTGGGTCTCAAATTTCCGCCAGTAAGGTTGATGTTAAGGTCTTAGTTGATGGAGAGAGCGATTATGCTGAAAAATTGCTGGTATGGGGAGAGGAGAAGCTGATTTATTCTCTTCTGTCAGGGCTGCTTACCAACGCAATTGAGGCATCTCCTTTTGGTGAAGATATAATTATCGCATTTGAGCAGGGGGATGATATTACCATCTCTGTGTGCAATAAAGGCGTTGTTCCGCTTCCGATCCGGGATAGGTTTTTCCATAAATATGTCACTCAAGGGAAAGATAACGGGACCGGCTTGGGAACATATTCGGCAAAGCTGATGACTGAAGCAATGCATTATGAAATTGAAATGCGTACTTTCGATGAACTTAATGAAACAAGAATAATTATTACGATTCCCCGGGAACGATTTGATAAACGGGATGGTTATTAATGGAACGCAGACGAAAAATACTGGTTGTTGATGATGAACCGCACAATATTGTTCTGCTGGAAGGCATTCTTACTAAGCTTGGGTACGAGGTGGTAAGTTCAGAGAACGCGGTGGTGGCTCTTGAGAAGCTGGACCGTACTTTCGATCTGGTCCTGAGTGATGTGATGATGCCGGTGATGAATGGATTTGAGTTTGTCGCAAAAATTCGCGAAAATGAAGAAACGCAAGATATCCCGGTGATTATGGTCACAACCCTTTCTCAGAAGGATGACCGGCTTAAAGCTGTTTCTGTAGGCGCGAATGATTTTATCACCAAGCCCATCGATCTTGTGGAGCTTAGAATACGCACCGAATCCATGCTCAAGCAGAAAAGCCAGCAGGATGAAATCAAATCTTTTCAGTCCGACCTTCATGCGATGGTGGAAAACCGCACTGCGGAGTTGCGCGAAGCTCTGGCTAAGCTTGATGAAGCTCATGTAGAGACCATTCACCATCTTTGTGCCGCTGCTGAATACAAGGATGAAGATACAGCCGACCATCTGATCAGAATGGCCGAATACAGCAGAATTATTGCTGCGGAAATTGGTCTGGATAAGAAAACAGTCCAGTTGATTCATACCAGCAGCCCCATGCATGATATCGGCAAAATAGGAATTCCGGATAGTATTCTGCTTAAGCCCGGTAAATTGGATTTGGAAGAATGGGACATCATGAAAAGCCACCCCATTATCGGCGGAAAAATACTTTCCATGGGCAGCTCCGACTATATCAACATGGGTGCTGTAATAGCCTTGAGCCATCATGAAAAATGGAATGGCTCAGGATATCCCAGTGGCCTCTCAGGAGAAAAGATACCGTTTCCCGGTAGAATTTGCGCTATTGCCGATGTTTTCGATGCCTTGACCAGCAGACGTCCTTACAAAGAACCTTTCAGTGTAGAAAAATCGCTCGAAATTATGAAAGAAGGTCGCGGTACTCATTTTGACCCGCAACTGATCGATGTTTTCTTTGATAAACTAGATGATATTCTTGAGATACTGGAAAGTAGTGCAGATTAGTTTATATCTATAATTAACAGACTGATAAAATTAGTTAAAAAACGGCCATCTGCATTTGATAAAAAATGCATGGTCGTTTTTTTATTTTGTCTATAGATAAGATCGTTATGAAATGAAAAACCAATGCATGATGACTGGTGCTTCTTTTGTCGTTAAAGCGGCATTGTTATCCGTTTTAAAAGAAAATTTATATAAGGGGTAAATAATGAAGATACAAAGCAGACCGATTGTGCTGAAGTTCATCCTTCTGCTTATGTTGCATGTAGTCAGTCTTATTTTTTTATCGGCGAATGCCCATGCTTCTTCCGCCGCTGTTTTTAAAGCTGAGCAGGCTTCAAGAATTATCATGCTGACAGGATTCACCCGGCCAAGGGTGACCATGACTCTGGTCAGTGAAGAATCTGCTGTCTGTACAAAGGTGTATGCCGATGTGGGCGATACAATCGTAGATAGTGGAAAGTTTGCCGAGCTGGACCCCACATTCATCAAGCTTGAAATTGCCCAGTTGCAAGCTGATTTAAAACGGTTGCGTTCAGATCTGACTTATTATGACAAGGAAGCCAAACGGTATACCAAACTGGTTAAACAGAATACCGCCTCCCAATCTGAACTGGACCTTCACATTCGTAATTTTGAATCTGCGGAAGCTTTGCTGCGCTCTACACAGCTCAAGCTGAACGTAGACCGTGAGCATCTGCGGCGCTATACCCTGCGCGGACCGGGTGGCTGGCGTGTCATTAAGCGTTATATTGAGCCGGGTGAATGGGTCAACAAAGGTGAAAAGGTCGCAGAACTTGGCAATTTTAAAACACTTCTGGTTCCTTATGCACTGACAATTCCCGAGCTTAAAAAGATCCGCAACTCAAAGAATATAAAGCTTAATCTTCCGGATATATCCCTTGAAGTTCCAGCCGAACTTGAACGTATTTCCCCTGATTTTGATCCAGATACACGCAAGGTGGAAGTGGATTTGGAAATCAGAAAGGGCAAATTTGGATTTCGGGGAGGTTTGCGTGCTGAGTTGGAAATTAAAATGCCTGATCCGGGCGGGGCAATTGTTATTCCTAAGTCAGCATTGCTCAAAGCCTACGACGATACTTTTTTAGTCCGTCCAGACGGAGTGCGCGTAAAAGTACTTGTGCTTGGCGATACTGCGGATGGAAAAGTTCGCGTCTCTTCACGGGCTGTTAAAGCCGGGGAAGAATTTCTTACCAAGCCCTAAACAGATTTATATTCACCAGCAGCGAAGCTTGATTAAAAGCTGTAGTAGAGGCCAGAGGAACATTTTCCAAAAGTATTCTCTGGTCATTTAAGGGCCTCCGGAGGCATTAAAAGAATGAAAAAATTATTACATTTTACCCTTAAACAGACGGTTTTCATCAATATCATTTTCATCCTGTTGATGATTGTTGGAGTATTCAGCATGGTCGATCTTCCTGTTGAGCGTTATCCTAACGTTCATATGGGAAAGGTTGTAATCTCCGGGTTTCTGCCGGGAGCTTCACCGTCCGATGTGGAAGCATTGGTGACCAAAAAGATTGAAGATGCGCTGGATGATCTTGAAAATGTTGAATATATCCGTTCAAGGTCCTTTCGCGAACGGTCCAGCATCATGGTTAAATTTCTTGATGATACCGACTATGCCAAAGGGTACGATGAACTTCGTTTCCGGGTTCTTTCAATCCAGAATGATTTACCACGTGAAATGGACCCGCCTGTTTTTACGGAAATAAATGTAAGTGAATGGCTTCCGGTAATCAGGGTCTGCCTTGTGGGAGACCGCGCCAACCGTGCTCTGTCAATGATGGCTGACGAGATGAAAGTGCCCCTAAGGAAGATTCCGGGGGTTAACGAGGTTGAGGTGGAAGGGGAATATACCCGCGAATTCCACGTAAACCTTGATCCCCGCAAACTGGTACGTTTCAAACTTACTTTTGATGATGTGGCTCGTGCTCTGGATGATGCAAACATATCGATCCCTGCAGGTGATTTCTCATCAGTGGACGGTGAGTTTGTGATTGTTGTGGATGAAAGATTCCGTACCCGTGAAGAAATTGCCGATACCATCGTGCGTATGGACGGTGACGGATCATTTGTTACCGTCGGAGATGTGCTTAGCAGCGCCTTTGTTTCCTACCGTGATCCGCAGGTGATCACCTCTGTAAATGGCCGTAATGCAGTGACACTGAAGATTGTTAAATCTTTGGATGGTAATGCGGTTAACATCGCTGAAGATGTCGTTAAGGTAACTGATTCATATAAAGATTTACTTGAAAAGGAGGGTGTTGAAGTTGTCCTGACCAGCGATCAGCGGGTGCATATTGAAGATGCGATTAAGACTCTGGGCATGAATCTGCTGGTAGGTATCGTTCTTGTCTTTGTGATTATCTATTTGTTCATGGGTTTCAGGAATGCCGCGCTTACTACTGTAGGGGTGCCTTTTGCTTTTCTGGTGACCATGATCATCATGAAACTGACCGGGAATTCGCTTAATCAGATTACGCTTTTTTCTTTTGTTCTGGTCAGCGGAATTATTGTGGATGATGCCATCGTAGTGGTTGAAAATGTTTTTCGTCATATTCAGGAAGGCAAGCCACTTAAGGACGCGGTTGTGGATGGCACATCAGAAGTCTTCCTTCCTGTTATTTCGGCAACGGCTACTACAGTAGCCGCTTTCCTGCCTATGCTGCTGATGACCGGCTCCACCGGAGAATTTTTTGCTCAGGTTCCGAAGGCGGTTACTTTTGCCCTTGTTGCTTCACTGGTCGAATGCCTTCTTATTCTGCCCCCGCATTTTCTGGATTGGCCCGGTGCTGATAAGCTGATGAAAAACAGTGAGAAACATACCCGCGAACGGGGCTTCATGATCCCACTGCGCAGATGGACAGATAAGCTTCTTTCCGTTGCAATCCGGTTCAGATTTGTTTCATTGGCAGCGGTTTTCGGATTATTTGTCGTTTCTATCATTATCCTCGGGGTCTCGGTTTCCGGGAAGCTTCCGCTTATCAAAATTAAATTTTACCCTGATGACTACTCTCTTTACTATATCGAGCTGGAAGGTCCGGTCGCCACGCCTATTGAGCTTACTTCGGATAAACTCAAGCGTATTTCTGTTTTTGTGGAAAAAATGGGACCGGGCATAGCTAAATCAGCTTCTGCTTTTGCCGGATTCTATTTGAATGAAGATTATGAAGTTGTCTACGGCTCCAACCTCGGAAATATCGTAGTAGAAATGCCGACTAAGGATAAGCAGGTTTTTGCCGATGCGCCTGAGAATGATCCGGGGGCGCATCTTGAATATATGCGCAGGAAACTGGATAAATTTAAGGAACCGGGCTGGACTTACCGTATTCGACCGGAGAAGGACGGCCCGCCGTCAGGTAAGGATATAAATATCAGAGTTCTTGGCGCGGACCATACTTCCGTTAAGGGACTCGCTGCGGCAATATTAAAGTTTCTCAAGGAAAATGATGCTCTGAGTCCGAATCTGGTGAATCTGGCTACCGACGACGGTACGCCCAACCGTATTTTCAGGTTTAATCCTATCAATGAACGGATAGCTGAATACGGCCTGACACCTAAACAGGTTGCCGGATTATCAGGATCGGTGCTGGATGGCCGCTTTGTCGGTAAATTCAGGCTTTCAGATGAGGATGTAGACCTGCGTTTGAAGATAGATCCGCAGTATCTGAACAGCCCGGAGGATGCCCTTTCCGTACCAGTGCTTGAGCATAATGAAAGCCCGGTGCGTATTGGCGATATCTGTAACGTCTCCATGTATATGGAGCCGGGGCAGTTCAACCGGTATATGGGCCAGCGGGCGGTGACAATTACGGCCAATATTAAACCCGGGTCCCGCCTGTCATCACCGGTAGCAGTTAAGAAGGTCAGTGATTTTTATGAATCCGTTCAGGCTGATTATCCGGGCGCGACAGTTAATTTTTCAGGCGAATATGAATCCACACGTAAGTCGTATACTTCATTGGTTTACGCCTTTATGACCGCGATTCTGATTATTTACTTGATTCTGGCCACCCAGTTTCAGTCATACGTTCAGCCTGTGATAATTCTTTCAGCAGTGGTATTTTCCCTTACCGGAGTCATATTGGGGACTTTTTTTTCCCAGACTATCTTCACTGTGAACAGCTTTATCGCCACTGTAGGGGTTACCGGGGTTGTAGTTAATGACTCTCTTGTACTGCTTGATTTTATGAATAAAATTTATAAGTCCGGCATAAACCGTAAAGCCGCCATGCGTGAGGCGGTGCGCATTCGGCTGCGCCCTATCCTTTTAACTACTTTGACAACCACTCTCGGCCTGCTGCCCATGGCGGTAGGGATTCCTTCCTATTCTCTGGTGTGGGGCGCCATGGCTTCAACATTTGTAACCGGTCTTTGTACTGCTACTTTTCTGACCCTGTTCATTATACCAATTGAATGGGATCTTCTGATGGGATTTATGGAATGGAGGGCAAAAAGAAGAAAAGTTAAAGAAGGAACAGTGTAGAGATTTGTATTTTTTTGAATTTTTGCAATATGAACCCCCTTTTTTTATGGAAATGAGAAAAAAATCTGGACAGAATCATGATATCCGCGCAATTACATCTGGTTGTGCCTGATCATGATTATTTTCAGCCCTCGTTTTTATATGTCTCCAGCAGTAAATGCATGGCTGTATTTTATGATCATTGTTTTTTCGCGTATGTGTTGCTTCCCTGATTTTAATTTTTCAGATGCTGGACTGCTTATTTTATGATGGGAAGGTTGAACGGAAGAAGTGTAAACGGGGTGATTGTTGATATGGAGAATTTACAGAAGAAATACGGTTTCTGGACTGCGACAGCAATGGTTGTGGGGATTGTAATCGGATCCGGGGTTTTCTTTAAGGCTGATAACGTATTAAAAGCCGCGGGCGGAAATCTGCCTACCGCGCTGCTCGCTTGGTTGATAGGTGGCGCGATCATGGTTGTTACCGCATATGTTTTTTCGAAAATAGCGACCCGCATTGAAAAGGTTAACGGTCTGGTAGACTATTTCGAGGAAGCTTACGGTGAAAAGGCCGGCTATATGGTCGGCTGGTTCATGACCTTTATTTATTATCCGACCCTTGTTGCGGTTCTCGCCTGGGTTTCCGCCAACTACACAGTTGGACTCATTGGAATGAAGGAATTTCTGTGGCCCCTTTCTTTCATTTACCTGACTGCATTTTTTCTGCTTAATTATTACTCCCCGGTTCTGGCCGGTAAATGGCAGGTTTCTTCCACTGTAATCAAGCTTATTCCCCTTGGTCTTGTGGCTGTTGTGGGCGGTCTTGCCGGCCTTTCCAGCGGACAGACCATGCAGAATTTCACGCAGACTGCAAGTGAAATTGCAGGCAGCGGCGGCGGTTTGGCTGTGGCGACCCTTTCCACGGCCTTTGCTTACGAAGGCTGGATTATCGCCACCGTAATCAACGCCGAACTTAAAGATGCTAAAAAGACCCTGCCCCGTGCACTGGTTGTCGGTACCATCGCGGTTATGAGCATCTATATGCTTTACTATCTGGGTATTTCCGGCGTGCTGACCAACGATCAGGTTCTCGCTGAAGGCGATGCCGCTCCTGTACGCGTTATTGAAATGATCTTCGGCAATGTGGGCGGCACTATGCTGACCGTGTTCGTTATCATCTCCTGCCTCGGCACCCTTAACGGCCTGATTATGGGCTCTGCACGCGGCATGTTCTCTATTGCGTCACGTAATCTCGGACCTAAGGCAAGTCTTTTTAAGCAGGTTAATCCGTCTACCAACTGTACCAGCTGGTCGGCGATCATCGGTTATTTCCTGTCCTGTTTCTGGCTGCTGGTCTGGTACGGTAACTTCCACGGCTGGTGGGGCCAGTTTATGGATGTTTCAGAGCTGCCCATCGCGTTTCTGTACGTAATTTACATTTCCATTTATATCTGGGTGATGAAAACTTTCACCGACCTCGGACCCTTCAGCCGTTTCCTCTGTCCGCTGTTGGCGGGATGCGGCTCGATGTACATAATCTGGGGTGCCATCCAGAAAGACATGTTCATCCACTTCCTGATCCTGTTCTTGGTAATACAAGCAGCAGGAGTCATGTTGATGAACAGTTCTAAAAGGTAAATGACAAAAGCCCGCACTACGCGGGCTTTTTTTATGTATGAAGGGAGTCTGCCGGTGGCCTAAAACCCTTTTTGTAAAAAGAGTTTAAGGATTTCCAAAACTTTTGATAAGCTTCGCAGATAGCGAGATAATACGTCATTTTATTAGTATTTTTTTGAGATCCAAGCGGTAAATCCAAGCGGTAAATCCAAGCTGAATAAATTTGGGAAAATCCGCTGATAGAGACGCCGGAGGTATATATGGGCACACTTGAAGATAAAATAGCTGAGCTTAATAAAAAATATGCTGTTGCGCTCGGCGGCCGTATTGAAGAGCTGTACGGGTATCTGGCTGCGTATGAAAAAAAAGGTTCTGCCCGTGATCTTGAAAAGTTTTATAAAAGTGTCCATGCTGTGGCCGGTTCGGCACGGACTTTCGGGTTGCCGGAAGTTTCGGTCAAGGCCAAAGACCTGGAACTCTCTGCCCGTGATGGTGAAGATATAAAAATTTTATATGAGAAATTATCCCTTTTGAAAAAGTGTGTTTCTTCCTGATTTTTTGGTGAGTTAAAAATAATTTTTAGGGAATGGATATAGCATCCTGTTCAGTGATAAAGCTGCGCGTAATGATTTTTTATAGTTGCATAGTGTCAACTTGATGGTTATAGGCTGCAAACTATGAGCAAAGATTTGATTGTTGTTGAGTCCCCGGCAAAGGTGAAGACTATCAGTAAGTTTCTTGGCAGGAACTATCAGGTTGCTGCGTCCGTAGGTCATGTCCGCGATCTGCCCAAGAACAAACTTGGAGTCGATGAAGATGGTGATTTCACGCCCCAGTATCAGGTCATTCCCGGTAAGGAAGATGTGGTCAACAAACTGAAGAAGGCAGCGGCTAAAGCCGATCATGTCTTCCTCGCACCTGACCCCGACCGCGAAGGGGAGGCCATCGGCTGGCATGTTGCGGCCATTATCAAGGAAGTGAACGAGAACGTCAGTCGTATCCAGTTCAACGAAATTACCGCACGGGCCGTTAAAGAAGCTTTGGAACATCCACAGCAGCTTAACGAGCAGCTTTTTGACTCGCAGCAGGCCCGCCGTATTCTTGATCGTCTGGTGGGTTACAAAATTTCTCCCATTCTCTGGAAAAAGGTTAAACGCGGAATTTCCGCAGGTCGTGTCCAGTCCGTTGCGCTTAAGCTGGTAGTGGAAAGGGAAAAAGCCCGACGGGCCTTTATCCCTGAGGAATACTGGCTCTTCAAGGCGCACATGGAAGGTAAGAACCCACCTCCTTTTGTGGCCGATCTCTGGAAAGTTGACGGCAAAAAAGCTGAGATAGGTTCTGCTGAAGAAGCCGAAGCACTCCAGAATAATGTGAAGGGCGCGTCTTTTGAGATTACCGATCTCACTGAGAAGGAACGCAAGCGCAATCCCCTGCCTCCCTATATTACTTCTACTTTGCAGCAGGATGCCAACCGCAGGCTCGGCTATTCCGCCAAGCGGACCATGACCCTTGCCCAGCGTCTTTACGAAGGGGTTGAGCTCGGGGACAAGGGAACCACCGCACTGATCACCTATATGCGTACCGACTCCGTGCGAATCGCCAATGAAGCGCGTGATGCCGCCAAGGAAGTGATTCTTGATAAGTACGGTGCTGAATTTTATCCGCCCAAACCGCGGGTCTTTAAATCAAAGGGCGGGGCTCAGGATGCTCATGAAGCCATTCGCCCGGTTGATGCGACTATTATGCCTGAGGATGTTAAATCTTTCCTTCCCGCTGACCAGTTCAAGGTCTACAAGCTTATCTGGAATAGGTTTATCGCTTCGCAGATGGCTCAGGCCCGTTTCTGGGACACAGTAGTAACAATTCAGGCTAACAATACCATCTGGCGTTCAAAGGGCGAACGGTTGCTCTTTCCCGGTTTCATGCGCGTAACAGGTAAGACCGGTGACGAAAAGCTCATCGAGCTGCCCAAGCTGGAAAAGGGTGAAGTGCTCAAAGTCGAAAAGATTGACAGTGAGCAGAAATTCACTCAGCCTCCGGCTCGTTATTCCGAGGCTTCCCTTGTTCGCGAACTGGAAGAAAAGGGCATCGGCAGGCCGTCTACATACGCATCAATCATTTCCACCATTCAGGATCGCGGCTACGTGAATCTGGAGGAAAAGAAATTTATTCCCACTGAATTGGGATTTGTGGTCAGCAATCAGCTTTCCGAACATTTCAAGGAACTTATGGATGTCGGGTTCACCGCCGCCATGGAAAAGCAGCTTGATGATGTTGCCGAAGGGAAGCTTGAGTGGACCTCACTGATGAAAAAATTCGCTGACGGGTTTTATCCCACACTTGAAACCGCATCCAAGGAAATGAAGCGCGGCGGAGAGGATACCGGGATTACCTGCGAAAAATGCGGATCACCCATGGTTATCAAGTTCGGACGGACCGGTGAATTTCTCGGCTGCTCCAACTATCCGGACTGTAAGAATATTGTTAACTTCACTCGTGACGATAAAGGTAAAATTGTCGTTCTTGAAGAAGAGCCGCCGGAAGAGACCGGGGTTACCTGTGAAAAATGCGGTAGTCCCATGGCGATCAAACGTTCAAGCCGGGGTGAATTCCTCGGATGTACCGGATATCCGGACTGCCGGAATATCAAGAATTTCGAGCGTGACGATGAGGGTAAGATCAAAGTTGTGGAAACTCCTTCAGCACAGATAGTCGGTAAATGTCCTGACTGTGACGACGGGGACCTGATCATCAAGCATGCCCGCACAGGCAGTAGGTTTATTGCTTGTTCAAATTATCCTGACTGCAAGCACGCCAAGCCATTTTCCACCGGGGTTAAATGTCCCCGCGAGGGCTGTAAGGGTGAGTTGGTGGAAAAAAGCTCCCGCCGCGGCAAGCTCTTTTATTCCTGTGACCAGTACCCGGATTGCGATTATGCTGTCTGGTATCCGCCTATTGATGGTCCCTGCCCCAAGTGCGGACATCCTGTTCTGGTCAAGAAGACTACCCGCGCCAAAGGCGAGCATATTGCCTGCCCGGAAAAAGGTTGCGGATATGTTCAGGGTGAAGAAGAAGGTTAAATTTGAAGCAAAGCTTCTCGTCTAAGGGATAATGCAAGAATCCAAAACCTTTTGTGAGGGCTTAGCCGTGATTATTTGTAGATAATTTTGATAACTATCTGGTTTCACGTGAAACTAAATAAAGTCTAAATTTTTTATAGTTGAGTGATCGATCTAAAAGACCTTTCCAAGGGCTAATTGGAAAGGTCTTTTAGCGTTTAATCAGGCCGTTTCAGGAACGTGTTTTTTGAAGTTGGCTTAGTAACCGATTTTCGTGTATTTTGCTTTCGGCGGTTTGACGGAAAGGGACATATTATGTTTCCGCAAACCAGATATGAAACTTAGCGACAGCCAATTTGGAATTCTAAAGGGGCTTGCTCCTCTGAATCCACAGAAGGCGCTCTCGGAGACTTTGCAGCAGTTAGGCGAGAAGATTTGCTTCCAGTCTTGCTGGTGTTGAGAGCAGAGAAGACGCCGGAGGCCTTTAAGGCACATTTTAACGAGGTAATAACTATGTCAGAAGAATATAAATTCGGTTGGGTGGCTTTGATCGGCCCTCCCAATGCAGGTAAATCCACTCTCATGAACCATTATCTGGGGCAGAAGGTGGCAATTGTTTCCCCTAAACCCCAGACCACCCGAAACCGCATCAGCGGTATCCTGAGTGATGAAAATTCGCAGGTTGTTTTTCTGGATACTCCCGGTATTCACCGTATGCGCGGCAAGATGAACCGCTTTTTACTGGATTCAGCATGGGAAGCTCTGGGCAATGCCGACGCTATTGTGGTTCTTTTTGATGCTGCCCTCTATGCGTCCAAGCCGCATCTCATGGAACAGGAACTCGCTCCGGTGGCCAAACCCGTCAATCAGTCACACAAAAAGATTTTTGTCGCGGTCAACAAGGTTGATAAAGTCAAAGATAAGGCCATGCTTCTTCCGGTAATGGAAAAAGCGCAGCAGCTTTGGCCGGAGGCTGAATTTATTCCCGTTTCCGCCCTAAAAGGTGAGGGTGCCGACGTGCTTTTGGAAAAAGTGGTTGAAGCTCTGCCGGAAGGGCCGCCCATGTTTCCCGAAGATCAGGTTTCCACCGTGCCTATGCGTTTCATGGCATCAGAAACCGTGCGTGAAAAACTTTTTATGAGTCTGCAGCAGGAACTTCCTTATTCCACTGCGGTTGAAATTGAATTTTGGAACGAGGAGCCGGACCGCAATCTGGTAAATATCGGCGCGATTATTTATACAACCAAGAAGAACCACAAGGGTATGATCATCGGTAAGGGTGGACAAAACCTTAAGAAAATAGGCACTCAAGCTAGACGTGAGTTGGAAGATATGCTGGAGATGAAAGTTATGCTCGAGCTGTGGGTCAAGGTACGTGAAGGCTGGACCGAGGATGTGGGATTTTTGCGCTCCTTGGGGCTGGGTGAATAGTCTATTCTGTGAAATCTTGTCCTTTTGTTTTCTTTTTATTAAAGAAATTTGTATATTCAACCGAATTTTACTGTATGCCGCTGCATGAAACGGCAGTCTGATTATGAGTAACAGGGAAAAAGAACTTATTGAAAATATATCAGAGGTTAAGGAAGAAGTAGCAGAGGCCTGCCTGCGGTGCGGGCGTAAACCGGAAGAAGTCACCGTTATGGCGGTCTCAAAACTTCATGCCGCCTCTGATATTGAGATTTTATACAACGCCGGACATCGCTGTTTCGGGGAATCCTATGTACAGGAAGCCCTTGCAAAGCAGGAGGAACTTTCCGGGTTGGATATAGATTGGCATTTTATCGGCGGACTGCAGTCCAAAAAGGCCAAGCAGGTTTCCGGTAGATTCAGCGCCGTACACAGCGTGGACTCATCCAAACTGGCCGGGCTGCTGAATAAAAAGGCTGAAACACTGGGTGTTGTCCAGAATATACTTATTCAGGTCAATACTGCTTGTGAAGAACAGAAGTGTGGTGTCAACGAGGAAACGCTTCCGGCTTTGATCGAAGAAGTTCAGGGTTACGGCAATCTGAAGTTGACAGGACTTATGTGCTTACCTCCTTTTTTCGGAGATCCGGAGGGAGCCAGACCTTATTTTGCAAGGCTGCGTATGCTTTCTGAAGGTATGGAGAAGTTATTCGGAATAAGTCTGCCGGAGCTTTCAATGGGGATGACCGGAGACTTCCGGGTAGCCATTGAGGAAGGTTCCACCATGATCAGGGTCGGGACAAAAATTTTCGGCACAAGGCCGGGTTACTAAAATTTAAACAACCCACAGGCGGATTTCATGGATCTGGGTACAGTAATAGGGATAGTGCTTTCGTTCGGGCTTGTTCTTGCGGCTATTCTGGTCGGAAGTCCGCTGGGTATTTTTATTTCCGTTCCGTCAGTTCTGATTGTTATCGGGGGGACCATCGGGGCCTCGCTGGTAAACTATCCCATGGGTCATGTCCTCGGGGTAGTCGGGATTATAAAAAAGACCTTCTTTTCAAATCTTGAATCCCCGTCGGAAATTATCGACAAGTTCATGGATTTCGCCAACCGTGCCCGCCGCGAAGGAATCCTTTCTCTCGAACCGGCTTTGAAGTCCATTGAAGACGATTTCCTGCGCAAAGGGTTGCAGCTGACTGTGGATGGTCTTGAGCCTCAGGTTATTCAGGATATTCTGGAAACAGAGATTCAGTATCTTGAGAACAGGCATGAAACAGGGGCTGAAATTCTGAAAGTTTTTGCGGACTTTGCTCCGGCTATGGGCATGATCGGTACTGTTATCGGTCTGGTGCAGATGCTCCAGACTATGAGTGATCCCAGTACAATCGGTCCGGCAATGGCTGTTGCGCTGTTGACCACTCTCTACGGCGCAATTTTCGCGAACCTTGTTTTCACTCCCATGTCAGGAAAGCTCAAGACCCGCAGTAAGGAAGAAATTCTGCTCCGGGAAATGGTTATGGAAGGAATTATCTCTATCTCGAAAGGTGAAAACCCCAAGATTATCGAGGAGAAGCTGAATAGCTTCCTGCCTCCTAAAATACGTAAGATCACTGATTAGCCGTTGGAATTACAGTAATTACGACTGCAAACTGTCACCGGGGGATGAATGGGTAGGAAGAAGAAGCCGCCAGAAGCTGAGGGGCAGCCTTTATGGCTGATCACTTTCAGTGACCTGATGACCCTGATGCTCACCTTTTTTGTCCTGTTGGTGAGTATGTCGGTCGTTGACGAACGTCGTAAACTGGTGGTTCTCGGTTCTATCATCGGTACTTTCGGTTTTGGTTCACGTGGTTATGATGTGCTTTCCGATACCGATTCCCGTAAAACAGTTCAGGTCGGCCCCATGGAGCTGCAGGATAATCTCGAGGCCATCAAGCCGCTGCTCTGGGAATTTGCTGAAGATGATTTACGTTTTGAATCAAACAGGTTCGTGCAGATTCTTTCAATCGGTGCCGATGTCCTTTTCACTCCCGACAGCACCAGAATTTCAATTGAAGGAGCGCGGATTCTCGATACGGTTCTACCGGTGCTAAAGCAGGTTAAACATCCGGTTCTGGTGGCCGGGCATACTTCGATCCTGCGCGACGAAATGGGCGAAGATTACCGGGTAGAAGACCGGGACCTTATCCCGGATATCTCATGGAAACTTTCTTTGAGCAGGTCTCTTGCCGTATACAACTACCTGATTCGTAACGGCATGAATCCGGATATGCTTAAGATGGAGGCATTTGGAAAATTCAGGCCCCGACATCCAAACTCCACCCCTGAAGGACGCAAGATGAATCGCAGGGTTGATCTGGTTCTTGATACACGTAGCGCAGCTGTTTCCAAGGAAATCAAGGAATACCAGCCACCGCGAAAGGAAAACGATCAATTTAAGTTTGATGATTTTGTCTTCCCGATTGACGATGCCGAAAACCCGCCCAAAAGGCAGTGAGGGTGATTCATGGGCCGTGATAAAGTTAAAAAGCCGCCGGATCCGGGCGGGGCTTGGCTGGTCACCTTTTCAGATCTGGTGACCCTGCTTTTGACTTTTTTTGTTCTCTTGCTAAGTATGGCATCAATGGACCAGAGTTTTATTACCCGTGTAACTATCATGCCTGCGGAACTTGGCTTTCTTGATAAACGCGGTTCCGGACGGGTAACAGCCAAGGTCAAGCTCGTAAGCGAATTTCTGGAAAGGCCGTGGGAAGTGCTGGAAAAGCAGGACCGCATCAAGGACCTTCTTTTCCCGGATGATGTACTTCCTCCGGATATGGATAGGGCCACGCTTGATGAAAATCTGAAAGTGCTGGCCAAACCGGAAGGGGTTGCGCTTGTGCTTACGGACAAGCTATTGTTCCCTCTGGGTAAGTCGGAACTTGACGAGAGGGCGAAAACCCTGCTTTACCAGTTTGTTCCTGTGCTTGATTACCTTGGTGCGGCTGATGTGAATGTCGCCGGGTATACTGACAATGTGGGTGGCATGAGCCAGTCCAATTTTCAACTTTCCGGTGAAAGGGCTATGTCCGTGCTGACATATTTTGTGGAGCAGGGTATAAAAAACGATAGGCTGACTGTTTCTGCCTGCGGGCCGACTTTTCCCATGTACAAAAATACAACCCCGGAAGGTCGCGCGCAGAACAGACGTGTTGAAATTTTGATTAAAACAACTCCGCCAATGGGCGGGTATTAGTATAAGAGTATAGTCTATGTGCTCTAAATATATAGCTTAAAAGGATTTATCATGGCTGACGATAGTGCTGAGGCACCAAAAAAGAAAGGTGGGATACTTAAGTGGATAATTCTTCTCCTGCTTTTGGGCGCACTTGGTGGCGGTGGTTTTTTTGCGTACCAGAAATTTTTTGCCGCCCAGCCTGAAGATACTGCTGACGATCAGCAACAGCAGGAACAGGCTGCAGAGGGTGAAGATCCCGGAACACTTCCCGGTGACGGTTTTACCGTTACCTTGCCTACTTTTGTGGTCAACCTTGCGGATCCGCTGGGGCGCAGGTACCTTAAGCTGGGTATTGATGTGGAAGTTGTCAGCGAAGAAGCTGTGGCCGAGCTTTCCAAAAAGGAACCCATGGTCAAGGATACCCTGATTCTGTTGCTTTCCAGCAAGACATTTCAGGATCTTTCCACTATGGAAAGTAAGATTCTCCTGAAGAAAGAAATTGTGGACCGCTTGAATCAGATTCTGGGCGGCTCCAAAGTTTTACAAGTATATTTTACGGATATGGTTATCCAGTAGCACGGTTTTTGCTTAACTGTTTTATGGTGAGTCGAATTATTGTCACCGAGACTGTTCAGGGATGACCAATTTTAATCCGGAGGTAGGCAGCAAATGATGTCAGATGATCTTGATCAGGATAAACTCGCGCAGGAATGGGCTGATGCCCTTACTGACGATTCCGACGGCGGTGATCCTCTGGGAGGTGATCCCGGTGACGGTAATGACGCGGCTTTAGCCGATGAATGGGCTGCCGCACTCGGAGAACAGGATGATGCCGGCGGTTCTGACGATGACGCACTTGCTGATGAGTGGGCTGCTGCCCTTGGAGAGCAGGGCGATGATGGCGGAATCGGTGCTGATACCGGAGGTGGCGGCGGAGATGACGCTGATCTTGCCGATGAGTGGGCTGCCGCGCTGGCAGAGGATACCGGTGATGACATCCGTAAGGAGAAAGAACAGGAATTTCTGCGTACCCAGACTCGTGATGCCGAATTCAAGGATCTGACTAACGAAGCAAAAAATCCCCGTCATGACGGCTCAAGGCGCGATCTCGATTTTATTCTTGATATCCCGCTGGATGTTTCCGCTGAGCTTGGTCGGGCCAAGATGCTGATCAATGAACTTTTGCAGCTTGGAACCGGTTCTGTTGTGGAATTGACCAAGCTGGCCGGGGAACCGCTTGAAATTTACGTTAACGGCAAGCTGGTCGCACGTGGTGAGGCCGTTGTCATCAACGAAAAATTCGGTATCAGGCTGACGGACATCATCAGCCCTATCGAACGGGTGAAGCATCTTGCCTAACGCAACCGCCACCGCGCTCATGGTTCCGGACTCCGGAGTGGGGTCCGTGCTTAAAATGTCGGCGGCTCTTTTTTTCATTCTGGCAATGCTGTTGCTGGCTTACTATTTCATGCGCCGTTTCAACTTCGGCGGTTCGTTCTGCGGGGCCAGGAAGGGAGAGTTGGAAATAGTGGATCGCCTTCCGCTGGGACCTCGTCAAAATGTTACGGTTATCAGGTATCGCGACCGGGAATTAGTGATCGGCGTTACCCACGATAAAATTACACTGCTCCATGCAGGGGATGAAGGACATGCACAAACTGATTCCGACTTTGCCGGGTATCTTGCAAAAGAACATTCCGGCACTTCTGACTCTTAGCGCAATCCTTTTGCTGGTTATACCGGCAGCAGCCTTTGCACAGGAGACCATACCTACTCTGACTCTTAACCTCGCTGCAGGGCAGGACGAGCCGGAGCAGGTTTCAAGACTGCTGGAAATCCTTTTCCTGCTGACCGTTCTGGGAATGGCGCCGTCCATTATGCTGACGATGACCTCCTTTACCAGAATCATTATCGTATTCCATTTCCTGCGTCAGGCCATGGGAACGCAGCAGATGCCTCCGAACCAGATTCTGGCTTCATTGGCCATATTTATGACCGTAGTCATCATGATGCCAACGGGAAAGGTCATCAATGATACGGCTCTTCAGCCTTACCTCAATGAAGAAATCGGTTTTACTGAAGCCCTTAAGAAGGCGGAAATTCCCGTAAGGGCGTTTTTATTCAAACAAACCCGTGAAAAAGACCTCTCCATCTTTTATTCCATCACCGGAGAAAAACGTCCGGAAACCAAAGAAGATGTAAATACCATGCTGCTTGTCGCGGCTTACACAATCAGTGAGCTTAAGACCGGGTTCACAATCGGTTTCCTGATTTATGTGCCGTTCCTTATTCTGGATATGGTCATAGCGAGTATCCTTTTGGCCATGGGTATGATGATGTTGCCCCCGGCAATGGTTTCATTACCGTTTAAAATTTTACTGTTCATCATGGTTGACGGCTGGTCGCTGCTCACGGGCTCCATCGTCAACACATTTCATTGACCTTGGGTCAGTGCGTCCAAACTCATCCACTCCTTAGGCAGATTTATGTTATTTGTAGGGGACGGAATAAAGATTCGGACGGAAAAGATATTTAGAATATTATTTAATCTAACAGGGTTAAGCGTATTAAAAGTTTTTCCCTCAAGGCCACCGGAGGCTAAAGATGACCCCGGAATTTGTAATTGGGTTTGCGAAGCAGTCTATTGAGCTGGCTTTGACTCTGGCACTGCCTATGCTCGCGGTGGGGCTGGTTGTGGGGATTTTTGTCTCTGTTATTCAGGCTGCAACCCAGATTCAGGAAATGACCCTTACCTTTGTGCCTAAAATTGTGTCTATGTTTTTGGCCCTGCTTTTTGCATTTCCGTGGATCATGGATAAAATGATTGATTTCACACGCAATATTTTTATCAATCTTCCTACGTATATCAAATAGTAATTACCCTGATAGTCATTAAAATCCCCCCTGAAGATATCGATATCTTCAGGGGGGATTTCTTTTGTTTATTCTGCCGGATAATAAAATTAACCCAGCCGCCTTGCAAATTCGCTGATCAGCATAGCCCCGGCCTGAGCGACATTCAGTGAGTCAAATTCTCGGCGAAAGGGTATATGGATCAGCTTCTGGCAACGTTTCTCCACGTTGAAGCGAATACCTTTTTCCTCATTACCGAGTACTAGTATAGCCGGGGTTTCGATTTCAGCGGTGTAGGCGGACGAGGAGTCAACGTCCAGCCCGGCTCCGTAGATATTGATGCCCATATCAATAGCCTTGTCCAGCGCCTGAGAAATATTGCTCACGCGCGCCACAGGCAGTTTGTTCAATGCTCCGGCACTTGCTTTTACTGCTGCAGGGCCGAGGAATGCTCCGCCGTGCTTAGCAGTCACAATTCCTGCCCCTCCGAGCGCATAAAGGGAACGGGAAAGAACTCCGACATTTCCCGGGTCCTGTACCTGATCGAGAACTACGAGTAACGGAAGCGGTGATGAAGCGAGGTTTTCCAGCATTTCATCATAATCAGCAAAGGATAATCCGGCCACACGGGCGATTATTCCCTGATGGTTGCCGGAAAAGATGCGTCCAAGTTCGGTCTTGTCTGCAATTTTATATTTGATACCGTTTTTTTTGCAGCGCTGAATTGTGCGCTCGAAATTTTTGTCCTGACGTCCCTTTTGCAAATAAAGCAGGTCAATCCTTTCCGGAGAGTCTAAAAGTAGCTCCTGAACTGGTTTACGGCCGGCTATGATGGTGTTGTCATTGTCAGTGTTCTTATTTTTCATTCAAGTTCGCCTTTTTTCTTGGATATTGTAAAAAAACCGTATTTTTTTTTAATAATGCGCTGTTAAAAAACAGTACAAAATGGAGCAGGTGTATGAAGAGGTGATTGGTTAATAAATAAGCTTTGTTATGGTGAATACGGTTCTCATTTTCTTGTAACCTGAGCTCAGTTCCGAAATGCTCTCCGGCCCTGAAACCCTTGCTCTCTAACGATCCCGGCAACCTATACCTTTCGTTTTACTATTGCAAACAGTCGCGGTTTAGTATAGCTCTACATATGTTTGAACTACTCATTATTTCGCACTTAAAAAGTGTTTTTTTTTTAGTCTCTTGAACATTTTTTGGGTGTCTAAGCAATTAAGATTTATAATTTTTCTAGATAAAATATGGATAAAATCATAAAAACTCACGTCCACAGCGACAAGGGGTCGAAAATGCTGAAATCGCTTCGGTTAATCGCTCTTTTTGCATTTTTTGCATTTTTTGTAGGTTGTTCCGCAAAGACAGCTCCTGTCAATGAGCCCGTGCAAGATACACAATCTTCGGCTGCGCTCGAAAACGAAGCGTCTGTCGAACGTGAAGTTGCCGATTCAGGAATAGAACCCCTTGATCCTGAGCTTGAAGCTGCACCGCAGCAGGCTGAAGACCTGACCCCAGAAGAAGAAATGGTCCTGCAATCAAGCAATGGCATCCTCTTTGACCTTGATGAGCATGACTCCAAAGAGGTTCAGCAGTACTTCGGTTTTTTTACGCATAAAGCCCGCAAGACTTTTGACCGCTGGTTGAAACGCTCCGAGCCTTTCCTGCCTTATGTTCGCAAGGTTCTCTGCGAGAACAATATGCCACAGGATCTGGCTATGCTTCCTTTCGCCGAGAGCGGATACAATGCATGGGCATATTCCCGTGTCGGAGCAGCCGGTATGTGGCAGTTTATGCCTTATACAGGCCGCAAATTCGGACTGCGTGTGGACTGGTGGGTTGATGAACGCCGTGATCCTTACAAATCAACCAAAGCTGCGGTTAAATACCTTAACGTACTTCATGATATGTTTGGGGACTGGTATCTGGCTCTTGCTGCCTATAATGCCGGTGAAGGTAAAATAGGCCGTGCTTTGAGAAAGACCGGATCAAAAGACTTTTTCGATCTGACCAAAAATAATCACAAACTCAGCAGAAGAGCCCGTCTTCGTTCTGAAACCAAGAATTACGTTCCCAAATTTATTGCTATTTCCAAGATATTCAAAAACCTTGATGAATTAAATTTTACCAATATCAATTGGGATAATGGTATTCAGGTTGATACAGTAAAAGTGCCCGGTGGTACCGACCTGCTGGCTCTTGCCAAAGCATGCGGCATGAAATGGAGCGCTTTTCACAAGCTCAATCCCCATTTCCGCAGGCAGGTAAGCCCGCCTAATGCTGTCATCAACGCTTATCTTCCTGAGCGGGTAATGGCTGATGCCGCAGATTATCTTGAATCTCCCAATTCACGCCCATTTGCCGGATATAAACGCTACAAAATCCGCAGAGGCGATTCTTGGTATCGCATCGCACGCCGCTACGGTGTACCGGTCGCAGTACTTAAGTCAGTAAACAACCATCGGTCCAACCTTATTAAACCGGGCCAGCACATCATGATTCCGGGCAAGGGCTCTTCCAAGTCCATCTATACTGCCAAAAACAGTAAAACCCGTCGTAACGCCCGTAGCCGTGCCAATTATCGTGTCCGCAGAGGAGACACACTCTGGGACATCGCCAGTCGTTACAGAATCAGCGTTCGTACCATCAAACGTGCAAACGGACTTTATTCTTCCAGACTTAAGGTCGGGCAGAAGCTTTATATTCCTGACAACAATGCCCGTAGATCAGCGAGCTCTGTTGCAAAGGCTGAAAATGTCAAGCAGCAGATGGTTAAATACCGTGTCAGACGCGGTGATAATCTTTGGAAAATTGCCCGTCGTTTCGGAGTTAAAGTATCTTCCCTGATGAAGTGGAACAGTCTGAACCATAAATCTATCCTGCGTCCGGGTGATCGCATTAAGGTTTACGTCCGGTAATTTTTTTAGGATTAAAATTAAAATAAAGGCGGTTGTCTAAGGGCAGTCGCCTTTTTCTTTTTGGACATTCTTGGTAAGTAGCCTTTCCACGCAGTGAGCAGAATCATAGCTCACTCCATAATAATCACGTAAAAACAAGGTAATGCTCAGATGGCTATCCAGAGTACCAACCCCATGACCGGGCGAGTTGAAAAAAGTTTTGATGAGTTCACTTCCGCGCAGATCTTTTCTGCCGTTTCCGATGTAAATTGTGCTTTCACTTCATGGAAAAACAGTTCCATGGAATTTCGGGCGGATTGCCTAAGAAGCTTTGCCGTGCTGCTTCGCGAACGCGCGGATCATTTTGCAGAGCTCATGGCTGCTGAGATGGGTAAACCACTTAAGTCCGGCCGGGCCGAGGTACTCAAGTCCGCAACTGTCTGCGATTTCTACGCTGACAATGGGCCATCCATGCTGGCCAGTGAGCCGAAAACCGTCGACGGCATGAAATGTTGGGTGGACTATGCCCCCATGGGAACAGTCTTAGCCGTAATGCCGTGGAATTATCCCATATGGCAGGTTTTACGTATTGCCGTGCCGACACTTATGGCAGGCAATACAATGCTCTTAAAACATGCTTCTAACGTCCCTCAGTGCGCATTAGCCCTTGAGCAGGCCTTTCGCGATTCAATTTTTCCGGAAAATGTATTCCGCTCTCTGCTTATAGGGGCAGGACAGGTTGAGCATGTCTTGAAACATGATTCCGTCGTCGGGGTCTGTCTGACCGGGAGTGAAGGAGCCGGGCGTAAAGTCGCTGCTGCAGCAGGGGCACAGCTCAAAAAATCCGTAATGGAACTGGGGGGGAGCGATGCCTTTGTAGTTCTTGCGGATGCCGATCTGGATAAGGCTGCGTCGCTAGGTGCTGAATCAAGATGTTCCAATGCCGGGCAGGCCTGCATCGCAGCGAAAAGATTTATCGTACACACTGATATTTATGATGAATTTGTCAGCAAGCTTAGCGAATGTATGAATTCCGTATCCATTGGCGATCCTTTTGATGAAAATACGGTCATGGGACCACTTGCTTCACATCAGTTCCGCAATGATCTGCAAGCGCAGGTTGATAAATGTATCAATGCAGGTGGAAAGATAGTTATGGGCGGAGCAATCCCCGAAGGCGAAGGGGCATTTTACCCACCGACAATAATCACCGACGTGCCTTTTAAAAACGAAGCGGGCCGTGATGAATTATTCGGTCCTGTTGCCTTGGTTTTCCGGGCAGAGAGTGAAGATCAGGCTATGGAAATGGCCAATGACAGCTTGTTCGGACTAGGCGGTTCGGTTTGGACCCGTGATGAGGAAAAAGGACTGCGTCTGGCGCGTAGGATTGAAGCAGGGCTGGTTTATGTTAATGGACGGGTCAGCAGCCGTCCGCCGCTTCCGTTCGGAGGGGTGAAGAATTCCGGGTATGGCCGTGAACTTTCAACTTACGGAATTCGCGAATTTGTAAATGTGAAGTCTGTTTGTATCGGATAAATTTTTCCTCAGGCGGCTGGAGAAGTAAAATTTTAAATAAGCTTAGCTTCCAGCTTGTTTATGTTGATTTACTATAATATCCCGCAATATCATCAGTGATATTGCGGGATATTATAGTCGCATGTGTTACGAGCGAAGCGCTAACTTTCCGCTAACGCTACAAATTTTCCAGCAACAATTCCCGCGCCTTCTTCTCATCCAGCCTGATCCCGGTCCAAAGCCTGAACTGTTCCAAACCCTGATGGACGAACATTTCTATTCCATGGATTACGGTGCATCCCTTGTCCTTCGCTTCTTTGATGAAAATCGTTTCAAGCGGATTGTAGACCAAGTCGAAGACGATGGTGTTCGCGTCCTGATTGTCCATGATCATTGGGTTGATCCCTTCAAATTTTCCAGACATCCCCAGTGCAGTGGAATTCACGATAAGATCGAAGTGCTGATCACCGCGAGCGTCCCAATCAAGGGTTGAGATATTGAATTCAGCGGCGAGATCATCTGCTTTTGATTTAGTGCGATTGGTGATGCATATTTCTTTGATACCCAATTCTTTAAGGCCAGTGATCGCTGCGCGAGCAGCTCCGCCTGCCCCGATCAGGAGTGCTTTTTTTATCTGATCAGAGTATGGGCGTAGCGGTTCGGATACTCCGGCGGCATCGGTGTTGTCGCCCACGATTTTATCACCCTTCCAATAGAGTGTATTTACCGCTCCGACCGATTTTGCGCGCTCCGTCAGTTGATCAATGTAGTCCATTACAGAAAGTTTGTGTGGAATTGTCACGCTGGCACCGGAAATAGGCAGATTTCTGAAAGTCTGCATGAAGCTTTCAACCTTTTCCGGTTCAGTAGGCCAAGCCATGTAGACAGCTGGAATTTTGTGCTCTGCAAAGCCCCAATTGTGGAGCAGGGGACTCATTGTATGTCCGAGGGGGTGTCCAATTATTCCAAAAAGCTTTTCAGGCTTAAATACTTCCATATTCCGCTCCTGAAGACGTTTGTGGTCTTTCGTAATGTCTGGGTCGTTTTTTTGAAATAAAACGCTTAAAATTAATGATAAATTACGGTGAAATATTTAAAGGCAGGATGTTATGTTCGGTTGGCTTTAAATTGTAGCGGACGAAGTCCTATTAAAAGTTTTTGAAGAGTCTAAAGAAACTTTTTTCAAAAAATTTCTTTGGTCCCGCAGAAAGCGCTGTGGAGAAAAAAATGCCTCCTGTGAAAATCACAGGAGGCATTTTTTTGTACAGACTTAAATCGCGTCAGCGCCTGCTTGGAGGGCTTCCGCGTTTTTGGGAATGAGGTGATGGTAATGAGCGGAGATCACGTTTTCGAGGGAGTCGATGACTGCCTGCAGGTCCATGATTCCGGTCGCCTTGATGAAAGCACCGAGCGCAACCATATTTGCCATGCGGGTATTTCCGATTTTGTCGGCGATATCGTTACAGGGCACGAGGAATGATTTAATGCGGTCATTATCCACCAGATCGGCATCAACAAGTGATGAGTTAACGATCTGGATACCGTCATCAATGAGTGTGTCCTGAAACTTATCCAGAGAAGGACGGTTCATGATGATCAGGCTGTGCGGGCTGCGGATGATCGGGGAACCGATTTCATCGTCTGAAAGGACGACTGTGCAGTTGGCGGTTCCGCCGCGCATTTCAGGACCGTATACCGGAATGTAGGTTACATTGAGTCCGGCATTCATTCCTGAGTAGGCCAGCAGGTTACCGATGAGCATAACGCCCTGTCCGCCGAATCCGGCAATAATGCTGTCGAGGTATTTGCTCATCTTAGTCCTCCTCGGTTACGTCTTTATAAACACCAAGCGGGAAGTACGGGATCATTTCATTTTCAATCCTTTCATTCGCCTGAATTGGGGTCATTCTCCAGTTGGTGGGGCAGGTGGCGAGCAGCTCGACAAAGCCGAAGCCGAGTCCTTTCTGCTGTACCTCGAAAGCCTTTTTCATGGCTTTCTTGGCCTTGCGTATGTTCTTGACATTGTTCAAGGCTACACGTGCTGCGTATGCTGTACCACCGAGAGAGGCGATGATTTCCGCCATCTTGATAGGCATTCCTTCCTTATCCGGATTACGTCCGGCAGGTGATGTGGTGGTTTTCTGGCCTTCCATGGTAGTGGGTGCCATCTGTCCGCCGGTCATACCGTAAACGGTGTTGTTGACGAAGATGATGGAAACTTTTTCACCGCGGTTCGCGCAGTGCATGATCTCAGCCATACCGATGGAGGCGAGGTCGCCATCACCCTGATAAGAAAGGACGAATTTGTCACTACGGGCACGTTTTACGCCAGTGGCTACTGCCGGGGCGCGACCGTGAGGTGCTTCCACACTGTCTACCTTGAGGTAGTTGTAGAGGAATACGGAACAGCCGATGGAAGTGACCAAAAGGGTGTTTTCGGTCAGGCCCATTTCGCTGAGCAGTTCACCCGCGAGTCTGTGGGCTATACCATGCTGACAGCCGGGGCAGTAGTGAGTGGGAACGTCTACAATAGCGTCAGCCTTGTCAAAGGCGAGAATTTCTTGTTCGCTCATATCTATTTCCCTCCAAGGCTTTTGAGGATCGGCTCCTCGAAGTCGTCGGGGGTGGGCAGGTTTCCGGGCATGAAGCCGAAGAAATCACTGTCGGTAATGGTGCGGATGGAAAGACGTACGTCTTCAACCATCTGACCGAGGTTGTGTTCAATAGTCAGGAATTTTTTACCCTGTTCGGCGAGTTTTTTAAGCTCATTAGAAGGGAAGGGGTAAAGGGTGATCGGACGGAAAAGGCCGACTTTATGACCCTGTGCGCGCAGTTTTCTCACTGTGCTTTTTACGATACGTCCGATGGAACCGTATGCGACTACGATGAGTTCAGCATCATCAGTCTCGAAAAGTTCCTGCTTCGTGTATTTGGCCATGTCGTCATATTTAGCCTGCAGGGCCTGGTTATGACCTGCAAGGGAACCTTCGCTTAGGAACAGTGATTTGATGATGCGATGCTCACGTCCTTTAGCGCCTTCAATGCGCCACTGCTCAGCATCATCGTCGTTCTTAGTTTCAGGAACCCAAGTGTTCACAGGCTCTTTCATCTGTCCGATGATGGCATCACCGAGGATCATGACCGGGTTACGGTATTTGAACGCAAGGTCAAATGCTTCAATAACGAGGTCATATGCTTCCTGACATGTTCCGGGAGCTAGGACGAGAGTGCGGTAGTCACCGTGTCCGCCGCCTTTGGTGGACTGAAAATAGTCACCCTGACTGGGGCCGATATCGCCCAGTCCCGGTCCGCCGCGGGTCATATTCACGATAACTGCGGGGAGCTGGCTTCCTGCGAGGTATGAAATTGCTTCCTGCTTCAGGGATACACCGGGGCTGGAGGATGATGTCATGCAGCGTACACCGGCAGATGATGCGCCGATAAGCATATTTGCAGCAGCTACTTCACTTTCAGCCTGAACGAATTCACCGCCGACTTTGGGCAGTTCTGCGGACATGTATTCCGGAATGTCATTCTGGGGAGTGATGGGATAGCCGAAATAGCATTTAAGTCCGGCTGCAATAGCGCCGCGGGAGATAGCCTCGTTGCCTTTGATGAAGAGCTTTTCGCCTTTCTTAGCCATACTACTATTCTCCTTTGGCCTTTTTGGTTCTGTATACCCGGATAGCGATATCCGGACAGATAAGCGCACATGAAGTACATCCGGTACACTTTTCCATATCCTCAGCCGCGACTTCAGCAACTTTGTAACCGTGCTGATTAAATCGGTCGGATTGCCTTATGATTTCCTTTGGACAGACGGTTGTGCAGAGCAGGCAGCCCTTGCACCGTTCGTCCAAAAATTCTACTCGTGACATCCTATTCTCCTGTTACTGTGACAGAAAAGCCCGTTATTTTAACGGGCTGGGACCATTAGAGTCTTTATTAACTTATATTCATTACGTCATAAAAATGTGACTGTTGAAAACAAGGTATAATTATTTGCGTTTAGGTGCAAATTTTTCCATGAAATCTACGTTGAAGCGTTATTTGTAGATTATTTTATATACATTGAGTCACCGTAGGAGAAGAATCTGAATTCATTTTCTACAGCTTTAGAGTAAGCATTCAAGACGTTTTTCCTACCGGCGAGAGCGGAAATCATAATGACAAGGGATGATTCTGGCAAATGGAAATTGGTGATCATGCGGTCAACCACTTTAAATTCGAATCCGGGGTATATGAAAATACTGGTTTCACCTTTAAATTCCGAAATTTCACCTGTTTGCTGGAAAGATCCCTCCAAAGTCCGGGCGGAGGTGGTTCCTACTGCGATCACCGGGCGTCCTTCTTTTTTCGCCTTGATTACCGCCGCTGCTGTTTCTTTTGGTATCTCTATGTATTCGCTATGCATTTCATGATCACGGATATCTTCAGCCCTCACAGGACTGAATGTTCCATAGCCAACATATAAAGTTACTTCTGCCCTCTGGATGTTTTTTTTCCTCAGCTTTTCATTAATCTCTTCAGAAAAATGCAGACCAGCAGTGGGGGCGGCAACGGAACCGGCCTTTTCATCACAGGCGTATAATGTCTGGTAGCGTTCACTGTCAGTTTCATCAGCGGCGCGGCGGATGTAGGGCGGCAAGGGAATTTTCCCGCATTCTTCGAATATTTTCTTCAGGTCGCCGGTCCATGTGAGCTCAACCTCTGAAAGACCGAATTTACCTTTGTTCAATACGGTAAGTCTCAGGCCGCATTCAAAAATAATTTCGTCTCCGGGCTTGGGACTTTTGGATGCCCTAAGCAGTCCTCGGGCCAGTGCTTTGAATCCTTGCGGTACAATTTCTGGTTCGATAAGCGGCAGCGGGGTCAGCAAAAGGAATTCCACTCGTCCGCCGGTGTATTTTTTGCCGAATATTCGGGCCGGAATAACTTTTGAATTATTTGCTACCAGTAGAGCCCCTTCCGGGAGCAGGTCCACAATGTCGGTGAAGTTTTTAATTTCGGTTTCACCTGTCTTTTGGTCAAGGACCATAAGCTTAGAGCCGTGGCGCATAACCGCCGGGCATTGCGCTATCTGCTGTTCAGGTAGTTCAAAATCGTAGCTTTTAAGGAAAAAGTCTTCTGTGTTTATGTTCATTTTTTCGGTTTTCATTATTGATGATAATCTGGTAAGAATCTTTACAGCAGACAGTTTTAATGTCTATGAATACTGTGTTTACTCTTTGATTGTCCGGTCAAACAACATTGTTTGATTGTCACGTTGATCACCAAATCCGGATTAAATTTATGAAATGGTTATCAGTAGCTGAAATATCCAAGATTACGATGATTCCCGCTCCGACAGCCAGACGGTATGCTTCGTTATTCAAGGATTTTCTTTCAAGTAAAAAAATGGGCCGGGTAACCAAGTACCCGGAATCCGCGGTCGAAATTTTCAAGCGCATCGTTACATTATATAATGAAGGGATGGTTACCACGGAAATTGAGCAGCAGCTCCGTTCCGAATATCCCCGCACTATCGAGATCAGTCCGTCCGAGCGTGGTGTCTCCGCGCAGCCGGCCATGAATATTCAGGCTGAACTCAGCGGTGCTTTTGCCGAGATGATGGACAAGATGAGCAAGTCACTTGAAGTGATTGCCGACCAGAAGTCAATCATTGAAGAGCAGCGCGAAGATATTTACAAGCTCAAAAAAGCTTTTGTTCTTCTTGCCCGCAGCCAGAAAAAAATCAAGGCTTTGCCTCAGCTTGATATTAAATCTATGACCGAGGAATACGACGAACGTGCCAATGCCTTGGAGCAGAAAGATGTTGAGCTTGAAGAGGCGACCACGGAATTAGCTCAGGAAAATAACGCCTTAAAGCACAAGCTCGAGGTTATGGAATCAGAATTGATCCGTTTACGCAAGGATCGCCGTGAAATGGAAAATTATTTTATGGACAAGATCAAGCGCTTGAGCAGTTGATCTTGTATGCCTACAGATTTGATTTTTTACGCTCATAGCTGTAGAAAAAGTCTAGAAGAAACCGAAGTGATGCATACCGGGGTGGTATGCGTCGCTTCTTAAATAAAGAATGTTATTTTTTGTCCTGAATTCCAATATGCGTCGGCATTAAAATCGGAGGATTAATTATGCGTATTTTCATGAAAATGATTCTTGTCTCTATGATTTTCGTAGGTCTAGCCGGGTGTGTGCCTGGCACCAATACATCTTCAGATGCGCCTGCTATAGCAGCTTCCGGTGGAGCTACTGAAAGTTATGAAGAATTTGTACCTTATACAGAATTTGATGATATTGCAGTACCAAACGAACTGAGCAGGGTCCCCGATCAGTCATACGTTGCGGAAGATCAATCTTTTAAGTATGGAAAAATCGTTCTCAAGGGACGTGTTGAAAATCAGTCCCTCATCGATTTTTTTGTTAACCAGATGGCAAAAGATAATTGGACCAAGGAAAGATCCATCACCTCCACTGTTTCAACTCTTTCTTTCACCAAGCCCTACAAGAGCTGCACAGTGAGAATTTTTGACGGGTCCTACAATACTGAGGTCGAAATCTACGCCGTTGAAATGAAGTCCGATTCCGCACCGCTTTCCGGTGGGGTTCAGGAACAGAACATACAGTAATGAATGAACATCTCAATTTTGATTGTTTTTTAGGAAAACGCATTCATCTTGGCGTCAGTGGTTCTATTGCAGCGTACAAATCTCTTGATCTGCTACGCATGTTCCGCAAGTCCGGGATAGAAGTCAGCGTTACCCTCACTTCAGGTGCACAGGAATTTATCAAGGGCCTCAGTTATGAGGCCCTTGGTGCTTTTAAAGTCTGGGAGAAAATGTATCCAACCTTGGACGATACTTTCGGGCACCTTGAACCGGGGCAGGCGGCGGATGCCATGCTTGTCGCTCCGGCTACTGCCTCTGTGCTGGCTCGTATGGCTCATGGACTTGCGGATGACATGCTTTCCTGTCAGGCGCTGGCCTTCAGCGGCCCTAAGCTGGTTGCCCCGGCAATGAATCCGGCAATGTGGGACGCACCTGCGACTCAGCATAACTGCCGTGTACTTGCTGAGAGGGGAGTGGAATTCATCGGGCCTGATTGCGGTGATGTCGCTTGCGGTGATCATGGTCGCGGTCGTCTCTCTTCCATTGAATCCATTTATGCTCATGGGTTACGTGCCGTATCTCCTGATGATATGAGCGGTAAGCATGTGCTGATCACTCTTGGACCCACCCGGGAAAAGTGGGACGCTGTCCGCTTCTGGTCCAATCCATCTTCCGGGCTGATGGGTGCCTGTATCGCCATGGCCGCATGGCTTCGCGGCGCTAAGGTAACTGTTATTTCCGGTCCAGTTAAGTGGTGGTTTCCTGCCGACATTGATGTGATCAAAGTTGATTCTGCCCAGCAGATGTATGACGCAGCCATTGATTTGTGGCCCACTTGCACCAGCGGGTGTTTTACTGCAGCTGTCGCCGATTTCAAGCCTATTCCACACGGTGAGGGCAAGTTTAAGAAAGCCGGCAATGATACGTTAAATGTTGAATTTGCAACTAATCCGGATATCCTAAAGACTATCGGCGGCATGAAAAGGGATGATCAGCAGTTGATAGGTTTTGCAGCCGAAACTTCTGATATCGAACAGGCCGCCAAGGGTAAGCTTGAGCGCAAGAATCTTGATTTGATTGTTGCCAATCCCGTTAATAAACCCGGAGCAGGATTCGAGTCAGTCACAAATTCTGTCTATGTTCTGAACAGGGCAGGGCGGTCAGAAGAATGGCCGGATCTCCCTAAAACCGAAGTAGCGTGGCGTATATGGGATCTCCTTCTGCAGAATTAAATGTGCTGGAAAGTACCAGACCGTGGTATCAGAACGGATTGCAGTATGTTTTCAAGGATGCGCTGCCCGGAATTGAGGAGCTTGAAAATTCTGTACGCCGTCCTTCCGCTGCTAAGGCTCAGAATCCTCGGCAGAAGCCTTCCGGTCACGCACAGGTTTCACGGTCAGGACACCCGACTCCGAAGACTCCTCCTCAGCCGCAACAGGTTCAACCGGAGTCCCGAAAACAGCGTCCTTCTTTCGATAGGACACCTCCGGCCAAACCTTCGCGTATGCCAACACGCAAAGAGTCCGTAAAGCCGAATGTCAATTTTCCCGTGCCTGAATCATGGCCGGCTCCGTGGTCCGCCTTGGCAGGGCGAATCAACCCGCGTGTTCAGATTTTTTGGACCTATGCCCAGATGGGACAGGATTTATCAGGTCAGGCAGATGCTGAGCGCCGCAAGCTCTTTCAGTCCCTGATCGGTTATATGGGACTACCGAAAGGAGCCATTTCATTCTGGCCATGTACTTCATGGAATGGCAGTGAGATTGAAAACAAATCAGATATATTCTGGAAAGGTGTTGAATCTTACGGAGTTAAATTTGTTGCTTCTTTTGGAGATAAGGCCCGGTCTATCATAGCTCCGGACGCCCCTTCGTCTTCTGCGTCCGTACATATTAACGGGGTGCAGATTCTTATGTTGCATGATCCTGATTTTCTTAAAAACCTTCCCCCGGATGAGCAGCAGCTGCTGTGCATTTCGCTTTTGCGACTACCTCTTTTCTAGTTTTTTTATATAGAATATCTCTACCCCGCTTCTTTAGGCGGGGTTTTATTTTTCATTTGTTTATTTATTCACTCTGATTTGGCATTATGAAGAATATCTGTCCTTGTTCACAGGAGTCGCCATGTATGATTCAAGAAAGCGTAAAGGTGTAATTTTCAGGTTGATCATATTCGCTGTCTTAATCGTGATCTTTTCTGCCGGGTCGGTTTATGCAAAGCAGATCAGTGTGTTGTTGCTTGATTTGCAAGGTGGGATAAGCCCTGCGCAGGTTTATCTGCTCGAAGAGGGGCTAGCGAAAGCTGATGATGACGATCATGACCTTTTGCTTATAAGTCTCGATACGCCGGGTGGTTCAGTCTCTGCCATGCGTGAAATGGTAAAGATCATCATGAACAGCAATATCCCGGTATGCGTCTGGGTTGGTCCAGAAGGGGCCCATGCAGCCTCAGCCGGTACATTTATTACCGGAGCGGCGCAGGTAGCTGCTATGGCTCCTGGAACGTCAATAGGTGCCGCCAGTCCGGTTACGTCATCCGGCGAAGATCTTTCCAAGACCATGAATAAAAAAGTTACCGGGGACATGGTCAGCCTTATTAAAGGAATTGCTCGTAAAAGGAACCGCAATATCAACTGGTACATAAAATCGGTAACGGATGGTGCCAGTGTTGAAGCTCAGGATGCAGTCGCGCTTAATATCGTAGATTTTCTGGCCGTGTCTGTTGAAGATTTTTTGGAACAGCTCGGCGCAAGGGGGGTACTAATTGAGGGTACTAAAGTTAAGTTTTCCAAGAATGAGGTGACATCAACTAATTTTGATCCCGGACTTAGCTATGGAGTTCTTTCATGGCTTCTGGATCCGCAAGTGGCTTATTTTCTCCTTTTGGGCGGTATGCTGGGTTTGTTTTTCGAGTTTTCACATCCAGGTGTGGTCCTGCCCGGTGTCATTGGAGCTTTTTGCCTCGTAACGGGACTTTATGCCATGTCCGTTCTGCCCACCAATGCTGCCGGATTGCTTTTGATTCTGCTGGGTTTAATCTTGTTTGTTCTTGAAATTTTTATAACCAGTTACGGGATGCTCAGTCTGGGTGCGGTCATCAGTCTTTTTGTAGGGTCTTTGGTCCTTTTCAGGGAAGGAGCACCGGGAATTCCAATTGCGACAATTTTTGGTACTGTCCTTACTTTTTCGGTTTTTATCGTGATAATTATTTATCTTGTTACCAGAGCTCAGATTTCTAAATCAGGTGTTGGTATTGAAACCATGGCTGGACTTGAAGGACAAGTACTCGAGGTAAAAGGAGAACGCATGAAAGTCCGGGTAAGGGGGGAAATATGGAATGCCCAAACTGAAGACAAAACTATTTTTACTCCCGGAACCATGATTTCAGTTGTTGAAGCTCGTGGTTTGACCCTGATAATTGTAAAAAAGAATTGATCAAGTACAAATTTTGGGAGGTTCAGATGACTTTTATTATTCCCGTGATTGTGTTGGTGGTTGGTTTTATGATCACAGCTTTGAAAGTGCTGAACGAGTATGAGCGAGGTGTGATTTTTAGACTTGGTAGAGTGATAAATGTCAAAGGTCCCGGGCTGATAATCCTGATTCCTATCGTGGATCGCTTGACCCGGGTTACTCTTAGGATAATGACTTTGGATGTTCCTAATCAGGATGTTATCACTCGTGATAACGTTAGTATCAAGGTTAACGCCGTAGTATATTTCCGCGTAACTGATCCGATCAAGGCTATTTTGGAAGTTGAGGATTTTATGTTTGCCACTTCTCAGCTTGCACAAACCACCTTGCGTAGCGTATGTGGAGGCGTTGAACTTGACGAAATACTTTCCCAGCGAGAAAAAGTGAATAGCCAGATTCAAGAAATTCTTGATATGCACACTGATCCCTGGGGCATAAAAGTTAGTACCGTTGAGCTTAAATACATTGATCTTCCGCAGGAAATGCAGCGAGCTATGGCTAAGCAGGCCGAAGCGGAGCGTGAGCGGAGGGCCAAGGTTATCAATGCTCAGGGTGAATTTCAGGCTGCCGGCAAATTGTCAGAGGCAGCGGAGATTATTTCCGCTCATCCTGAAGCACTCCAGCTTAGATATTTGCAGACCTTGAGAGAGATGTCTGCTGAAGGAAAATCTTCTACTATAATTCCTCTTCCTCTTGATTTATTAAAGATGTTGGCGCCGTTTTCCGGCAGGGGAGAGGCAATGAATAAAAACGACCAAGAGAGTGATTAATAATGAAAGTCCTAGTTACAGGAGCAGCCGGATTTATCGGCTTTCACCTTTCCAAACGTCTTCTTTCTGAAGGGCATGAAGTTGTAGGTCTTGATATTCTTAATGATTACTATGATGTAAACGTTAAGAAGAATCGTCTTAAACAGATTGAGGATAACGAAAAATTTACCTTTGCCTATATGGACATGGCTGACCGCCCGGCAATGGAAAAGCTTTTTGCAGAAGAAAAATTCACTCATGTGGTGAACCTCGCTGCTCAGGCCGGTGTTCGCTATTCCCTGATCAACCCACAGGCCTACATTGATTCTAACGTTGTCGGCTTCATGAATATTCTTGAGGGTTGCCGTCATAATGGTGTTGAGCATCTCGTTTATGCCTCTTCCAGTTCTGTATACGGTTTAAACACCAACATGCCTTTCAGTATTCATGACAACGTGGATCATCCGATCAGCATGTATGCAGCAACCAAAAAGTCCAATGAACTTATGGCTCATTCTTATAGTCATCTTTTCAACATCCCAACTACTGGTCTTCGTTTCTTTACTGTCTACGGCCCGTGGGGCAGACCGGATATGGCTTTGTTTCTTTTTACCAAAGCTATCTACGAAGATAAGCCGATCAATGTTTTCAACCACGGTAAGATGCTCCGTGACTTCACTTTCATTGATGACATCGTAGAGGGTGTGGTCAGAGTTATGAAGAATACTGCTACTTCAAATGCAGATTGGTCCGGCGATGCTCCCGATCCGGGAACCAGCCCCGCGCCTTTCCGTCTTTACAACATCGGTAACAATCAGCCTACTGAGCTGATGCGCTACATTGAAGTGTTGGAAGATTGCATCGGTAAAAAGGCAGAAAAAAATATGATGCCTTTGCAGGCTGGCGATGTTCCTTCCACCTATGCAAATGTGGATGATCTTGTTCGCGATGTTGATTTCAAGCCTGAAACAACCGTAGAAGAAGGTATCGCCAAGTTCGTAGAGTGGTACAAAGGTTACTACAACGTATAGTCGACATTTATTTTTGTTTTTATGGAGGCCGCTTTTAAGCGGCCTTTTTTTTGTCATAATTTATTGTTAGCTGAAATTATTTATTAATTTTAAAATTTATCTTGATCATCGTGTGATATTGTTATTCTCATTACTCATTTTTGCTCTTGCTTTTCTTGATTTAAACTTTTTTTCAGACTAGCTTGGGCTCTGTTGTTTTGTTTCAACTTCGGTGAGATGTTTCACGTGAAACATGAAAATTGAAATCTCGATAAAAAGGTGGTTTCAAGTGGCAAAAAGAATTGTAGTAGCCAACCAGAAGGGCGGGGTAGGTAAGACCACTACCTCAATTAATCTTTCCGCTTCCCTTGCTGTTATGGAAAAAAAAGTCTTACTTGTTGACTGTGATCCGCAGGGAAACGGTTCGAGTGGACTTGGGTTCTATCCTGGAGATTCTAGAGAAAATGTATATTCTGTTCTCTTTGAACCGGAGAGAGCACGCGAGGCAATATATCAAACGGACATCCCATATCTTTCTCTTATGCCGGCCAGTCAGGATCTGGTCGGGGCTGAGATAGAGCTAATTGATAAGATGGGACGTGAGTATTATTTGAAGGATCTCGTTGAGACAGTCGATGATGAATACGATTATATTATTTTTGACTGTCCTCCTTCACTCGGTCTATTGACGGTAAACGCTCTTTGCGCGGCTAAAGAATTATTGGTTCCGCTCCAGACCGAATATTATGCCCTTGAAGGGGTGGCCCAGCTTTTGATGACTTTCGAGCTGGTCAAAAAAAGATTGAACCCTGATCTTGCTGTGCTCGGTGTCGTTCTGACCATGTATGATAAGCGCAACCGGCTGGCTCGTCAGGTAAAGAATGAAGTTCGAAAAGCTTTTCCGGACAGTTTGTTCGAGACAATTGTGCCGCGAAATGTACGGCTTTCTGAAGCTCCCAGTTTCGGCAAACCGGCTATCTCTTATGATGCTAAATCGAATGGGGCTCTGGCTTATCTCAGTCTCGCTCAGGAAGTAGTCAAAAGGCATGATGCGATTTAAAATGAGAAATAAAAAAAGGCCGGCATTTCTGCCGGCCTTTGAGTCGCGTCAGTTAGAAGAAAAAACTAGTAACGGGCTTCATAGTTGGTGTCTTTTTCTTCAATGTAAGGTGTACACTCAACGGTTATCTCATCTTTAAAATGTTTTTTTACAATGCGCGCGTTGCATTCAGCGCATTTAAATGAGACCAGCCCGCCGAGGTTGCAGGACATTAATCTGAATTTACGGGGATCATCTTTTTCCCAATCCTCTGTTCTGCTGCCGCAGAGTTCACAATGGACATCAGTGTCAACAGGATAAGGAAAGTCCCAGTAGTCTTTTAAAGTGTTCCAATCACCGACTGGTTCAGGACGTTCTTGAGGTTCTTCCTTGGGGAGCAGGTCCTTGATAAGGGGTTTTACTTTGGACCAAAGATCCGCAGTGAGCAGGGCCCCGATCACGTTACCGTTTTTATCGAAAAGTTCAGTAAGATTATCATCGTGTTTAGACATGTAGCCTCCGACGTCATTGTTATTGATGGGTTCTGGATACATTAATCACGGTTTTGATCAAGTCAAAGGAAATATTGTCCGGTCTGTATTTATGGACCTGAAAACATAAGGAGAAAGTCCATGGCAGGTGTCACTGGCGGTTTAGGAAGAGGACTTGATGCTCTTCTCGGTGGAGGCAGGGGGGCTGATGAAAATACAGCTCCGGAGGCTTCAATTGATGCCCGGCAGATAGGAATTGATATGATCGTGGCCAACCCTAATCAGCCGCGAAAGGAATTTTCTCCTGAAGCATTAAAAGACTTGTCAGAGTCTATTCGGGCGAAGGGGGTGCTTCAGCCTGTATTGGTGCGCCCTGTTGCAGGACGTAAGAATCGCTTTGAGCTGGTAGCCGGTGAACGGCGCTTGAGGGCATCTAAACTTGCCGGGTTGGAAGAAATTCCTGCTCTTGTCAAGGAAATGACCGATCTTGAAAGCATGGCCATCGCCTTGATTGAAAACCTTCAGCGTGAAGATCTCAATCCAATTGAAGAAGCCAAAGGTTACCAGGAATTGATCAGTAAGTTCGGTTTAAGTCAGGATCAACTGGCCGGTCAGGTCGGAAAAAGCCGTTCCGCGCTTTCAAACTCCATGCGCCTGCTGACCCTCTCCGAACCTGTTCAGAATGCTATTGGGGCAGGTAAAATTTCCGCAGGCCATGGTCGGGCGCTTATGGCGGTGGCTGATGATGATGCCCGTGATGAATTGTTTGATAGACTCATGAACAGTGGGCTATCCGTCCGGCAATGTGAAGGTGCAGCTTCATACTTTAAAGAACATGGTGAGCTTCCTGAAGGTGACGCTCCTCCCAAGCGTAAATCTACTGCTAAAAAGAAAGAGCCTAGGAAAATTGATGAGAACCTAGAATTGATCAAAGAGCGCCTTGAGTCTGCCCTTGAGACCAAGGTGGCATTCAGCGGCTCAAAGAATAAAGGGAAGCTGACTATCAGTTATGCGGACGAGCAGGAGCTTGAGCGGCTGGTGGCGATTCTTGAACTTCGTTCATGATTATTTACAGATCATCAGAGTTGTACAAAATCTGATTCTCAGCCGTGCTTTTATTGAAAAGCAGGACAGTATAAAAGGACTTATGGAATGGATAATAAAATTTTAAGCATTCTCCCGGAGCTCAAAGACCGCAAAGTGCTGATCATTGGAGATGTGATGCTTGATCATTATGTGATTGGCTCGGTTGAGCGCATTTCCCCGGAAGCACCGGTGCCCGTGGTTCAGGTGACTGAAGAGAAGTATCTGCTCGGTGGAGCCGGCAATGTGGCCCGCAATATTTCCGCTCTTGGCGGAGAGCCTCACTTAACAGGTTTTGTCGGTAATGACGGCGAAGGTGAGGTGTTTGAACAGCTGTGCAAGGATTCCGGTATTCCCTGTTCCCTGTATGAATCTGATGATCGCCCGACAACAAAAAAAACACGGGTTATGGCTCATAATCAGCAGATGGTCAGGGTTGATCGGGAAAAAACTGTCGATTTCGATGATGCACTTATGGACCGGTTGTTTGCGTTTCTTGAACGCGAGATCTGTGATTACAAAGTGGTGATCCTTTCTGATTACGGCAAGGGGCTTCTTTCGCAGTCTTTCTTTGAAAGGTTTTGGAATCTGCTCGAAGAAAAGCATCATAAGCCTCATATTCTTGTCGATCCGAAGACAGCAAATTACGACCGTTATAAAGCTGTAACTATGCTTACTCCCAATTCCAAAGAGGCAGGAGAGGGAGCTCATATGGATGTTAAAACGAGAGAAGATGTGCTTGAAGCCGGCCGTAGACTTTTTGACCGCATCGAACCTACACATCTGTTGATTACCCTTGGTGGAGACGGTATGGCTCTTTTTGAATCCCGCGAGGTGGTCAAGCACGTTCCCACATTTGCGCGTAAAGTTTTTGATGTGACCGGGGCAGGGGATACTGTTATCGCGAGTCTGGGACTCGGCCTTGCCGCAGGACTTGATCCTCTCACTTCCGCAGTCCTTGCTAATTATGCCGCGGGAATTGTTGTCGGACAGGTCGGAGCGGCCACAGCATCTGTGGAAGAGCTTGCCGAAGCTGTGCGAGACTGGCCTAAGCCGGAAGTGAACGTCTGGAGTGAATAGTTTCAGCCGTTTAAAAATATGGCAAAATGGTGTTTTTTTATTAATTGTATTTAAATAATTCTGATTTGTTCCGGGGAGGAGCTTTGAACGCACAAGCCAATAGATTAAAAAAATTGATTCAGGCTAATCAAGTTCTGGCCAATATTGAGTCGTTGGTGGATCTGCTGCCTCAACTCTTGAGATTGGCACAGGATGTTACCGGTGCAGAAGCCTCCTCAATCATGCTCTATAACAAGGAAAGGGACGTTCTTAATTTTGCATGGGCCATGAATGATGTGCTGGGCGAGAAGGCAATGAAGAATTTGAAAACAGGCTTTGAACTGCCCATGGGCGAGGGAATAGCCGGTTGGGTTGCCCTGAATCAGCATCCATTGAATGTTACTGATGCTCAGAATGATCCCCGCTTTTCCAAAGAGGCGGACAGCAAAACCGGATTCGTCACCAGATGTATTCTCTGTACCCCGATTGTTCATCAGGATAAATTACTGGGCGTTGTACAGGTCCTCAATTCCGTGAACAAAGATTGTTTTGGCAGTGAAGATGAGGAGCTGCTTGAAAGCTTCGGTCATTTGGCGGGAGTGGCGCTTGTCCGCTCGGAGTTGATGCTGCAGCGTCTTAATCAGCAGAAATTTGAAACTCAGCTTGAAGCAGCCTCCCGCATACAGAAACAATTTAATCCCCGACAGCCTAAACTGGATAACGGCAATCTGATATGGGGCAGTTCAGTCCCGGCTCATTTTGTGGGCGGTGATTTGTACGATTTCATACCTAACCCCGACGGAAGCTGGTACATTTACGTGGCGGATGTTGCCGGCAAGGGACTTCCTGCGGCCTTGATCATGTCTGCTCTTTGGACAAGAATCAGGGCGGAAGCTTTAAATGAACGAAATCCGGGCCACATGCTTAAAGCGATTAATGGCGGGGCATTTGAATTTATGAACGGCGATGTCTTCGCAACAATGGTACTGCTGCGCTATACTCCGGAAAGTGGAAAATGCGAATACGCCATGGCGGGGCATCCACTGCCGTTACTGGTCATTGGGGATAAGGTTGAACCTATCGGAAAAACCTTCGGACTTCCTGTGGGGATCCTTGATGATTGTGACTTCGAGACCGGCGAGATTAGCATCGGAAATGGTCAATCCCTGATTATTGTCACTGACGGAGTAGATGAAGCAAGAAATGGCGAAGGGGATTTTTTCGGAGAAGAGCGTTTGGAAGAATCTTTAAAACGGAGTGAAATTCCGCATGCCGGGGAATCTTTGCTGAAAGACGTCGCAGCATGGAGGGGAGAAACCCCGCCTAATGATGATACGACCGTAGTCGAAATATACAGGGCTTGAGACCGGGCTGTGATGCTGGTCGATTAAGGAGATATTTATGGGCACAGTCTGGAAAATGGAATCCTCGGTTAAGGATGTCCTGATCAAAATTATTGGCGAAGTTGATTTCACTGTAACCCCTGAGCTCAGGGAACACATGCATAATTTTGTTATGCAGACATCCGGCGAAGTCCGGGTTGATCTTTCCGAGCTGAATTATCTGGATAGCTCCGGTCTTGCTTCACTTATTGAATTGCGTCGGATTCTGCTAGAGGATAATCGCACTGTTAAGATCATTGCGGTTACAGAACCGGTAGACCGGATTTTGACCCTTACGCAGGTAAAATCTTTATTCGGTTTGGCTTAACGTTTCCGGAAGTTGAAATATCGAAGTAAATAAAATGATAAATGGTTCGGGAGAAGGGAAATCTTCCGCGATACGGGGCTCTGATGAATTTTATTGCGGCCATAGCTGAAACGAGAATTGAGGAAGCTGAACGGAAAGGTGAATTCAAGGATCTTCCCGGCAGGGGGAAGCCTCTTGAGCTGGAAGATGATTCCATGATTCCACCTGAACTGCGCATGGCATACAAGGCCTTGAAAAACGGTGGCTACCTGCCGCCTGAAATGCAGCTGAGAAAAGATATTCATTCCGCCCTTGATTTGCTTGAATATATGGAAGATGAAAAGGAACGCTATAGCCAAATGCAGAAGGTGAATCTGCTTTTCGAGCGCATTAAGAATATGCGCGGTAAGAAAATAGCTATTGATGAAGAAGATGAATACTATAGAAGCATAGTTGAGCGCATCACCTTGCAGAGCAGTAAAATCAAGGAATAATGAGGAATGAGTTTTAAAAAATTTAAAGCTGCGTATATCTTTCTGGCTCTTTTGGTTTTAACGACCGGCGTACCCGCCCAAAGTAATGCCGCTGCTAAAGAAAGGGTCGGGCAGGCATACATAAATGTGCCTTCCCAGTTGCGGAAAGGTACGTCAAAATCCCTGAAAAGTTATGTCTCCCAATTGCTGAATAAAAAATATGTCAGCGCAAGAAAATTGTATGATCCGCCTTTTATGGGACTTGAAGATAAACTTTTTATCTCAGTTAAAAGAGAAAAAGCATTGCCGATTATTGCCGGTGGAGTTGCTTCTTATGCCGGCAATGAAGAGGGACTTGCAGCAGCTCTTTATGACGGCACTGTCCGCATCTGGAGCAGTTTTCAGTGCCGCAAAGTTAGTCTGCCCGGCGGCGGTGGTGCTTTGCAGACAGGTTACGGGCCGGGCAGCCCGAAACTCGCTGCCACAGGCCGGTCCGGCAGCGAGATATATGTTTTCGACCTTGAGCAGTGCTTTCGGATTCCGGGTGAACTTCCTGTTGAGCATGGCCCGGTCAAGATGATGGCCCTCTCTCGAACCGGTGAATGGCTGGGAGTTATCGACAGTTTTAATGCATTGCTCTGCGGTCCTGTTTCTGGCCCCCTGCAGGAAATTTCAATACTTGAAGGTACTCCTCTTTACCTTGGCTACACCCCGGGACAAGGAGTGCTGGTGGCTGTGGAGGCCTCGGGTAGAATCATCAAGCAGGGAACCAAAAATCAGGTCAGCATGGGCCATGATGAAGTTCCCGGAGGACCTTTTGTAAATGCCAGAATGGCCGGATATGTGGTCTGCCTGACCCGCGATAACGGCAGTGAAGTTTATTGGGATTTACGGAAAAGGGCTACTGTGAAGAAGTCCGAAGCATTGAAGTTGCAACCGGCATGGATTTATGAGCAAAACGGCGGTCTGGTCTATTCTACCGGAGTTGATCGCTGGAAGATTACCGAACATCTGGGCAGGCCCATGTTCATTGTTTCCTATTCCGCGACACAAAAGTTACTCAGGGTACGTGATCTTGACCGCAAAACGCGTTACTATAGTACACTGGACGGGAAGGAGATCACTGAATCGGAAGCTGATGACTGGAAATTGATTTCACCCAGCAAAGGTGTATACAAGGCTGGTAAGAAGTTATTTCGTCTCTATGATCTTGTTTGCCAGCAGGGGACCATGCTCCTTTACGGCAGGTACATTAAGGACAGGTTCTATCTCTGGTGGGAAGAAGCCGGAACCACTGCACATTTGATGCTTCATCCCATGGAGCTTCCTATACGTGAATCCGTTCTGGCGGACAGTCCCGCTCTTTGGGTACCGCTTATTGAAGACGAATTAAAATAACTGCTATTTACGACTGACGGAACCAATGGATTCCGCGGGAGGTTTGAAATGGTTACAAAGGCAGATAAAGCACAGCAGATCAATACTGAAATTCCGGTGCTGGGCAAGGCGAAGATTCCTTCTCCGCTCAAACGGTGCGTGTTCATTGAGGATCAGGAAAGAACTCTGGTCAATCTTGCGGAAGAGGAAATGGATTCTTCCGTTGATTCTAATGTGTATCAGGAATTTGAAAAGGCGGGCCCCCGGGCATTTACATATTTCGATCCTTCAAAGACTAAATGCGCTGTAGTAACCTGTGGCGGACTCTGTCCCGGTCTGAACGACGTTATCCGTTCCATCGTACTCGAGGCTCATTACTTGTACAAAGTCCCGTCTGTGCTGGGGATACGGTTCGGATTACAGGGTTTCATACCCAAGTATGGTCATGATGTTGTGGAGCTGACAGCCGAAAAGGTCGCCAATATCCACCAGTTCGGCGGAACCATACTCGGCTCCTCTCGTGGTCCGCAGGACCCAGAAGAGGTTGTGGACGCCCTTGAACGCATGAATATCTCTGTACTCTTCATGATCGGAGGCGACGGAACCATGCGTGCGGCCCAGAAAATTGTTGAAGAAGTGGAAAAAAGAAGGATTAGGATCTCCATTATCGGGGTTCCCAAAACAATTGATAATGACATCAGTTTCGTAACCAAATCTTTTGGCTTTGATACCGCAGTGGATAAAGCTACTGAAGCAATTCAGTCCGCTCACGTGGAATCCGTAGGTGTTGTTAACGGGATAGGGCTGGTAAAGCTTATGGGTCGCGAGTCCGGTTTCATCGCCGCGCAGGCCACACTGGCGCTCAAGGATGTAAATTTTGTGCTTGTCCCTGAACATTCCTTTGAATTTGATGGCGAATACGGGCTGCTGCGCTCCCTTGAAAAACGCTTGGAAGAACGTCAGCACGCAGTAATCGTCTGCGCAGAGGGTGCCGGTCAGGAACAATGCGAATATACCGGGGAAAAGGATGCTTCCGGCAATCCGGTTCTCTGTGATGTCTGTACTCTTATCATCAGGCGTATCAAGGATTACTTCAAGGACAGCGGCAAGGATATAACCCTGAAATTTATTGATCCCAGTTATATTATCCGTTCAGTCCCGGCCAACGCCAACGACTGCGTATACTGCGGCTTCCTTGGTCAGCACGCCGTGCATGCGGCTATGGCCGGAAAGACCGGAATGGTCGTCAGCCGTTTGCAGGCCCGTTATGTGCATCTGCCGCTGGATCTTGTAACTACCAAGCGCAAAAAGCTTAACATCAAGTCCGACTACTGGCGGGCTGTACTCGAATCCACCGGGCAGGGTCATCTGCGGAATGATATGGAGAAGGATCTCTGCGAGAGATAAGCTAAATGACTTACGGGGAATGCCCGTAAAAAAGATCATAAAAAAGCCTCTGGAACGTTAAATTCCAGAGGCTTCTTATATTTATTGAGAGCTGGAGCTTTATGCTCTATTTGCCTGCTCAATCACATACTCAATGGCTTCATCCATGTTGCAAACGTCACCGGAAATCTGTGCTTTAAGCAGAGTTTCGCGGATCATACCAACGCGTGGGCCGGGTTTGAGTCCTGTGTGCTGCATGATCTCGTTACCATTGAGGAAAGGATCAAGTGCTTCTTCGGGGATATCGGCACGCTCAAGCATTTTCATGTTGTGGTTGAATTCTTTGTAAGTGGTATCGCGTGCTTTAATGTCCGCACGAACAATTTCGATCAGGCGGGGGTATTCATCCAGAGCCTTGAATTTACGGATACCTTTGTCAGTGAGCATAAAGTGGAAACGCATATGATTGCGTACCAGATCGCAGATCAGGTCCACATCTTCCTGAGGGAAATTCAGGCGAGTCAGGATTTTTCTGGTTACTTTTGCTCCAACGCGGTGATGCTGCAGGAACTGCCAGTTTCCGTCCACTTCTTCTGCGGTATAAAGTTTGCCCACATCGTGAAACATGCACGCTACCACGCCGAACCAGTCATAAGGAAGCTCTTCGGGGTAAAGGCGCATTACGTCCAGAGTATGGGTAAATACATCTTCGGTTTCACCTGTTTTGCTGTTTTTAACCTGAGTCAGGCGTGAAAGAGCGGCCAGCTCGGGAATAAGGCCGTGCAGGAGCATGGTTTCAAAAAGCAGGGAAACGAAAACATACATATTTTCCGCTTCAACTTTGCGCCATTCATCCATGATTTCGGGAACCGGAACGTAGTCGAGAATACGTTTGCAGGAACGGATGATTGCGATTTTGGTATTTGTTTCAATGGGCAGATTGTAGTTTGCTGCGAAACGCAACGCCCTGATACCCATGAGATAATTACTTTTTAGAGCCTGGTCCGGGATGCCCAGCAAACGGACTTCACCACTGGAAAGCTCTGCAAATCCTTCATACTGATCCTGTGCCTTGGGAATGTAGGGACAGGCCAGAGACATGGGGATCTGATGTTTTTTCTCCAAAGCTTTGAGCAACCTTGGAGTCATACGGGATACGCTTTCTTCAGGATGCGCGGAATTGCTGGTTTCAGCAGGATAGAAGTATAAAGTGTTCCCACCTTCTTTCAGCACTGCGGTTATGTCATTTTGACCGGATGGCTGGACGTTGGGAAAAAGCTTGCTCAGTCTTTTGAAATCAAGCTCGGTGGAAATATCCAGTTCAACTTCTTCGCCTTTGTCGTCGATGGTAAGTTTCTGAAGTCTTTCATTAATAATGTAAGCATCATAGCCGTTACGCATGATGGTTTTACAAATTCCCACCGCGTCCTTGAAAGGTTCGCTCATTAATCTCTCCTTATCAAAAATAGACATCCTGCCGTATCGGCAACAGATGTAAGTCAACTATATAAAATTATTAGTTTTTACCCTTTTCTAAACAGACTTGTTAACAATCTGTTAAACAGGTCATACTATTTTTTTCCCGGTAAGGAAATGGCTTATAACCCGTCCTTTCATGGTTTGTCCGCGGAAAGGAGTGTTTTTGCCCTTGGAATGCATGGTTGAGGAATCCAGTACCCACTCTTCATTGGGATCAAAGAGGAAAAAGTCAGCCGGATCACCTTTTTGAAAGCTGTTCAGGGGCAGGTTAAAGGTTTGGCAGGGGGCGGTAGTCCACATGCGGATGAAATCATCAAAAGCAATCTTACCATCGGCAACCAGTGACCATGTTAGGGACAAAGCCGAATCAAGCCCGGAAATGCCGCAGGGGGCATACATGAATTCAACTTCTTTTTCATGGGCAGCGTGGGGCGCGTGGTCAGTGGCGAACATATCTATGGTTGAGTCTTTGATGCCGGCCAGAAGCGCTTTTACATCATCTTTGGTACGCAGTGGCGGATTGACTTTAGTGTCGGAGCTGTAGTCCTGCAGTGCTTCTTCTGTGAGCAGCAGGTAGTGTGGGCATGTTTCGGCTGTAACTTTTACCCCACGTCTCTTGGCCCATGCGATCAGGTCCACGGACTTGCGGCAGGATATATGAGCCAGATGGATGTGCATGTCCAGATATTCGGCCATAAGCAGATCCCGGGCAACCTGCGTGGCTTCGGCTACATCCGGCTGTCCGGCGAGACCCAGCACGGATGAAATCCGACCTTCGTTTACCCCGGCAGCGGGTGCCAGATAAGGATCTTCACAATGGTCAATGATGGGTTTACCCGTATCGGAACCGTATTCCATGGCCCGGCGGAAAAGCTCACTGTTTTTAACCGGAACACCGTCATTGGAAAAGGCGGCGCATCCGGCTTCAGCCAATTCGTGCATGGGAGTGAGTTCTGCTCCTTCCAGTCCTTTGGTCAGCGCGCCGATGGGAAAAAGTCTAGGTCCTCCTTCCGGGAAAGCTGCTTTTGCTTTGCGGAGCATTTCATCGGTGACCACGGCATTATCATTGATGGGGGCAGTGTTGGCCATGCACATGATATTTGAAAAGCCGCCATGTACCGCAGCTTTAAGACCGGATGCGATGTCTTCCTTGTATTCAAAGCCCGGTTCACGCAGATGGGTGTGCACGTCTGTAAGAGAGGGCATAAGCATCAGCCCTTTGGCTGCAACAACCTCAGCTCCCTCATACATGGTGTCTGAGGAGGGAATTACATCTAAAATTTTACCTTCAGCAACAAGAAGATCAACTTCTTCGCCTTTCCAGACAGCCTTACGGATTACTAATTCGGGACTGATCATGTTCAGTTCTCCTAAAAGATAAATCGCAGAAATTATATATTCAATGCGGCGAAGCCCTACTAGAGTTATTGAAGAGTCCAGAGAAATATTTTTACAAAAAATTTCTTTGGTCTCAGAGAGCCGCCGGAGACATCTATTTCTTTCGAGTTAAGTATAAATAAAGCAGGGCCATGCGGGTAGCGACACCTGATGCCACCTGATCAAGCACGAGACTGGACTCGCAATCGGCCAGTTCGGAGTTGATTTCAACACCGCGGTTCATGGGGCCGGGATGCAGAATTTTCACATCGGGATTGGCCAGTTCAATCTGCTTATGACCGAGACCGAAATAGTTGGAATATTCACGCAGGTCAGGCAGCAATCCATCCTGCTGGCGTTCAAGCTGCAGACGAAGGCACATAACAGCATCGACGCCTTTACAGGCTTCATTTATGTCCGTGAATACTTCAGCCGGCCAGTCCTTGATAAAAGGCGGCAGCAGGGTACGCGGACCGCAGAAACGGACCTTGGCGCCCATTTTATTAAGCAGGATCAGGTTGGACCGTGCTACGCGGCTGTGGGCGATATCGCCAAGTATGAGTATCGTCTTGCCCTCAAGGGAGCCCCATTCCTGATAAAGGGTGAAGCTGTCCAGCAGGGCCTGCGTGGGATGGGCGTGACGTCCGTCACCGGCATTGATGATACTGCAATCAAGACGTTCGGCCAGAAACTGCGCTGCGCCGCTGGCCCAGTGGCGGATGACGATTCCATCCGGATTCATGGCCTGCAGGGTCAGGGCGGTATCTTTTAGGGTTTCTCCCTTGGTCAGGCTGCTGGAGCTTTTGGCAAGGGAGAAGGTATCGCAGGAAAGACGCTTACCGGCCATATCAAATGATGTTTTGGTCCGGGTGCTTGGTTCGGCAAAAAAAAGGACCACGCTATGGCCTTTCAAGGTAGGTACTTTTTTTACCGGACGGGAGTTGATTTCCTGAAAGTAAGTGGCAGTTTCAAAAACGTGCTGCACTTCCTCTGTGCTGAGCTGGGTGACATCCAGCAGGTCCTTATGTCGCCATTCCATAAGTCTTCCTCTTGGTTGTGGTGCGAAAACGTATTAAAATAAAAGATCTTCAAGCTTGTTAGGGACTGACGCGTAAACCGCGCGCTTACCCTTTTCCAGCGATCCGTATGAGTCAAAGATTTTAAGCGCCCGGGCGCTGTTTGTGGTTACAAGTGCCAGAGCTTCAACCGGGGACATTGAAATTTTAATATTTTTGAGCAGGTATTCCAGCTCATTCCACATGGACAAGTCATGATTGGAAGCGATGCTGTCCGTTCCCAGACATGTGTTTATACCAGATTCCAGAATCTTTTCCCACGGTGCGCGGCCTTCTCCTATGTATGCATTGGAGCGCGGGCAGAGGCAGACATTTACTTTCCGTTGTTTAAGGGTGATGATGTCAGTTTCCGAGACTCGAACACAATGAACCGCAAGGGTGGATTGATCCAGTAATCCGAGGGAATCTGCATATTCCACCGGGCGCAGTCCCTTCTTTCCACAATCGGCCAGCAACCCGACTCCCTTGAGCATTTGCGCAAATTCTCCGCTGCCTGCCGCAACAATTTCGTCTTCTTCGGCATTCTCTGCCATATGTATAGGATAAGGCAGACCGGCTGCATCATCGGCTTTCTTTACGGCTTGCAGAAATTCCGCTCCGGTGGAGTAGAGCGAGTGCCCTGATCCGGCGGCCCGGCCGTGTGTATACTGTTTTTGCGGGAAGAATTTCGCTCCTTCTTTGGGAATTTGCACCCCGATCGCTTCGCAGCAGGCGAAGAAGCCCATGCCCAGCTCATCCATGATCGATGCGACCTGAGCGCAGTTGCGGGTGGAGATATCAACGCAAAAGGCTGTTCCCTCTGCCTGCATTTCCAGAACCGCTTTGCGGACGGCTTCAGTCTCAAGTTCATAAAGAGGGTTGGCGAGCAGCGATTTGATCCAGCCGGTGAATCCCTGCCCCTGCACGGTCATGCCGGTCAGGTGGGAAAGCTCAAGATGTACGTGGGCGTTGATCAGTCCCGGAACAATTGTAACATCACCGAGGTCTTCCACATCACCGGAAAAATCTTTTTTAAGCTCGGACCAAGGTCCAGCATCGAGTATGCGGCCCTGATCATGGAGCATCGCAAAATCTTTGATTACCGGCTCTTCACCGCTGGTCATTGTTACGGCTCTCGCCGCTCTTATGCATTTTGTCATGGGCAAAAAAATGCCGGACCAACAAGGCCCGGCAGGAATAATTATTTTTTAGTGTTAGGGTCTTCAAAGAAGACGTAATTAGTAGAGTAGTCGCTGAATTCAAAGTAAACCTTATTTTCATCAGGATCAGCTTTGCCGTTCAGGTTGGCATCAAGAACGCCGTAACCGAATCGGTAGGGACGCTGTGTTCTTTCCTTGGTGCCGGAAGCAGTGGATAGCTTATCGATCTTAATGAATCGCTTTACCAGTTTACCGCCGGAATATATTTCAAGAACACCGTTAACGCCGGTCCAGTTCTGGATAGAGCGGCCGATGCGGTTCTGGGTTTCCTGCGTACACGCGCTGAAAACAGCAAGAGAAAAAATCAGGATGAGTGTATAAATCAAGCTGTTTTTTTTCATTTGGTTCTCCTGCTGAGGTTTACTGTCTTCAGTTCAAACGGGCAGTTCATACATGTTTTTTTCTGGAAAGCAAAGCAGTGAGTCTATAATCATTCCGCCGCGGGAAGCCAGAGATAATGAAATCCGGCCTTGGGCGGCAGGAGGTTTCCTGCGTCAATATTGATCAGCGCCGGGCTTAAAGCCTGAGATGATGCGGAGTTGTAAAGAGTATCGTCGGGATAGTTCTTACGTTTGTAAGTGATGACTTCCGAATTTTCAGAAATGCCGGCCAGTTCACACGCTTTTTTTACCGCGTCGGGCAGGTAGCCGAGACTGTCCACAAGTCCTGCTCTTTTCGCGCCGACAGCACTGAAAACCTGCGCGGTGAAGACTGTTTTCAAGTTTTCATCGGAAATGGGGCGGTGTTTTTTGACCAGTCCCTGAAAACGGTCCGCGTAGTCTTTGATTATTTTATCGATGATTTGTTTCTGCTCAGCAGTGTCAGGTTTGAAGGGAAATCCCATATCCTTGTTGCGGCCTGACTTGGAAACCTCAACGGATACACCTATCTTGTCCAGCAGTCCCGCAACCTTGGGCCGGATAAAGATTACCCCTATGGAACCGGTCAGAGTTGTCGGGTGGGCCATGATGTGATCTGCGGGGAGGCTTATGTAATACCCGCCGGAAGCAGCCACATCCATCATGGATACAACTACTTTAGCGCCGGTCTTTTTCTTAAAGCGCATTATTTCATTATATAAAATATCGCTGGCGGTAACTCCGCCTCCGGGAGAATTCACCTTGATCACCACTGCCTTGATGTCCTCATCGCTTGCGGCTTTTTTCAGACGGGAGGAAACCTCCTGTACAAGGCTGGGATAGCTGCCCAGCAGTCCGCGCTTGCTTTCATCGGATATGGTTCCGTCTACGGAGATTACGAGAACTTTTTGCGGTCCGTCGCCCTCAAGTTTTGTTTCCAGCAGGGGATCGGTGCCGTCCGGGAAAAAATTAACCCGGGGCTGACATCCGCAAAGGGCGATTGTAACGATTATGAGTATGATCAGTGATGTCTTTTTCATGGATAATTGGCTCCTTGGATACCAAGAAAGTAGCAGATGGAGATACTTAAATAAAGTGAGTAAGGCGATTATCTCTCGTACAGTGCCAGCTTGATTCCGAAAGCCACAAATACCGATCCTAATGCGCGATCCAGCCATCTCTGCAATTTCTGGCTTTCGCGCAATCTCCCGGTTATGCGGTCCCCGGCATAGATCAGAGGCGGCTCTACAAAGGCGGCTGTTACGATGATCAGGGTGCCGTGAAGCATGAGCTGGGCCCAGACCGGTCCAGCCCCTTTCACAACGAATTGCGGCAGAAATGCAATAAAGAAAGTAGCTACCTTGGGATTTAGGAGGTGAATAAGAACGCCTTGTTTAAATATAGCACCTGTGTTCGGGGAGGTCGATTCTTTATTGATATCCAAGAGGCTGCCTTTGGATCTGAAGGCACCGAAGGCCAGCCAGAAAAGATAAATTACTCCTACCCATTTTACGATGCTGAATGCGGTGGCTGAGGCTGCGACAATTGCTGCCAGTCCTAGAGCGGTAAGCGATACATAGAGAAATGCCCCGGACCAGATCCCGAACATGGCGGCGAATCCCGCTTTTTTGCCACCTGTTATGGTGTGGCTGAGGATGTAGGCCATATCCGGTCCCGGTGCGATATTGAGCAGCAGGGCGGCTATAAGAAAAGTTGTCCAGTGGGCAAAATTGTAGTCAAACATGATTGAACCTCGGTAAGTTAAAAGTCAGAGAACCACGTCACAAATTAATGTGTCGAGTAGCATGCAAGGTTCTGTTTTGGCGCGGGAAACAGTTACCGTTTCAGGTGAAACGGCTGAGAGGCAAGTAAGATGATATTAAAAATATCTGGAAAAGAAAACCCCGGACAAGTTTTCGTTAAAATAAAACCCGGCCCTCACAATTTATGCAAGGGACCGGGTTTGCAAAGACGAGCCGCTTTTGTCAGCTAAAGCGGCAAAAGTTATTGCCCGAAAATTAGCGAGACATGCGTGCAAGCTGTCTGCGGTATTCGGGGGAAATTTCGAGACGTTCAATATTGCGCAGGTCAACGAGAGAGCTTCTCATCTGTGTGCGGCTGGTTTCACGGATAGCAGCAACAGTCCAGACCGGGAGCCAGAGACCGAGAGATGCTATAGTAAGAACTGCGTGCAGGCTGTGGTTTACTTCGCTGCCGTTGCGTGCTGCGCGGGTAGCTGCCCAAGCCTTGATGGTTCCGATTGCGTACATATTATATTCCTCCAAAAAATTGGTTTAATTTGCGTTGTTCACAATTCCCACCTATGCCCCAGTTCAATGCAAGTCAACAGCTGGCAATGTAAAAAATAAAAATACATGGCAAATATTATTCATTAGTGTCCTGTTGCTTTTAGTCGTTTAATATCAGTGCATTATAAGAGGGTGGGAGCTTGGTTTCAACTCATGTGTCGGAATTCAGACGGTGTTGATTTTTAAATCAATGCGTTGCCGAAAGAGCTTTTGAGTGTCTCTCGTGGGTACACGCTTTTACAATATTGGAATAAGAATTGAATTTGTATATAACCGAAATTAAAAAGATAATTTTTTATCAGATGTAATTGTTATCAATTTTGTAAAAATATGGATAGGGTTGCACATGGTCGGGATATGAGGGTATCTCTTGTCCGGTTCTGTTTGTTCTAGTGTTGGTGTGTATATGTCAATGCAGTACTAATGTAGTATTTATGTTGTTCCATTCAGTACAACATTGATTAATTAAAAAATGCATTGGATATACATAGATGATACGTGCATTAGAATATAAAACTAGTAATGGAGAACTAAGTTCTTGCTATTAAATTGAAATGGGCATTTTCGAGCGAAAAATAGAAATTAAACTGAATAATATTCTCGGCTATTCTCTGGTGTGAGTTTTATAAAGTCAAAAATCAATTGCTACAGGAGTGTCCATAGCAGGTCCTGACTTAAACATTCCTTTCAGCCCGATAATTCTGGGCAAGCTGGTGATTCGCTTATCAATCTCGAAGCGGGGGGTGAAAGGAATGCTGCGTTTAAGGGCGGTCTTCCAGTAATTTCCGTCCTTGGCAAGCTTGATGTTTGCGGCTCCGATAGGATCGAAATTAAGGGCCACGGCATTACGCGGGGAGTTGAGCATATCAATAACCAGACGGTATGAGTAATCCACGACGGAATGCAGATATGCCTGTCGAAAAGCCGGGACTACTTTTTTTGAAATTTTCAACGATTGACTCACTGCCTTGTATTCAAGCAGGGCGATGGTCTGGTGGAAGACTTTCTTTTTGAAAAGGAAGCTGTATTTTTTGGCGTCCATATGTTTGCGGAGATTGAAGTCCACGTCCTTATTGGCCTCGCGAAAAAGACGTTCCGCCTCTTGGGAGGACCATTCAACTTGGGCATCCGCCAGCATCTCTATGTAAACATGACTTAGCTTGCTTCCAGAGCGGGTCTGCTGCATAAGATTTGGTACATAGTAATTATGGGCGACGATGTCCGCTGCTAGATGGGAAAGGTAGCCGAGGGAGAAAGCCCGCATATGCTCATCATCAGAGTCGTCCAGCAGGTTGAATCCGGTTTCCCAATTGTGGCTGTGCAGTCTTTTGGCCTTGCTGCCTTTGCCTATGAAGATATCTGCACTAAGGCATCCATAAAGAAATACGGCTGAATTGGAGAGCAGAAGTTTTGCCAGAGCATCGGAAAGCAGCGAGGTGTTTGAGAGAACGGCATTTCCGATAGCCATATGCACTCCCGGCCCCCAGGCATAGCAGTTGGCTGCAAAACCGAGAACCGGAAGAACGCTGAAGGCTAGAAACAGAATAAATTTTACCATACCTCTTAAGGTAAGCTTCACCGTGCGTTAGGTCAATGAATTAGGTTAGAGCAGCGGAGCCACAAGCCTTGCCACTCCTTCAAAAGTATCACGGACCACGCCCACCTTATCCGTACCTTCAGTGCTTTGATCGATAAGTTTCTGCACCCAGTCGCTGACGGGTTTTATATCCGTTTCTGAATAACTGAACATGACTATTTCATAGTTCAGGAACAGGCTGCGCATGTCCATATTGGCAGATCCCACAACCGCCAGCCGGTCATCGACTACAACAACTTTGGCGTGAACCATGTGTGGATATTTGACTACCCTTCCTCCGCATTCTTCCAGTTCACGCAGATGTGTGCCTCTGGCTAAGTCCGCCAGCGCGTGGTTGGATTTTTCAGGCACCAGCACCCGCAGATCCACTCCGCGAAATGCAGCAAGACGCAGGGCCTGCGCCAGTGCTTCGTCCGGGACGTAGTAAGGGGTTACAATCCAGAGTCTTTTTTCTGCTGTGAAGGCTGCGGTAAGCAGGGCATCGTGCACCGGGTCACGCGGGACGTCCGGGCCGGAAGGAACAACCTGCATCACCCCGTCTCCACTGATGGCGCCGCCATTTTTGCAGGGTGGAATGATGTTTACCTTTTCGCCATTTGCAAAGAGCCAGTCGGATTGGAAAACTTCAAGATAATGTCGCACCGCAGGGCCTTTAAGCACAAAGGAAAGGTCGGTCCAGCGGTCTTCGCACGGTTCAGGGCCAATGTATTCATTGGCGATGTTGGTTCCCCCGGCAAGAACATAGGTCTGGTCGGCGATAGCTATTTTGCGGTGATTACGCAGGTTGCTGTTGCCGTGAAAAGGGGCGTGGAAAAGAGGCATGAAGTAGGCGACCTTGCCTCCGTTATCAATCAGCTTTTTCAAGAATCTCCGAGATGTGAACAGTGAACCGATGTCATCGAGCAATAAGCGCACAGTAACCCCGGAGGCGGCTTTGCGGGATAATCTTTCCACAATGTCTTTGCCGACGGGATCGCGTGAAAGAATGAAGGTGGTGATCAGGATCTGATGCTCGGCATTCTCAATAAGATTCACCAGTTCATTGTATATGTCTATTCCTGTTGGGCAGAGCCGGACTTGATTTCCCGTGGTGGCACCGGGAATATCGTATTCCCTGAGCATTACATCGATGGGATCGGCCTCGGCCAGAGGAATGGTTTCCTGAACTTCAAGATGGATATCCGCTTTGGTGTGGGCATCGCGTTTAAGCTTACGACCACCGAAAATAAGGTATAAAGGCACGCCTACATACGGTACAAAAAAGATAGCCAGCAGCCATGCGAAGGCCGCTGATGAAGTACGCTGCTTGCGTAGGATGGACATTACCAGAATTGCCGCCAATAAAAAGCCGCCGACAATCGCGAGGTGGCCGAATAAGAGATTCCATTCCATGTCAGTTCCTGAAGAGTGGTTCGATTGTTTTAAAATTTTCTTCCGCGTTGAAGCAGGGTAGCAGTATTTGGCCCGCACAGTAAGTTCTTTATGGCTGTGTAAAACAGCGGTGAATTGCGGCATGATTCAAGGGATATTTTCAGTGCTTTATTTCTATAACTTTTTGTCATAAATTTTAGTTAAGTTGTTCTTTATAGTGATCTAATATATGTTAACAACTGAAGCAGTTAATTTTATTGTCACAGAATCGGTTGATTTGCTATCTTATCTTGCCGTCTGTTCTAGCCGAGTCGCATACGAGTCTACTTATTTCGCCCTTATACGGGCTATCTTGAGGGAGTTTTTAATGGGGTCCAGCAGTCCTAACATTAAGTCCTTTTTTAAGGGACAGGAAATATTCAAGGAAGGACAGGAGAGTTCCGTAGCCTATATGATTAAAAAGGGCGCGGTAAATATTTACAAGGTTCAGAATAACGAAAAAATTGTTCTTGCCCGTCTCGGCGAAGGCGAAATTTTCGGTGAAATGGGCATCATTTCCAAAGGTGTCCGTTCTGCCAATGCCGAAGCCGCCGAGTATTGTGACCTCGTAATCCTTACTGATCAGATTATTCTCAAGTTGCTTGATCAGTGTCCACGGACCATCCAATATATGACCCGTCTGCTGGTCAAACGTCTGGCCCGTACAGGTGACATGATTTCCTCCAAGGGACATCGCAGCAATTTTATAAGTGTCTGTAATATTCTTGATCTGGCGTATCGTACACATATCAGCATGGACCGCGAACAGGCCCGCAAAGAACGCAATTATGATCTCGGTCTTGACTATAACAAGCTCTGTAAGACTATCCGCAGTATTATTCTTATCTCTCAAAGCGATATCGACGCGGTGATAAGCAAGCTCAAAAGTCTGAAAATTATTGATGCCATTGATCTGCGCACCGGTAAGGCTTTTCCCGACCGCTTTATTCAGATATCTGATCCTGATAATTTTCTGGAGGTTGCAAATAACCTGTTCAAGGAATTGCAACAGAATGCATATACTCCCACCTCAGAGTTACAGATTGTGGATATCTACGAAATTTCGCGGATGCTGGAGAGTGACCCCAAAATCATATACAAGAAGATAGCACAGGAAGATTTTCCGGAAACCATGTTTATGTTCGACCGCAACAAGGTCAGTGAATGGGCTTCCGAGAAGGAACCGGACTACTTCAGCAAGGTCAAGAAAAAGAAGAAGTCCATTGATGATCTGGAAGATATTGAAGATATTGTCTACGTTGATAATGCGACTTTAAAAGAAATCTTTTCCCGTCTCGGTTACCACAAGCTTGGCGTGCTAATGAGCATTGCCGAAGACGATGCCCGCAAGAAAATTCTGGCCAACCTTGCCAAAAAGATCGCCAAGATCGTGCAGGATGAAGTGCGTGATAATGTGGATGAGACCGAAGCTGAGGATGTTCTCGTCGAACTTTTTGAAATGGTCAGGGAGATTAAAGGGGGGGATAAAAAGTGAATATAGCCACCATAATCGGTATATTTTGCGGTATAGCCATCCTTATGGTCGCGACCTACACTTCCACTGATTCGGTCGGGGTTTTCATCAACCTGCCCGGGATCGCAATCGTTGGCGGTGGAACCATCGCCTCCACCTTTATCTGCTATCCGTTGCGTGAAGTAATGCGTGTACTCGGTGTCTTCATGATGGCCATGGGCGCAGATGAACTGCCCCTTGAAAACTACATTAATGTGATTGTTAATCTTTCAAAGGATGTAGCTGCAAAAGGTGAGGAACACCTTGAAGGCAGTCTCAAGAATATTGAAAACGATTTTCTGCGTGAAGGCTTGCAGATGCTTGTGGATGGTTATTCAAAGGAAGAGATCAAGGAGATTCTCGATAACCGCATTCAGCAGTATCACGAGCAGGAATACAGCGCCGCCGGAATCTACCGAACCATGTCCACCCTGTCTCCGGCTTTCGGAATTATCGGTACTCTGATCGGCCTGATTGCCATGATGCAGGGCATGGGCAGCGACATTGCGGCTATCGGACCAGCCATGGCTACGGCATTGACCACCACTCTTTATGGTGCTCTTTTCGCGAATATGCTTTTTATGCCTATCGCTATTAAAGTGGAAAAGCGGATTGATGAGATCACTTTGCTCATGAGGGTTATTCGAGACGGCATTCTTTTTATCAAGGATAAAACCCCGTCCGCAATTGTAATGGATAAGCTTAAAGGCTATCTGCCCCCGCGCAAATGGGCCACAGTCAAGGCCAAGAAGTAAGCGGAGAATTATATGTCGGATGATTTAAGCCTGAAAAAGCCTGCTCAAGGCGGCGAAGAGGGCGGCTGGGCCCTGACTCTTGCAGATATGATGACTCTGCTGCTTTGCTTTTTTGTGCTTTTGCTGGCAATCGCCGATGTGGATCAAAAGAAGTATAAGGACGTCTCGGATTCACTGGCTTCGGCCATGGGCGTGCCTGTCCCTCCAAAGGGACAATACGATACCTTTGAAGGTGCTCCTGTCGCCCGGAGGGTTATCAGCAAGAAGCAGCGCAATATATTTGAAATGCAGCTTGAAATGGCCCGGCTGGTAGGGCGTGAATCCAAAGCCTTGAAGATCAAGATGCGGCCGGATTCTGTCGCCATTGTGCTTAAGGGCGGTTTCTTTTTTCCCAGCGGTAAAGCAGACCTGACCACCGGTGCCAAAAGAATACTGGCAAAAATCGCTCCTACTCTCGCAAAATCTCCATATAATGTTGTGGTTGAAGGTCATTCCGACAACATCCCGATTCATTCTGAACAGTTTCCGTCCAATTGGGAACTATCCTCTGCACGGGCCAGTGCTGTTGCCCGTTACCTGCTTGATAACGGATTCAGCAAGTCACACATCAAGGTTCTCGGCATGGCTGATACAGCTCCCGCATATCCCAACGAAGATAAGAACGGCAAAGCTCTCCCTGAAAACCAGAAGCGTAACCGCAGAGTTGTTTTGCTGGTTTATCCGGTTAAGAAGAAGTAAATATTATTCCCTTGAAAATCATGGTTTATTAAAATGGATACTTGGGGATAATTGCGTAAAAAAGAAAGCCCGGTTGAAAATACAACCGGGCTTTTTGAATTAAATAATCACGATGTCTTATTCTTTTTTAACAATTTCTCTTATCTGGTAGGTCTTGGTTCCCATGACCGCGTCGTAGGTGTTTGCAAGAGATTCCAGAATAAATCCCGTTGACATGAAGCCCAGCGAGCTGAGGTAGAGCAGGATGCAGCCTATGAATGGAGGGCGGGTGCCCATGTGGACACCGAAGAAAACTTTTTCGTAAAGCAGCCAGACCATAATGAGCGAGGCAATCATAAACAGGGCAAGGCTGATGCGCCCGAAAAGATAGATGGGGCGTTGCTTGAAGGATGACTGGAACCAGAGCATCACGATATCGAAAAGAACATCAATGGATCGTGACAGGCCGTAATGGCTTTCACCAGCAAAACGGGGAGGCGCGGAGATAGGCACTTCGGATGTGGAACCGCCCATGCCGTAAACCAGCGCGGGAATGAGCCTGTGCTGTCCTTCACGCAGAGTCATTGAGCGGGCCAGCTTGCCTTTAAGTACGGAAAGTCCGCCCATGTCTTTTACCTGACAACCGCTGGTTGCCCGCATGAGATAGTTGGCTATTTTGCTGGGCAGCTTGCGTTTGATCATGGACTCGCCGCGGTTGGTCCGGCACCCGGAAACAAGATCGTATCCTTTGCGGATTTCCTCAATTAGGGACGGAACTTCTTCTGGTTTATGTTGTAGATCTCCGTCCATAATAACTACGTAGCATCCTTCGCTTTCCTGGATTCCGGCGTAGATTGCGGTACATTGTCCACGGTTGCGGGCGAGCATTACTCCCTTAATGTGCGGGTCGCTTGCTGAAAGCTCACGAATGATGGATTCGGTGCTGTCTGTGGAGCCGTCATTAACCAGCAGAATTTCATAGGTGGTATTCATTCCCTGCAAAGCTGCGGTAATTCGCTTGTGGAATTCACGCACGCAGCCTTCTTCATTATGCATGGGAGTGACAATGCTGACTTCTATCTCACGGTTACATTTTTCAATTTCCGGCATTATTTAATCTCTCCGCTACGGTGATCTATCTGTCCGTAGTTGATGGGGGTAGCCCCCAGTTCTTTGAAAATTTTGAGCCAATCTTTGTGCAGCAGGGAATTGGATTCCTCTGCCCACTGCGCCGCGACCCGCATGGGTCCGAATTCAGACGGCAAAGGGCCGTCTCCATCTTCAGGCAATCCGGGATGGCATACTATTTCTACTAGTTCCGGCCTATAAATCTCAACGTATTTTTTAAAAAGATGCGGGTCCAGATTTTCCTTCTGGTCGCCGATCCCCCAGACACAATCTGCCGTGCGCGGTTCTTTGCCGGGAAAACTAGTCCCGAGGCAAAGCTGTAAAAAACGGACGCGCAGCATTCCTTTATCAAAGCGGGAAAGGGGGACGTGTTCAAAAGGACGACGTATCCATCTGATCCCGTATTTTTTGGCTATTCTTCCGGCCAGGTTGTATAAGCCGGGCCAGGCGTGGATATGTTTTTCACTGTCGAAGTGAGTCAGGTGTATTTTGTGGTCGAGCAGGTATTCCACTTGAGCGGACCATTCCTTCTCCACTTCAGAAAGTTTGATGCGTCCGCTCATGTAGCGCAGGAGCAGGGATGTGTAGTTACCGAAAAGCAGCCCGTCGTCGTCCACGAGGGAGGGGATGTGATCAGGGTTGGAGATAGGTTTGCCGCGGAGCAGATTTAGATGCGCACCAAGGCCCAGTCCCTTATGCTTTTCCTGCAGAAGAACTGATTCTGATAAATCAGGTCCGTTGGCAAGGGTGGTGGACGAAGTTACAACTCCGATCCCCGCAAGCTGGTCCACAGCGCGGCGAACCGCCGGATGCAATCCTAAATCATCCACATTTATTACAACTAGCATCATACCTCCGGTTTCAGACCCGGCAGTTTAAATGCATGTGGCGTGAAGGTAAAGTAAAATGGTGGTAAGTGTGTCAGATCAATTAAAACCCCTGATTTTAGCATCAGAGCGCACTAGATTTATGGCGATTTCGCCTATGGCAGGCCGATAAGTTCCTGTCCGGATCTGTTCACGGAGTTTGCGGAGTTCTTCTTGTCTTTCGGGCGGATTCTCTTCATCCAATGAAGTTTCATACCCGTCGGACGAAAGTTTATAGGACGGTCGGAAACCGTCTTTGTCGTTTTTGTCGAAAGTCATCTCCCCTCCCGGAGCGGTTTTTCAACTACTTTGTGTATGATTTTTTATGTGGTTAATAACCCTATCGTCCGTTTACCGGGGATATTTAGTGTTTAAAAAATAAAAAGAGCTAATCCATAAGTGGTTGGATTAGCTCTTTTTATTGGTGAAGTTGTTGGGGTGTGTTTAAGTGCAACCGCTTAAAACAATTAAGTGTTTTCGGGATTTTTCAGCCCGTTTTTAATTACGGTTCAAATCGCCGGTTGCGGAAGTTTAAATTACAAAACATCTACCAGATCAAGTTCCAGACCGGAATCTTCCATGGCTTTTCTGCTGCCCAGTATTACGACATCTCCGTGCTTGGCTACTGATTTGGCGGCAGAACCGAAATTGCGGAAATCCTGTTCACTGCAACCGAGTACCTGTTCACGGATGGTCTGCCTGAATGCAGCATCTTCTCCGCTGAGATGACGCACCATGGAGGTGTATCCCTTGGTGTCCGGCAGCATGTAGTTGTCGATTTCACCGATTCCACCGAGAATGGCTTTTTCCAGTTCATCGCTGTTTATTGCTACCGAGTCCAGATATTCGGCAACTCCATCATAGGTATCGAGAGTGCGGGTCAGGTTGGGGTCGCGGTACGAAACAAAACTCAGGCTTCCGGCAGAACGGTCGAACATGGAGAATGATCCGTAAGCGCCGCCCTGCACGCGGACTTTGTCCCAGAGATACCCAGTACGCAGATAGCGGCTGACCACCTGCGCTGCCCCGGAGTATTCATAACCATGCTCGTAGACATTGGCACCCTTGGCAACATAGTTGACCTGTGCGGGAATGCACAGACCTTCCGCTCTGGAGAAGGAAGCGCGATTGCGTACGGCAACGGATTTGCTGCCACCGGGCAGATTACCAACCATATCGGCGATGGAATTGCTGACCGAGTTAAAAGTATTTCCATCGAGAGTCACGTTAGTGAGAAGATTGGCCTGATTGAGGATGGCGGAGCGGATTTCCTCAAGATCTGCAACCACGGAATCGAAATCATCATCGACCCGTTTGGCCAATTCGCGCAGGAACTCAAGACCGGAAATTCCGTTCATTAGTTCGTTTATGTAGCCGGCCTCGTTGAACCGGGCCTTCATGCGTGTGGCGGCCATTATATGGCCGGAAGGTACTAGAGCCTGTTCCTTGCGGGCTTTTGATTCCAGTACCAGCTGGCGGACTCGATCCTTGTTATCAAATGAAGCTTCGCTGAGCAGCTCACCCATGATGGAAAGCAGGTCCGCGCTGCGTTCGGCGGTGGCTTTACCCCGCAGTACAAAACGGGTGTAGCTTTCGTCCACGCCGTGTTTGGAATTGACTATGGAAGTGGGGGATATTCCGCCTGTTTTGGCGGCCATGCGTCGGGTCATGCTCACAAAGTCGGTTGATTTAGTCCCGGTCTGAACCAGCGCCCGTCCGAAAATGGGCAGGTAGGGGATGAGCCTGTCTTCAAGTCCGGAGAAATCGAAAGCGAGATCAAGGTAGATGATGCCGTTGGTATCAAGATCGTGAAAGAGCATTTCATCTTTTTGCTCGCAAACAATCTCCTTACCTTCCTTGTCCAGATCGCTAACCTTCAGCCGGGGGATGGTGGCAAGCGCTTCCGGCTCATCGTGGGCTTCCTGTTCCTTCTGAAGTTCTTCGGCTATGGCGACCACATTTTTATATTCATCTTCATCCATATCTGCACGGATAGCGGCAAGCTTGGATTTTTCACGTTCTTCGCGCTCAAGACCGACCTTGCTGTCCGGAACCAGAAGTACGGATGAACGGTAATTATTGTTCAGGAAAATCTCTTCAATGAGCGGTTCAAAGATCTTCTCGCCTTTTTCAATGCGTGCCTTGAGTTCTGCAAGAGGCTCTTCGTAGCGTACGTACTCAAGGGGATGTTCATCATACAACCATGAAGTCATGGCGGTGATCATCACGGAAAGACCGCGCGGATACGCCCCGGTATTATTCTCACGAAGCTGAAATTCAATAGTGTTCAAGGCCGCTTCAATATCCTCGCGGGCGATGCCTTTTGCTGCAAGATCTTTGAGGGTGGAGAAGATCAGCTCTTCAACTTTGGGTCCATCTTCGGTCTTTATTCCTTTGAGTCCGGTGGAGAAGTAAAGCTGGCGAAGTTCGTTTTCCAGTCCGACTCCAGCCATATCTTCACCAATCCCGGAATCATTGAGCGCCTTACGCAAAGGCGAGGAGGGCAGTCCGATCAGAATCTGCTCCAATACGCTCAGCTCGAGATCGGTCATTGAATCGCGGTCCTTGTTGATTCCGAAGTTGACCGTAAACATGGCTTTCTGGTTTCCGTCATCGGAAGCGGAGTATTTCTTTTCCACTGTTACGGGAGCCTCGAAGGGAGTCTGTACACCAATTTCGGATTTGGGGTCGATTTTATCAAACTGGCTGAAGTATTCATCCAGCATGGCCAGGCGGTGCTGCGGATCATCATCGCCGTAGAAAAAAGCGTATGCGTTGGAAGGGTGGTAGTACTTGGCATGAAACGCCATAAACTCATCAAAGGTCAGTTCCGGGATAACTTCAGGATCACCGCCGGAATCAAGACCGTAGGTGGTGTCCGGGAACAGGGAATGCTGGATGGCTTCGTAAAGCAGGCTGTCCGGGGAGGAATACGCCCCCTTCATTTCGTTGAACACGACCCCTTTGTAGCTCAGTGTGCCGTCCTCTTCAGGAACGTAATGCCAGCCTTCCTGCATAAGAGTATTGGGGGTCAGGTTGGGGAAAAAGACCGCGTCAAGGTAAACTCCTACAAGGTTACGGAAATCCTGCTCATTAGGGCTTGCCACAGGGTAAACGGTTTTATCCGGGTAGGTCATGGCATTGAGGAAAGTTTGCAGGGAGCATTTCAGCAGCTCCACAAAAGGTTCCTTTACCGGATATTTTTTCGATCCGCACAGTACCGAATGTTCGAGAATGTGGGGCAGCCCGGTGCTGTTTTCCGGGGGAGTACGGAAGCTGATACCGAAGGTCTTGTTCTCATCGTTATTAATTACGGACAGAACCCGTCCGCCGGTTTTTTCATGTTCATATATAACGGCTTCCCCGTTAAGTTCATTAAGATGCTCGCGTGATATTTCTTTAAAGCCATGTAACTTGGTCATTTATTACTCCATATGTTTATGATCATCGGAAATTACCTAAAAAAATTTTACTTTGCAATGTACTAAACACTATTTTTTATAACTCTTATTCTCCTAAAATCAGCTATTTAAAAACTTATTAGTAATTATTACGATTACTGTTGACAAACAAAAAGGAATTCCATAGGCTTTATTTCAACAGAGAGAAAATTTTGTTATAAATATACAAATCTTTAATACTGATCCTAAAAGGAGATATAAAATGAGTTGCACTGAAGTTTTTGAAGAAGTTCTTTCCACAGCGTCAATCGGTGAAATCGTTCCTGAATTTGTAATGGAAGCCTATGATGCCGAAGACTATGGGTTCACAGAAGTTAATTTTGAAGAAATTCGTAAAGCAGGTAAATGGCTGGTTCTGTTTTTCTACCCAGCTGATTTCACATTTGTATGCCCGACTGAGCTTGCTGATCTCGCCGAAAAGCATGCTGAGCTTAAAAAACTGGGTTGCGAAGTAGTCTCCGTCTCAACTGACACCAAGTTCACCCATTTGGCATGGAAGAATGATGAAAGGCTGCTTCAGAATGTAAAGTTTAAAATGGCAGCAGATCCCACCGGGGAAGTCTCTGACTTTTTCGGAGTATACGACCACAACACCGGCTTGGCTCTGCGCGGAACATTCGTAATCAACCCCGATGGCGAGCTGGTTTCATCTGAAATCAACTTCTACAACGTAGGCCGCAATGCAGAAGAGCTGGTTCGTAAAATTGAAGCCAACGTTTACCTCAAGGATCACCCGGCAGAAGCCTGCCCGGCACGCTGGACTCCCGGTGAACAGACTCTGACTCCCAGCGAAAAGCTGGTCGGTAAAGTGTATGAAGAGTTGAATGGCGAATAGCCGTTCCCAAAATCACTTAAATATTAAGCGTTAACCAATTACAGTCTACCGTGGTTAACTCAATATAAACACTACGCCTCATCTCCTCTCCTCCAAACCAAAGCAGTGCGCCCGGAATCCCCCTATGTTCCGGGCGCACTTGTTTTGTGCAAAAAATCCATGACGCCGAAGAAAATTTTTAAATCAAATTAATGGAAATTAATTTGCGGGAAATGACCACACGTGTTTTTTATGCACGGAAAGGTTTGACCGTACTATACTTGCCGTTTATCCTGAACCATATGGTTGAATTGTTCGTTAAAAATTGAGGTAAATATGGTCTGGGACGGCTTTGACGCGGAAAAGTATGATACATGGTATAAAACCTCTGCCGGGAAATTTGCGCTTGAGCAGGAGGTAAGACTGATGGATTATCTGATTTCCGGCTGGCCCCGTCGCAAACGGAAGATGTTGGAAATCGGCTGCGGAACCGGGCTGCTTCTTGATCATCTATATCGTTGTGGGTTTGATGTGAGCGGTGTGGATCATTCTCCGGTGATGTTATCTGCGGCTCAAAAAAGGCTTGGCAATCGTGCTTCGCTTTATCTCTGTAATGGGGAGCATCTACCTTTTACGGATAATGAATTTGACTTCACCGTGCTCTGGACCGTGCTCGAATTCTGCACAGATCCTGCGGAAATGCTGCGCGAGGCCGCAAGGGTTTCCGCTGGAGGAATTCTGATAGGATTTCTCAATCGCCATTCAATTTATTTTTTTACCCACGGCAGGATGTGGCCCTGGGCCTCCCCGTCAACCCTGCGTGAGGCACATTGGTTTTCACCATCGGAAATGCGTCTGACGGTGAAGAAAACTACCGATTTTAAACCGGCTATGATCCGCTCGGTTTTGCCCGGACCCATGTGGAGCTGGAAAAAGAAAACCCCGCTGAAACAACTCAATGGGATTATTTATCCTCCATATTTCGGGGCATTCACCGGTTGCCGTGTCGATTTTAGTAACCGCAGGCCCATGAATCCGTTACATGCGTGGAAGAACATGCCTAAGGCTGTGTCTTCAACTGAAAGAAAAACCCTGAAACCGGAATGTTTCCGGGATTCAAAGTAAATTCGCCAAGGAGATTTCAGATGAAAAAAATGGTTCCGCTGCTGATTGTTTGTATTCTTTTTGTTGCTTCAGGATGTGCTAATAAAGCTCAGTCCGGTGCCGGAATCGGTGCTTTGGCCGGGGCAACTATTGGCGCTCTGACCTTTAATAATAAGGCTTCCGGAGCAGCGATAGGTGCCGGAATCGGAGCACTCATGGGGTATGTGGTAGGTAATGAATGGGATAAATCAGATGAAAAGCAGGTTTCAAAAACACTTGAGGCCAATCATTCTGGAGAAACTTCCAACTGGACTAATCCGGATACCGGAAAGTCATACAGCGCAACTCCTTCTCCCGCTTACGTTAATCAGGGCAAGGTCTGCCGTGACGTGACTATTACTGAAGACGGCGGCGAAAAGATTCTTGCTAAAGCATGCCGTGGCGAGGATGGAGTTTGGAGATTAAAAGAATAATTTCCTTAGTTAGTTATGAAAAAATGAGCGCGAGGCAGGACTGCTTCGCGCTCATTTTTTTATTAAAATCAAAAAGTGAGTACTGATTATAATTAATAGAATAGGTTGCACTCGAATTAAATGAAAGCTAAAGGAAGTGCTTGCTCCTATTCGCAGGAAAAAAGACCGCTCCCTGGGGAAGTGGAAGAATGGCAGCGGTCTTCTTTTCTGCGGAAACCCACCAGCTACTTAACGATCAGCAATTGGACGTCGCAGACGTTAGTGTTGGTGGGGCCTGTTTTATACAAGGCTCCTACCGTTTGAAGGAAGTGGTAGGAGTCGTTGTTTTTTAAATATTCGGCAATGGAAAGACCCATTTCGCGGGATTTTTCCAGTACTGCGCTGTCGGCGAAACCGCCGGCTGCATCTGTGGGACCATCGTTGCCGTCAGTGGAAGCGGCGAGGAAGTGGATGTCTTTGCCGTTTTGCTCATCCTGTCCCAGACGCATCAAAAATTGCAGCGCCATTTCCTGATTACGACCACCCTTGCCTTTACCTTTAAGGGTCACGACTGTCTCACCGCCTACGATTATGCAGGCCGGTTTTTTTTCAATAAGCTCCCATTCCCGTTCATCCTGGGCTACAGCCCAGATCATATCTGCCGCATCTGCTGCTTCTCCCTGTAAACGGGAAGTCAGTATACGTACGTTGTAGCCAAGCTCTTCAGCTTTGGCGCGTGCGCCGAGAAGGGCGATGCGATTGGTACCGATGAGAATGTTGTCGGCCCGTATTTCACCGAATTCTTCTTTTTTTAAAGTCTCCAGCAGCTTACCTGTATTGCCTAGTTCAAGGGCTTTGAGAACATTGGCCGGAATTTTCTCTCGCAACTCGTAGTGGTCAATTATGGCCATGGCATCACAATAGGTGGAGCGGTCATAGCTGGTCAGTCCTGAAGCGATGGTATCGAGATTATCACCGACTACATCGGAAAGAATGAAATTCAGGCTGCGGGCGGGGCGCAAGCAGCGTAACAGCCGTCCTCCCTTGAGGGAAGACAGGTGTTTACGGATGCAGTTGATCTCACTGATATCTGCTCCGCATGCCAGCAGAGCTTTAGTCGTGTTCTGCTTGTCCTCAAGTGTGACCTCTATTTTTTCCCCGTTCACTTCAGCATTCATGGGGCAGGAGAGCAGGGCGGAACCGCCACCGGAGATAAGGTTGATCACCAGAGTTTTATCAGTTGCTGAACAGGCCAGATCTTCAATTTCTTTTGCCGCGCGGGTACTGTTTTCATCTGGTACCGGATGGGCTGCTTCAATAGTTCTGATATATTTCAGGCTTTCAGTGTGCCCGTATTTTACGGAGATCAGGCCTGAATCAATGCGCGGACCTAAAATTTTTTCAATGGCAAGAGCCATTTTTGCGGTGGCTTTACCCGCGCCTATAACCACGATCCTTTCAAATTCCTGAAGATCAACCACTACATCGCCTTCTTCCATGGCGACACTCAGAGTATCGCCTGTAAGGGAGACTCGGTTTGTGATGATTTTATATGGATCAACGCGGTCCAATGCTTCAGCAAAAATCTGCCGGAGATGTTCCTGTTCGCTGGTCATCATAATTTATTCCTCAGTTTATTTTCGCAAGGGAGGCAATGCGTGTCTCCGCCTTAAACAACTTTGCCGCATGCAATGTTGCAACACCTTCCGGCAGAGAAAGCCCGCTAAGCGCGCATTGCCTATTTATTTAAACCGGCATCGCCAAGAGCTTTCAAGGCCTCACTTAAATGCGAGGTCATCAGCTGTGCGGCCAGTTCTCCATCTTTGTTCTTGATCGCGCTTAAAATTTGTTCGTGTTCTCTCATGCTCTTGCTCGGCTGCCCCGGAATTTTTAAGGGGGCTTTCCAGCCTTCGATCATGGATTTGTATAAAGCATCCATGATTGATGCGAGAACCTTGTTCCCGGTTGCCTTGCCGATTAGCCGGTGGAAATCGGCATCGACCATAATTGCCCGGGGTAGATCATTTTCTTCAACGGTTTTTTTGAATTCTTCGTGGGTCCTTAAAAGTTCCTCAAAGTCTTCATCAGAGATTCGTTCGGATGCCATACGGGCAGTGCTTGGTTCCAGTAGGGAGCGCACTTCAAAAAAATGCCGCAGGGCTTCATAGTTATCAGTCAGCCATGTGGAAAGGGGGCTGAATATATCGCCTTCGTAACTTTTTACAAAAGCACCGATACCCGGCTGGGTTTCAATAAATCCCTTAATCTCGAGAATCCGCAACGCTTCACGTATTGACCCCCGACCTACTTGCAGCTCTTTCATAAGCTGTCGTTCGGAAGGAAGCGGTTCGCCCTCAGCAAAAGTCTTGTTCTGAATCAGCTCTTCCAATTGCTTGGCAGCGGTTTCAGAAACCCTGACTTTCTTAATTGGTTTTAGTATGTTTGCACACATATAATGATTCTGGAGCGTTATGAGCGTTATGTCGGGATTCTTCTTGCCGATGGTCAGACATCTTACTGTCTGCTGGTCCTACCAGTATAACTGGGCGCGAAAATAGTCAAGTCGGTCTTGTGTATATGATACAAGTATGGGAATAATTTTAAGTTCCGTTTGGTAATATATTATGTTAATGAGTGAGTGATTACTAAAGTTTTGTTCTGGTGTCTTTTCACACCGGGCTGTTTTTTACTGGAGAGAGTTATGAGTTGGAAGAATATGAGGTTAGCTTATAAATTTACCGTTGGCTTTGGGGCAGTACTTGTGCTGCTGGTTCTCCTCGGAGCCTGGTCAATAACCGGAATCGGTAATATCGTGGGAAATGCTGAGCAGGTTATTGCCGGTAATAAGCTTCGTGGAGATTTTGTTCAGAAAATAGTGGACCATCTTAATTGGGCTAATGAGCTTAATAAGCTTCTTACTGATAAAAATGTAAATGAGATTAACGTGCAGGTTGATCCTCATAAATGTGGGTTCGGTAAATGGTTCTATAGCAAAAAACGTCAGGAAGCCGAAGAATTAGTGCCCGAAATAAAGCCTTTGCTGACGAAGATAGAGGATTACCACAACAAACTTCATAAATCAGCCATAGCGATTGATGAAAAGTATGAAGCTGTCGACCCGGCTTTGGGCAGTTTTCTGAGGGAAAAGAAGCTGGATCATCTTACATGGATGGTGGCAGTTCTTAAGCAGCTTATGGACCCGCAATCACATGAGATTTCGGTTCAGGCAAATCCCCACCTGTGCGGACTTGGAAAATGGCTTTATTCAGCTGAAGTCAAGAAGATGTCCCGCGAAAATCAAGAATTCGGGACACTTGTGGAACAGATTTATGGACCGCATCAAAAGCTGCATGATACGGTAAAGACGCTCAATGCGTATCTGCTCCGTGGGGATAGGGAAGGGGCACAACAATATTTTTCCGATCATGTTGAGAAGAATGCCGAAGAAACTTTGGCTAAAATTGATGGCCTGTTGGATTGGCACGGACGTAAGCTTGCCCTGCTTGCCGAAGCCACTGATATATATGCTACTGTAACTGTTCCCGCACTTGAGGCAATTCAAAATATTTTAGGTGAAGTACGCGGCGTCGTTGCTGGAAACATCATGACAGATGAGGAGATGCTCAGCTCTGCAGCCCATGCAAGACAGGTAATTATTATTGTAAGTCTCGTGGCCTTAGTTATCGGTATTTTGATGGCCTTGATCATAGCCAAGGGCATTCTCGGTCCCCTTAACAAAGGCTTGAATTTTGTTTCCCAGGTCAGCGAAGGTGATCTCTCTGCCGATGTTGATCTGCAGCGTAATGATGAACTTGGCAAGCTCGCAGACGGTATGCGTAAAATGGTCCACAGACTTCGCAATGTTGTCGGTGATGTGAATAATGCTTCTGACAGCGTAGCAAGCGGTAGTGAAGAGCTCTCCGCTTCCGCGGAAAGTCTTTCGCAGGGAGCTACCGAGCAGGCTGCTTCCATTGAAGAGGTTTCTTCTTCCATGGAAGAAATGTCAGCCAATATTAAGCACAATGCGGAAAATGCCATTCAGACTGAAGGCGTGGCAGAGAAATCTCAGCAGCAGGCCGCCCAGAGCGCGGATGCTGTAGGAGAGGCTGTGCAGGCAATGAAGAGCATTGCTGAGAAGATTATGATAATTGAAGAGATAGCCCGGCAGACCAATCTGCTGGCCCTGAATGCGGCTATCGAAGCTGCAAGGGCAGGGGAACACGGCAAAGGATTCGCTGTTGTTGCCGCTGAAGTTCGTAAGCTGGCTGAACGCAGTGGGATAGCAGCAGCTGAAATCAGCGAGCTGTCCTCTTCTTCCGTAGTAGTAGCGGAAAAGGCCGGGGAGATGCTTAAGGAATTGGTGCCCAGTATCAGCAAGACTGCTGAACTGGTACAGGAAATAGCCGCAGCCAGTAACGAGCAGAATACAGGGGTCGATCAGATTAACAGAGCTATCCAGGAGCTTGATACGGTTATCCAGCAAAACGCTTCCGCTTCTGAGGAGATGGCTTCCACATCTGAAGAACTTTCCCGTCAGGGACAGCTCCTGCTGCAGGCCATGTCCTTTTTTAAGATGAGCGGTAATTACTCCGCACCCATGTTGCCCGCCGGAAAATCATCAGACGATGACGGTTTCGACAGATTCTAAATAGCGACATCGCGTCGGTTTAAAAAATGGTTAAAGGGTATCAATCAACGCATTGATACCCTTTTTATTTTGAATTAAGAATCTAAATTCTGCTGCTATTGTTTGGAAAGCTTTACAACTACGTTGGCCATTCCTACTTTTTTCAGCATTTGATAACGTGTTTCTGGGGTACTAATATTTTCGATGGCTTTTTCAATGCTCAGATATAAGGGCATAGGAGCCGTGCAGCTTGTATGTCCGAAGAAAGGCTGAACCTTGAATCCGGCCTTGGTGCCGAGTTCTGATATGCTGCGGTATGTGGGCAGGCCTATGTGTTCCGAGATATGCTGGCGGACGTTGTAAAGGTGCGGAGCGCGAATGTAAAAAGTTCCCCCGTGTTCCAGCATTTCGTACATGGCTTTGAGATGGTCTCCCTGTAACTCGTAGGGCAAGTGTTCAAACATATCAAAGGAATATGCGATATCGAATTTTTCATTGAGAGGTTTGGTGGCATCAAGAGGCAGGCAGGTAACACCTGCATTGTGTCTGTCAGAAAGGATTTGTGTCTGCTTAACATTTGTTTCTGAAAGATCGGTGGCGGTTACTTTTTTCCCTTTCAGGGCAAAGAAAACAGCTGAAGAACCAAAACCACATCCGACCTCAAGGGTTCTTTCTTTTTTATTTTTTAAGATAGCATTAAATAATGATCTAACTTTGTTCGGATATTTACCTTTGAGGTAGTTGGCAATGTGTTTTTCTTCGTTATTCATATCCAGCATATGGCGGCTCTCATTTTATTAAGTTGTGGAAATTAATGAAGCGTCAATAGCATTATTTGTATTACATCCGTCAAGTTTTTTTAGTTGTTACCAACAATAGAAAAAGGGCATTTCATCCTAAAATGAAATGCCCTTTTCTTTAAAATGGTGGGTCGTGCTGGGCTCGAACCAGCGACTCTCTGCTTAAAAGGCAGATACTCTACCGACTGAGTTAACGACCCATATATTTAAAAGCGTGTCTACCTAGACTATCAACTGTCCTGAATTTAGTCAAGACTTATGTAGCGGGTTGGATAGACCGCCATTTTGAAAAATAAAAATTCCGATGTCTTCGCAGGATATTTTCCAGTGTGTTTGCTGGTGGGTCGTGCTGGGTTCGAACCAGCGACTCTCTGCTTAAAAGGCAGATACTCTACCGACTGAGTTAACGACCCATCCGTGCGAACGAAGAAGCTTTTATCCATACCTGCGTCAACCTGTCAACAAAAAAAATGAAAAAATGTCTTTTTTTTTGTTTCGCGTTATTGTTTCAGGCCGTAGAAATACCTGCAGCCGGTTGCTTTTTTTTGAAAAAAACTCTTAAGCGTTTAAAATAAATTGATAAAATCAAAAAAAGTTGACAATTTGGTTTTGTTTTCATATATTCCTTAAGCTAAGTGGAGTTCCGACACCCACTTCGGCAATAAATTATGGAGGAATCCTATAAATGACTCGTAAAGACCGTACTGAAGGCATCTATAGCCGTCGTGAAGTACTTGATGAAGGCGAAAGACGCCAATATTGCGCCCTGCAGCTCAAAGAACTTCTGACCTATGCCTATCGTTATTCTGAAGACGTAAAAAAACGTTTCGACAGAGCACAGTTTCAGGTTGATAAGTTCAAGGAACTTTCCGATCTTAAACATATACCTATATTAAAAAAGAAAGAGCTGATCTTTCTCCAGTCAATGGGCCCCCGTCTGGGCGGACTTCTGACCAAAGACCTCGGCGAACTGCGCCGCATCTTTTTGTCTCCCGGTCCCATCTTTGATCCCGAGGACCGTTCAGAGGATTACTGGGGATGGACCGAAGGTTTCTACGCTGCCGGATTCCGTTCCGGTGATGTGTCCCAGATTACCTTCAACTATCATCTCGCTCCGGCAGGGCTCATGTTTGAAGAACCCCTGCGTAATCTTAACTGCGCTGTTATTCCCGCCGGTCCCGGCTCTACCAACAGCCAGCTTGAAATCATGCAGAAGCTGCGTGTAACCGGCTATGTCGGTACCCCCAGCTACCTCATGCATCTGGCCCAGAAGGCTGAAGAGGCAGGTCTGAACCTGCGTAAGGATCTTTATCTTGAAGTTGCCTTCGTAACCGGAGAAAAATTTTCCGAGAAGATGCGTAATGATCTGGAGAAAAAATTCGATCTGATCATGCGTCAGGGATATGGAACCGCGGATGTCGGCTGCATCGGTTACGAGTGCTACCACAAAAACGGTCTGCATATCACCAACCGCGCCTTTGTTGAGATCTGCCATCCCGATACCGGTATTCCGCTTAAGGACGGTGAAGTCGGTGAAATCGTCATCACCGCTTTCAACAAGACCTATCCTTTGATCAGGCTTGCCACCGGTGATCTCAGCTACATTGACCGCACTCCCTGTCCATGTGGACGTTCAACTCCGCGCCTCGGTAACATCGTTGGCCGTGTAGATACCACCGCACGTATCAAGGGAATGTTTGTTTACCCCCATCAGGTTGAGCAGGTCATGGCCCACTTTGAAGAAGTCAAACGCTGGCAGATCGAAGTCACCAACCCCGGCGGTATTGATGAGATGATTCTTAATATTGAGGTTTCCAACTTCAAGCGCGAAGAAGAGCTGCTGCATACCTTCCGCGAGAAAATCAAACTGCGTCCCATCCTCAAGGTTCTGACTCCCGGCTCACTGCCTCCTCAGATCAGGCCTATTGAAGATAAGCGTAACTGGGATTAACCCGGGTATGGTTCATAATTCCATCAACAAGTGCGCAAGGACTGTTTTGGTCCTTTGCGCACTTTTTTTTGTGCTCGGCGGTTGTGTGAAGAAAAACATACCTCCTGAAATGGCGGTTTCATTTTTGACCTGCTCCGGAGATTATCTTGATCCGGTGGGCGATCCTCTGCCGTTTGATAAACTTATGGCGGAGGCTTCCAAAGCCGATTACGTGCTTATCGGGGAAGGGCATACCAGCGTATGCGATCATAAGGCCCAGTTTGATATTATCGATGGGTTGAGCCGTGGTCACCGTAAGATCGCTATCGGCCTTGAAATGGTTACGACCGGTAAGCAGGATGTGCTCAACCGTTTTAATCTCGGACAGATTCCTGTAACCGAACTGGCCCGGAAGCTGGATTGGGAAAACGGATGGCGTTACGACTTCAATATGTTCAAACCAATTTTCCAATTGGCCGCTAAACGCAGGCTGACCGTGGCGGGACTTAATTTCCCGTTCAGTCTGGTTCAGGAAATAGGTGAAAAGGGACTTGATGGATTATCCCCGGATGACAGGGCGTTGCTGCCTGAAAAAGTAATCCCTCCCGCGCCTGAACAGGAGGAGGGCTTGAAGGAAGTTCTCGCCATGCATCAGGGGCATGATGCCGGTGACCCGAAGCAGGTTGAACAGTTTTTTCTCGTACAATCTCTATGGGATACGGCAATGGCTGAGCAGGCCGTGAAGTTGCGCCGGGATTCCGGGCATCCGGTAGTGATTCTTGCCGGGGGCGGACATGTGGAGCACGGCTGGGGCATTCCGCGCAGGTTGAAGGTTTTGGACCCGCAGGCAAAGATTATGACCGTAATGCCCTGGCGGGGTGACGAATTTTATCCCACGGCGGCTGATTCATTTTTTTATTGCCCGTCTTCGTATGAAAGCCGTATGGGCATGACTATTGAGATGCGCCGGGGAGAAGCTGTGATCACCGTAGTGAAAAGGGATCGTAAAGCATATAAAAAAGGCTTAAGACCCGGTGATATTATTGCCAAAGCACAGGGTATTCCCGTAACCAGCCTGAGATCAATGCATATGGCCGGATCAAAAGCACACAGAGAAGATAAACCGCTGGTATTCACCATTAAACGGCGCGGTAAAATTTTTGATCTTGATATGGGCAGATTAAGCCGTACTAAAAAAGATAAATAAAGATATTTTCAGGAAATATAAATGCCAGAATTACCGGAAGTAGAAGTTATATCACGTGGACTTGCCGCATCACTCGAGGGCAAGACAATTGAATCTGTGAAGATTCTTAATCATAGCTCGGTTAAGATGCCATGGTATCTTTTTTCATCCCGGGTAGCCGGGGAGAAGATTACCCGCGTTCACCGCCGGGCCAAACTGCTTATTCTGGATCTCGGCGAAGAGATGCACATTACTTTTCATCTTAAGATGACGGGGCGTGTTCTTTCGCACGAGGGGCCGACCACTCCCGAGCCTCATACACGTATTGTCTTCGGCTTAACCGACGGAGGATCAATTGAATTTCACGATACCCGTAAATTTGGTGAAGTGCGTGCCCTGAACAATGAAGAATTGCAGGAATGGTCTTTTTATAAAAACCTCGGTCCCGAACCGCTGGAAGTTAGCGCAGAAGAGCTTGCCGAACGTATCTCCGGTCGTAAGGCCCAGATTAAAGGACTGCTGCTCAACCAGTCTGTAGTGGCCGGATGCGGTAACATTTATGCTGACGAATCCCTGTTTCGTTCCGGTATTCATCCCAAGGCAAAAGCATCCGATCTCTCTAAAGAATCTCTGGTAAAACTTTTCACTGAATTGCAAAATGTGCTCAAACAGGCCATTCAGGAAAACGGAAGCTCTATCCGTGATTATGTAGACGCGGGCGGAGATGCCGGAGGATTCCAAAACAGCTTTAAAGTGTACGGCAAAAAAGGCGAAGCATGTCCCGATTGCGGTAAAAGATTTGAAGGTGCCACTGTAGCGGGACGTTCGTCCACTTTTTGCAGCAATTGCCAGAAAATGAATGATTAGTATGCCTTAGGCTCCCCTCCCTCTATCCCCCTAAAAATGAGTTGGTTTGGGGATTTTTTTCAAGGGGAAAAATTATTAATATTTCGGAAAAACTTCGTCTTAAGCGGCGAAGCCTTATGAAAAGGTTTTGAAGGGATGGGGTCTGGGGAAGGGAAACTTTTGCAAAAATTTCCCTTCCCCAGCCGCCGGAGGCATCCAAATATGACCGCAGAATCCAGTAAAATAGTTCGCAATGCTTCTGTTGTGGCGGGGGCGACGTTGCTTTCAAGGGTCCTTGGTTTTGTCAGGGACCTTATTGTTGCGTTCGCGCTTGGCGCAGGGCTCCCTGCGGACGCTTTTTTTGTGGCTTTCCGTATCCCGAACCTTTTGCGCCGACTGTTCGGGGAAGGGTCTTTGACCATGGCTTTCGTCCCTGTTTTCAGCCGGGTTCGCAAGGAACAGGGCGAGGAAGCATCTTTTGAAATGGCAAGATCGGCCATGCTCTGGCTGCTGATCATTCTTGGTGCTTTAACCGTGTTGGCGATGGTGGGCGCTAAATATCTGGTTCTTCTCATTGCCCCCGGTTTCGGGGATAACCCGGAATTGATGTCTCTTACTGTCAATCTGGTAAGAGTTTGTTTCCCTTATGTTATTTTCATTTGCGGTGTTGCGCTCTGCATGGGCATACTGAACAGTACCGGGCATTTCCTGGCTCCGGCACTGGCTCCCTGTATGCTCAATATCGCTCTGATCGGATCGGCGCTTATCGGTTATTTTACCGGAAACAGCGTGGCTCTGTTTATGGCTTGGGGAGTGCTCATTGGCGGATTGCTGCAATGGTTGCTGCAACAGCCTTACCTCAAGCGTATGGGGCTGAACTGGCGCGGCAGGGCTGAGCTGGATAATCCCGGTGTAAAACGTATGGGCAAACTGATGCTGCCCACTGTATTGGGTGCGGCGGTTTACCAGATCAATGTGGTTCTGGGTACTTTGCTGGCTTCATTTTTACCTGTCGGGTCGGTTTCATATTTATATTATGCTGACCGGCTGGTGCAGTTCCCGCTAGGCGTATTCGGTATCGCTGTCGGTACGGCGGCCCTGCCCAGTCTGGCAAAGCTTCATGTGGAAGGGCGGCATGATGATTTCGCCCAGACACTTAAGCAGAGTGTGGGCTTGATCCTGTTTATTTCCCTGCCGGCTATGGCCGGTTTGGTTTCCCTTGCGGGACCTTTGATCAGTCTGCTTTTTGAGCGCGGTGCTTTTGATGTTAAAGCGGTAACGGCAACAGCACAGGCATTGATGGCTTACGGCATAGGTCTGCCGTTTATCGCTATGTCCCGTCCTTTGGTTTCCGCTTTTTATGCGCAGGAAGACACCCGGACTCCGGTCAAGGTTGCGATTCTTTGCCTGTTCGTGAATGTGGGGGCGGGATATCTGCTTATGCAGTATATCGCACATGTAGGTCTTGCTTTGGCTGTATCCCTGTCGTCTATGCTTAACTGTCTTCTGTTATCAATTATCATGGGACGCAGAATGGGCCTTTTCCCGATGCCGTTTGGAAGCGTTATGAAAAGCGTGCTGCTTAGTGCGTTAATCGGCGCAGGGGCGTGGTACAGTTCGCGCTACGATATTTTATGGTTCGCGCTTATTCCGGTCTGGATTGCTGTCTATGGATTCGGGGCACTGCTTTTGAAGTCAGAGGATGCCCGGATGTTAATCGGTGCGTTACGAAGACGGATTTGATGCGCTTTGCGATTTTCGATGGATAAATTTTGCCTCCGGCGGCTTAAACCCTTTTGCAAAAGGGTTTAAGAATCCCAAAACCTTTTATTAGTTTTGGTTTATTCTTATGTTTGAAGAAGCCCGTAATTATTTTCCCCGTGGACTTGTGCAGCCGGAAAGCGGTTTTAGATTTTCCACGGATTCTTTACTGATCAGTTGTTTTGTTTCCGTGTCTAAGAGAACCAGAATTCTCGATCTTGGTACCGGCTGCGGGGTTATCCCACTGGGGATTATGCTGTGCCATCCAGATAAGGAACTGACCGTAACCGGACTTGAAATTAACCCGGAAATGGTTGCGGCTGCTGAGGATAATGTGCGTAAGTTGGGCTTTAACGAGGAAGTCGGCATAGTGCAGGGGAACGTTTGCATACCTGATTTTGCGCCTGCCGGGAGTTATGATCTGGTAATTTCCAACCCTCCCTATCGCGGCGAGGGCCGGGGAAAAGCCTGTCCTGACGAATCCCGCAACAAGGCTCGTTTTGAGGTTGATTGCGATCTTGATGCATTTGTCGCCACGGCCTCGCGCATGGTTCGCAACCGGGGTCGGGTCTGTTTCGTCTTTCTTGCCGAACGGCTGGCCGAGTTGATACGTTCCTTCACCAGCCACAAGCTTGAACCCAAGCGCATGAAATTTATCCACGGACGTTTTGACTCACCGTCAAAGGTCGTAATGATTGAAGCAGTGAAAGGCGGTAAGCCGGGACTGATTATGGAAGCGCCTGTAATTTTATTCGAGAAAGATAACTCCTTAACCTCTTCTTCAATTGAATACTGCCCTTTCATTGCAAAGTAATTGGCCTCCTGCGGTTTAAAGCCTTTTTGTCAAAAGGGTTTAAGAATCCCAAAACTTTTAATAGTTTTAATTTTGGGTTAACCCGTCAATGTGTATATTTTGAATTGCTATCTTTTTGTTAAATAACAGAGCGAAGCTTAATAAAAGTTTCCCCCCTCTGGTCGCCGAAGGCACCAATGATTAAAAAAATCTTATTAAAAAATTTTTTAGCCCATGCGGAAACCGAGATTGAACTCGGCCCGGGCATGACCGTGCTGACCGGTCCCAACAACAGTGGAAAATCTTCTATTGTTGAGGCGTTGCGCTGTATTGCTACCAATCCGCTGCCCAAACATTTTATCAGGCACGGAGCCAAGAAGGCCCGTGTTGAGCTTGAAATGGACGACGGTGTGCGTGTGGCATGGATCCGCAAGAAGGCTACAGCATGGTACGAAGTGCTGCGCCCCGGCGAAGAAGAATGGGAAGTGTACGCTAAATTCGGGCGCAATACCCCGGAAGATATTTTGAACATTCTGAGACTTAATCAGGTCCCGTTGGAGGGTGGCAAGTCGCTGGATGTACATATCGGCAACCAGCGTAATCCTATTTTTCTGCTCGATCAGCCTTCATCTGTCGCGGCTCAGTTTTTTGCGTCATCTTCGGAAGCATCGCATTTACTGGCTATGCAGACCGAGCTTAAAAACCGGGTCCGCACAGCCAAGCGCGAAAAGAAATTCCAGCAGCAGAAAATGGACGAGATAAAGCTGGAGCTGGACGGCTTGCAAGCCCTGCCGGATGTGAATCTGGAGCTTGAAAATGTCCGCGAAATCAAAGACCGGCTGGATGAACTTGATAAAGAGATTCCGGTGGTTGAAGGGTTAATAAACCGCAAGAATGAACTTGGAAGCCATAAAGAGACACTGGCTAAGCGGTCGGAAAAATTATCCAGTTTGAAAGACACGCCGGATCTTTTTCCTTCCGGTCCGTTGGAGAGGGCGCTTTCCGGTCTGGAAAATCTGCGCAGGCACGGGCAGATTTTGAAAGCAGGGGCAGAATTTTTAAGTGGATTACAAGCTCCGCCGGATCTTTTCCCGGTGCAGAAGCTGGAAGCGGACCTTGCGCGGCAAAACCAATTATCTTTTGCGAAAAAAAATCAATCCGTAAGGCGTAAGATTCTGGAATCGCTTCTCTCTCCGCCGCAAATTGAAGATCTGTCGGTCCTATCCACAATCATCAGCAATGTTAACCGCAGCTGTTCTCTCAGGGATAAAATTTTACATCGATCCGAAGTCCTGAAGCCTTTGGTCGATCCTCCTGAGCTTCAAGATTTAAAGCCGCTTATGCAGGTTATGAACAATTTAAATTCCTTGGGCAACGCGCAGGTGGATGCGCAAAAGGATTTGAGTAAGCTGGAACAGTCTGAAACAGAACTTAAACAGCAGATCGAAGAACGGCTGGCCGAGATCGGTAATTGCCCGCTTTGCGGCGGTGAGCTGGATGCACACAAATTGATTGGGGACAGCCATGAGTCTTGAAAAAGTACAGGGTAACGGTCTTTTTTTTATCGGAGACCCGCATATAGCTTCCACCCCTCCGGGACAGCGGCTGGGTGATTTTGCCGCAGATGTGCTGGATAAGCTTGATGCCTGCTTTAAGCGTGCCGCAGAGCTGGATATGGTCCCACTTATTCTCGGTGATCTTTTCCATTGGCCGCGCGATAACGGCAATTCATTGCTGGTGGATATGATCAGAGTGTTCGGCCCCTACAAGCCTTTTGTGCTGGTTGGCAATCACGATAAGTATCAGGCCCGTTTTACACCGGATGTTTCCATGGCCGTGCTTGATGCCGCCGGGGTGATTAGGCTCATGAGTGAACAGGGTCCGGCATTTGAGCTGGAAACTCCGCAAGGGATGGTGCTGGTCGGTGCATCTCCGGATTCCACTCCAATCCCTAAAGAATTTGATCGCGAAGAGGGAAAATATCTTAAAGTTATCTGGGTGACCCATCATAATATTTCTTTTCCCGAGTGTGAGAAAAAACAACACGCCATCAAGGAAAAACCGGGCATAGACTGGATCATCAACGGTCATATTCATGGGCCGCGGGATTCGATAACCAAAGGCATGACCACTTGGGCCAATCCCGGAAACATCACCCGGCTGACTTTTTCCCGCTACGCCCTTGAACGTAAGATGAGGGCATCAATCTGGACCCCGGATTGTGAAGATCTGGAAAAATGGGATATCCCGCATCGCGATTTTTATGAGGTTTTCCCGGATCAGGATTTTCCGCCGGCAGCCGAAGACAGCGCGGCGGCTGAATCAAAATTTCTACAGGGCCTTGAACGTCTGGCATGGAAAAGGACCCATGAAGGCGAAGGGTTGAAACAGTTTTTAACGGATAATATCGATCCCGGTGAGCCTGAAAGTGCACTTATCTGGGATTTGTATACGGAGGTTACCGATGGCAATGGGTAATGGAATGAATAACGGCGCGAATCAGCCCGCTAACGGTCTTGAACAGGAACTGGCTCTTCTCAAAGAGCAGCATAAATGGCTGCATGATAAGAAAATTCGTACTGAGCAGGAACTTGCCAGCACCACCAGCCAGCTTGCCGCTCTTGAAGAAGAAGCAAAGGCTCAATATGGGACCAGCGATCCGCAGGAACTGGCTAAACTTCTGGAAGAAAAAAAAGCGGAAAACGCACGGCTGGTCAATGAGTACCGTGAACACATCATGTCCATCAAAGAAGGTCTGGATAATTTGGAAGGCAATAATTAATGCCTCCGGCGGCTCTCCGAGGGCTTAACCCCTTTTTGAAAAAAGGGTTTAAGAATTCTCAAAATTTTTAATGGTTTTTATTGTGTATGAATACGCAAAATTACGCGAATAAAAATGGCGAAGCCCTATCAAAAAGTTTAGGGGAGTCCAGAGAACCCTTTTCAAAGGGGTCTTTGGTCTCCGAAGGACCGCCGGAGGCATTAATGACAGATCTTCCCACATTGGAATCTTTGGAGCGTCGTGCTGATCGCCTGAGCGCCAAGGCTTCATCTCGTTTGGACGATTGGCTGTCTTTGCGCAAAGAGGGGAGCAGAATTGATGAATTTCTGGAGCTGGCACCGGGAGCTGCTGTGCGTCTGGAAGAGCTTTCCACTGCTTTATTCGGTGAACTCCTAAGCGAGCTTGAGACCAATCTGACTCATGCTATCCGTGAAATTCTGGGTCAGGACCGCGAGGTTAAAGCGGTCGCGTCCATACGTGATAAGAAATTGCAGGTGGATTTTCAGATTTTGAATCAGGGCGGAGAGGAAGATATTATGGTCGGGCAGGGCGGATCGGTCTGCAATATCCTGTCTGTGGGACTGCGGTTGATTGCTCTTTCGAGACTTAATCCGGAAGCACATCGTCCTTTTTTGGTACTGGATGAGCAGGACTGCTGGCTGAGACCGGACCTTGTTCCCCGGTTCATGGAGCTTATCGGTACCATTGCCGAACGGCTGGGTTTTCAGGTACTGGTTATCAGTCACCATCCTTTGGATTTGTTTTCAGAAAGCGCGGATGCTATTCTTGCTCTGCAACAGCAGAAAGAGGGTGGGCCTAAAGTTCAGTGTGTCAAGTAACATACTGAAATTAATCAACTTGGCTTAAGCTGGTTGTTTGCGGTTTTTTGCTGTATCCTGTTACCTCAGTTAATCACGATTTTTAGTGGAGTTTATATAAATGGCTGAGCAAAGTCTGAAACGCATTCTGGATATCCCCCTTGAAGTCAAGGTAGAAATGGGCCGGACCAAGCTTTTGGTTAATGAGATTATACAGTTCGGTCAGGGTACTGTTATCGAGTTGCACAAGCTTGCCGGGGAACCGCTGGATATGTACGTGGAAGGACGTCTGGTAGCGCGTGGTGAGCTTGTTGTTATAAATGAAAATTTCGGATTCAGGGTCACTGAGATCATCAAACCTGAAGACAGGATTAAAAAGCTGGGGCTTTAAAGCGGCCCCACCGGAATCAGGGAAAATTTTTCTGAATTATCCGCCCCCTGCTAACGGGGGCTTTGTTTTGTTATTACCAGAAGTTAAACGGGCTGTTGTTTTATACACCAGCCTTGGATATGAGTTTCCTCGCAAGGAGGTCACATAAAGTGTTGTCGTTGAATGATTCGTTTAAAAGCAAGCCCATGATCTGGGCTGTAGCAATAATTTGTATAAGCACCTTTGCAAGGCTCTGGTTTTTGGGCACCGGGCAGCTTAATCTTGTGCAGGATGAATCCCAGTACTGGGATTGGACAAGGCACATGCAGCTTACCTATTACTCCAAAGGCCCGCTGATCGCATGGATAATCAAGCTGTGGACCACGGTTTTCGGTAATACTGAATTCGGGGTGCGGTTCGGATCGGTAGTAGGTTCGTTTCTGACCCAGATAGTGATTTACTGGGGCATGGCCAAAATGTGGAAAAGGCCTGCTGCGGCTATCTGGACCCTGATTATCTACAATTCCATGCCGGTTTATCTGGCTCTCGGAATTCTGATGACCACGGATAATCCTTTCATCCTTTGCTGGAGCTGCGCATTCTTCGCATTATATAAGGCTTCGATCCCTCATTCTCCGGGGCTGGAGCGTGATTCCAACGAATCCCGGACCAAACCGTTTCTGGTGATGACTTTCTTTTTCGGGCTGGGGATTCTGGCGAAATATACCATGCTGGGCTTTGCCGGACTTTCCGTTATTTACGGGCTGCTGCTCAGCCGCCGTGAAAGGTTGCCGCGCGGCTTCTGGCGCAAGTTGTTCCTGTCGCTTTGCGGGGGACTTTTTCTCGGTTTCCTGCCCACACTGATCTGGAATATGCAGAATGATTTTGTGGGCTACAAGCATGTGCTTTATCTGATCGGTGCATCCGGGGAGAAAGCCTCTCATCTGGTGCGTTTCGATCGTTTTCTGCCCTTTTTGGGTGAGCAGGTCGGCATGGCCACTCCGTGGTGGCTGCTGTTTATGTTCATAGCCGGTTTTGCGGCCTTGCTCTTCGTACTTAGAGGGAAGGGCCGTAATCTCATGGATCTGAGCTATCGGCAAAGTGCGCTGCTCTCCGTTTTTTTTCTGCCGGTCTGGTTGTTCTTTTTTGCCTGGAGTTTTCACGCCAAGGTACTGGGTAACTGGGCGGTTATTTCTTATGTCAGCGGGGTAATGATTGCCGGATTTGCTTTTGAAAGCTTCTGGAGACGTAGAGGAAAATTGCGCACCCTGTGGATAACTTTAAGTATTATTATATTTGTTGTTCTCCATTTTCAGAATCTAGTTCCCCTGCCGGATAATCTGAACCCCACACATCGCTTAAAAGGATGGACCGATCTCGGTCAGCAGGTAGTGGCTTTGGAAAAGAGCCAGTTCAAAGATCCATCCAAAGTTTTTGTCATGAGTGACGAGTATGATATGACCGCTGCACTGGCTTTTTATGTGCCGGGGCAACCGCGAACCTACTGTGCATGGACCAGCAGGCGCATGAACCAGTATGACCTCTGGCCCGGACCGTTAGATAAGATCGGTTGGGATTCTGTCTACGTGATCAAGAGATTCCATACCGACACCAGTCCAGACCTGAAGAAAATGTTTAAAAGGGTGAGCTCGCCCATCCATATCCAGACGACATTTCGCGGCAAACCGTCTCGGAAATTCACAGTCTATCTCTGTTACGATTACAATGGCTACTGGCCGCGAGATCCCAGACTGAGATTTTAAAGCTACTTTCAAGATTCATAAAAAAAGTCCCTTAGGCACCTGCCTGAGGGACTTTTTTTTATGAATTAAATTTTTTTTAAGTGAAGCCATTGATTGCAGACATCATTTAATTGAGGGGGGATTCAGTTATTTAATCTGTAATTTCAGATAATTTCATGATTGTTGGAGTGTTGTTGCAGAAAAGAATAGGCAGGAGTGTATTTCTTTGACATTTTTTGACAAATAATGTCATAAGAACTACATCGTAGTGTAATTTTGAAAAATCAGGACAAGGCTTTGACTCCCTCGCCTACGCTATACACGGTACGAGAGATTGCCGAAACGCTGAGAATTCACTCCAGAACGGCCTACAGGCTTATTCAGGAGGGAAAGATTCGGGGTATTAAGGTCGGCAGCCAGTGGCGTGTGCCGGAAAGTTCCCTGCTGGAATATATTGAATCCGGTTTGCAGGCGGCTCCCAGGAAAGGAAAGGAGAATAAAGACGGTCCTGAGCAACTGAAACTGCCCATTTGAGAAACATCGGTGGACAAGGATCATGAAAAAGTCAGCTGCCCTGAAAAGGGTGACTCTGGAAAATGATTTTGGTGGCCAGATTTCCTTTATCGGAAAGCTTGAAAATGAATCCCTCAATTACAACGAGGATAGTGGGGAGTTGGTATCTGAAAAAATTTTCAGTACCGAGAAGGGGCGCACGGGCTATTCCATTGCATTCAGAAAAGGTGAAGAACGCGAGAAGAGAGCATATCTCATGGAAGATCAGGGTGAAACCTGTATCGTTTCAAACGGCTCCATTTTGTTGGGGTTGAATACAGATGTAATGCTTACATTCTGCGCTCAGGCCTTGGCTGAACTTGCAGAGAATCGCTCTGAAGATGAATTGGAATTTGTAAAAAAACAGTTGCAGGTGGTAAACGGCTAGACCGATTTCGCATCGCAACAGATTAACAAGCTAAAAAAATCCCCGGAACTTGAATGTACCGGGGATTTTTCATGTTTAATGGGCAGAGATTGAAAATCTATTGTTTTTTAAGATCCTTGATAAAGGCGTTGGCTTCATCGATGGAACGCTGCATTTCCGCGATAAGTTTGCCTATGTCGGTTTCAAGATTGCTTAGCTCTGATTTAAGCGAAGCGATGGCCTGTGCGTTCAGGTTGTGCTTCAGGTAAAGTACCTGATCGTGAAAAACATTCAACACAGGGGCGATTTTCTTTTCCGCCTTGCGCATGGCTGAGAGCATCTTTTTAAATTTGCTTTTTGTCTTGGAGAGTTTGACCCGGCTGTCATTGCGCAGCTTGCTGCTGGTGTACTGGGAAAGTTCGGTTTTCCATTCATCAAAAAGGTCATTCCCGACTTCTGCCACCGCATCAATCCTTTTGCGGACATCGGCTGCCGCAGCTTCACTGCTTTCATACTCATCGTTGAGGCGTTCGTAAGTATCCTCAAGATCTCCGCCGTGAAAACCGGTCAGTGCGCTGAATTTATCAAGTGCGCTTTTGAATTGTTCACTTGCTTCTTCCTGAGATTCACGGGCTTTTTCCACGTTGGAAACCAGAATGTCACGCTTGTGGTAGCCAAAGCTTTCCATGGTTTTGTAATATGCGGACTGGCATCCGGCCAAACCCAGCGTAAGGGCAAGGATGATGGCTACAGAGAGTTTATTTTTTATGTGCATGAGATTTCCTCCGGGAACAATTTTCAAATTTTGCCCATACATAAAAGTTCGGATTGCGGTTGTCAAAAAAATCCCCCGGCACATGGTGCCGGGGGTATTCTGGCGAGTGAAAATGATCGCTATTGTTTAAGTTCTTCAGCCTTGATTATGGTAATGGGTTTAACCGGGACATCATCGTAGGCTCCCTTGCGGAAGGTCACTGCTTTAGCGATTTTATCGACAACTTTCTTACCGCCGATGACTTTGCCGAAAACAGCGTAACCCCATCCTGACCCGGATTCGGATTTAAAGTTGAGAAAATTGTTGTTTGCAACGTTGATGAAGAACTGGTCTGTGGCGGAGTGGGGGTCATTAGTCCGGGCCATGGCTACGGTGTATTTGTCGTTGTAGAGTCCGTTGCGGGCTTCATTTTGAATGGGGGCGTGGGTGGGGCGTTTCTGCATATTTTTATCGAAGTTACCACCCTGAATCATGAATCCGTCGATTACGCGATGAAAGATTGTTCCGTCATAATGGCCTTCGTTAACATAGCGCAGGAAGTTCTCCACGGTAGCAGGAGCTTTCTCCTGATCCAGTTCCATGACAATGTTGCCCATATTGGTCTGGATTTTTACGAAAACGGATTTGCCGGCCGCATTGGCGGTTCCCGCGAAAAGGGCTGCACAGAAGAGGGCGCTGATAAATAATATTTTGAATAGTTTCATTTTGTGTTTCCTCCTTGGAAGGTTTTATAGCGGTTTACCAGAAACGCTCTTTGCGGGCAAACTTAAGCTGACGTGGGGCGATGTTTCTGCCGGGAATTAATAGCGGCTGGAATTTCAAAGTAAAAAGGCTCCCGGTGGCAGAGGGAGCCTTTTTAGAGGGGGACATGGTGTGAAGGAGCGTAAAACTATTCACTCGTAATTTGTATTTTTCGGGGCTGGACTTCCGGCATTTTAGGCAGGAAGAGTTCCAGAACTCCGTTTTTAAGGTTGGCCTTGATGTTTTCGCGGTCTACAACATCCGCGATTGTGAATCTGCGGGTGTACTGGCCTTCGCAGAATTCCTGATCGAGGAATTTTTCATCTTCGCCGAGTGCGGCTGCTGCTTTGCCTGATACGATGAGGGTGTTTTCATCAAGGTCTATATCAAGGGCTTCTTTGCTTACACCGGGAAGATCCACATACATGTAAAAGCCCTGTTCATTTTCAATGATGTCGGTTGCGGGGCTGAATTTTTCAATATTCATTTCAGTACTCATAATATTACCCCCTTATTCTATTGCAATGTCAACTTTTTTGGGAACGGAAGCTTCTGTTTTGGGAAGTACAATATTCAGTATTCCATCCTTAATTGATGCTTTAACATTATCCACATCAACAGTAGTATTTATAGATATAATTCTTTGAAATACCCCGGATGGTCTTTCCTGTCTAAAGTATCTTCCTTCAGGTAGTTTTCGTTCCCCTTTAAGAACCATATTCTTGGCCGTGATAGTAATTTCCATATCTTCAATGGAAATTCCCGGTATCTCCGCACGAATGTATATGTTTTTTTCACTCTCACTTATGTTGAGAGGAGGGTATGACGCTTTTCTCCTGTTCTGATGATGTGGATTGAATACGTCATGAAAGATTTTATCAAACTCATACGGAAAGTTATAGAATGAACCAAAGTCGATAACCATAAATAACCTCCTGTCTTGTTCGTCTGAATTACAAATATGCATTCATAATATCTTGTCAACATTATGAAAGGAAAAAAATGTATAAAAAAATAAAATCCCTCCCACGATGAATCGTGAAAGGGATTTATATTCCTGAATAAGGCCGCAGCCTTGCGGGGAACTAAGCCAGAATTTCAAGCAGTTCAATCTCGAAAATCATGGTCTGACCAGCGAGAGGATGGTTGCCGTCAAGAACGACTTTTTCATCGGATACGGATTTTATGGTCACGTTGGTAACACCCTGATCGGTGTTAACCTGGAGCATCATGCCCACTTCGGGGTTGATTTCCGGCGGAATCTGGTTGCGGTCCACTTCGAAGGTGTGTTCTTCGTGGTAAGGGCCGTAGCCTTCTTCGGGGCTGATGGTAGCTTTTACCTTTTCGCCAGCAGAGAGGCCTTTGACAGCGTCTTCAAAACCCTTGATCAGCATGCCTTGACCGAGAACTATCTCAAGAGGTTCTCCTCTTTTGTATGAGGAATCAAATTCGGTTCCGTCTTCAAGAGAACCGGCATAGTGGACGCGGATTTTGTCGCCGTCTTTGGCTTGGGACATGGATACTCCTTGTTGTTCGCGGGCAGCCGAGTGGACCGCACACCGCATTGTTTATTTTTTTAATTATTTCTTTTCCCACTTGTCAGCGGGAACAGCATCGTCTGCTAGCATGATCGGAATTTCATCTTTTACGGGATAGACGACTTTGCAGTTTTCACATTCAAGTCCGGTTTCCCCTTCCAGAAGATTCAGTTCGCCCTTGCATTTGGGGCAAACAAGTATGTCGATCAGTTCTTTGTTAAGAGTCATAAAGGTACTCCTTGCACATTGTTTGATCCCTACCCTATAACTATAGAAAAAGAATTCCTCAACCCCGCATTTTTCAGCACTGTTATCGGAGATAGTTTATGAGTGCCATTGACCTGCATACCCATTCCACCGCTTCAGACGGAACATTCAGCCCTGCGGAGCTTGTAAGGGCAGCAAAAGAATCCGGACTTACAGCCATAGCCCTGACTGACCACGACACCATGGAAGGACTCCCGGAAGCCCTTGAAGTAGGCGTAAAAACCGGTCTGGAAGTGATTCCGGGCTGTGAGCTCAGCGTGCATAGCGATGTAGGTGTTCTGCATGTTGTCGGCCTTTGGGTAGATCCGTATTCCGAACGTTTAAAGCGAGTTTTTGAAGACATACGCGCCAGACGAGTGGAGCGTAATGAAGCTGTTATCAATAAATTACAAGGGCTCGGCTTTGACATAACCATGGAAGAAGTGCAGGGTCAGGCCGCCGGAACAATAGGCCGGCCGCACATGGCCCGGGTTATGATTCAGAAGGGATATGCGAAGAGTTTCGACGAGGTCTTCAATGAATATCTGGGCAAAAAGGGTAAAGCCTACAGCCCCAAGAATAATATCTCGGCTGAAGATGCGTTCGAGTTATTGAGGTCCAGTGATGCTACTCCAGTTCTGGCCCATCCTTTTCTGCTCAGTTCAGATGATGAAATTTTGGACCGCGAGGTGGCCCGGTTAAGAGAAATGGGTTTGCAGGGGATTGAAGTCTACTACAGTTCCCACACCATTGAGATGACCGACAGGATTAAGCGTCTTGCCCGCAAATACGGTCTGCAACCCAGTGGCGGCTCTGATTTTCATGGCTATGTAAAGCCGGATATCAAGCTCGGCAAGGGAACCGGAAATTTGTTTGTGCATCACAGTGTGCTTGATGGACTTAAAGCCTTTAGACAGTCCAGAGGGCTGAAAATTTAGTAACCATTATAAATATTGACGATTATGACTTACACAGAAGATAAATCCGATACTCCCGACTTTGCTCGCCCTATCCTTAACGATATGCCGGAACTGCTGTGTCCGGCCGGAAACATGGAAAAATTGGAAACCGCGGTTACTTATGGGGCAGACGCAGTCTACCTAGGAGCGGGTGACCTTAATCTGCGTTCCGCCGGTGCCGGGTTTAAGTGGGATGAACTGCCTGCCGCTTTTGAATTATGCCGTAATAATAACGTGCAGGCCTATTTTTGCGTTAATGCCTATCCTAAGGAAAAAGATCTGGCCAAAGTTCGCGCAGATCTTGAGAAATTATCCGTCTGTCCGCCGGACGGGCTGATCATAGCAGACCCCGGTGTGCTCATGCTTGCATCCGAAATACTGCCGGATATACCGGTGCACATCAGTACTCAGGCGAATACAGGGAATAGCGAGGCCGCAAAGTTCTGGAAAAAATTCGGAGCTGCGAGGGTCAATCTGGCCCGTGAACTTTCCGCCTCCGACGTAAGCGATATTGCCGGAAAGTGTCCTGACATGGAGCTGGAGATGTTCGTGCATGGAGCCATGTGCATGGCAATTTCCGGGCGCTGCTTCCTTAGTGCATGGCTTAATGAACGTTCTGCGAATATGGGACGCTGCACTCATCCCTGCCGTTTTGAATATAAAGCCACCGGTCTGCGGGTGGAAGAGAAAACCCGTCCCGGTCAGGATGTCTGGGAAGCGGTTGAGCATGACGGTTACACAGAGTTTTTTGCGGCTGAGGATCTTTGCCTTGTTAATTATGTGCGCATGCTGGCCCGGCTGGGCATAGCTTCCCTGAAAATTGAGGGACGCACCAAGAGTTCTTCCTACCTTGCTCAGGTGGTGGATGTTTACCGCACGGTGATCGACAGGGCGAAAGAGGGCGCCCCTCTACCCGCTAGCGCCATGCCGGAATTGATAAATGCCGCCACCCGTCCGCTGACTACTGCATTCTTCAAGAAATCCGGTCCCAGCAGAATTGCCGAGCCTCCTTCCAAGGAAGAGCGTAAGCCCGTAGTGGCCAGAGTGCTTGAACGCCGGGAAGACGGATCATGGCTGCTTTCCGTGAAAGCCCGCTGGGAAGAGGATTGCGATGTGGAAATTCTTGTTCCCGGATTGGAAAGGCCGCTGATTGATTCCGGGAGTTATTCTTTTGAAGCAACCAATGGTGAACCTAAGGATGTGATTCATTCCGGCACACAGGCAATCCTGCGTTGCGATCATCCTGCTGTTGCGCCGGGCCTGTTTTTCCGTAAAGGGTGAGCCGCGAATTAAATTCGGCTACAAAAATGTAGGGCTTCCGCTTTTTAGTTATGCAAAGATTGACCGAAGACCTTTGTTTATATATTCATATAGTAGGAAAATTGAAAAGTTTAGCATCAAGCGGAGTTGAACTGCATTGTTCACCTGATCATCTTATAGAAACATCATAAGCCATCGGCCCCAAGGAGGTTCCATATGCTGGTTGAGAACTGGATGACTAAAGAAGTAATTACTATCACCCCCGACCGTTCAATGATGAAGGCTGCGAAATTGTTGAAGGATAACAACATCAGCAGGTTGCCTATTGTTGACGAGGACGGAGTACTTGTCGGTATAATCTCAGACCGTGACATCAAGGAAGCTTCTCCCTCCAAAGCGACCACACTTGATATGCATGAGCTTTACTATCTGCTCTCGGAAATCAAGATCAAGGACATCATGTCCCGCAAGGTTTTTACTGTTTCTATCGATGATACTGTGGAAAAAGCCGCTGTTATCATGGAAAAGAATAAAATCGGCGGTGTTCCGGTTGTTGATGCTGAGAACAAGTGTGTGGGCATCATCACCACCACCGATGTTTTCAAGGTCCTGACCAGCATCACCGGTGTTTTCGACGGCGGCGTACAGGTTGGCCTCGCCCTTTCCAATGCTCCCGGGTCACTTAACGGAGTGCTTGACTATCTGAAGGATAACGGTGGACGGGTTATGTCCATCCTTACCTCTTATGAGCCGGAGCAGGAAAATATGCGCCATGTCTTCATCCGTATCCATGACATGGACAAAGCCACCCTGAACAAGATCAAGCAGGGGCTTTCCGATAATTTCAATCTGCTTTATTGGACCAGAGATTCCGTAAACGGACTGACTTCATAATTTTTAAGATTCAATAAGAATGAGAAAACCCCCGGAGCATAGCTTCGGGGGTTTTGTTTTGTTCGGAGCAGTAAAAGGCTATATTTAACCGCAACACTTTTTGTATTTCTTGCCGCTGCCGCAGGGGCAGGGTTCGTTGCGGCCGATCTTTTTGTCTTTTTTGATCGGCTTCGGGGGTACTATATCACCATCAATGTATATCCAGTTCCCGTCTCTTTTTTCAAAGTGACTCATCTCGTGGTGAGTATGGGTAGCTCCCTGCTGTTTGAATTTGGCGATGAATTCAACTTCACCGGTTTCGTCATCAGCAAGGCCCTTGGAGGTAGAAACAATTTCAAGGCCGAGCCATGTGGATGTTTCCGCCCATACTTTGACCTGTGCTTCATCATAGTCATGCTTGCTTTCCGGTGCGAGAGTGTCACCGAGGTAGTCTACTCTTTCCACAGCGAAAGCTGTGTAGCGGGAACGCATGAGTGCTTCGGCGGTAGGTGCAGGCTCTTTTCCTGTGATGTATGGTTCGCAGCAGCTTTCATAAGCATTGCCGGAACCGCAGGGACATTCATTCATGTTTCTATCTCCAAGCTATTAATTTGATGGATACTATTTTAGTGGTTTCCGCAGGATTCGTGATCGTCGCAGACGATAGCGGAGTCGGTCAGGGAGCCGGCTGCCCATTTGGCTACAGTTTCCTTGAGGTCTCCATCGCAACCGCGGATAACCTGAATGCCGCTGTTCTGCAAGAGGTTGACTGCTCCCTGTCCCATGTTGCCAGCCAGCAGGAGTTCTACACCTTTTTCGGAAAGTTGGGGCACGATGTTGGATTTACATCCGCAGCCCGGGGGAGGTGTGAGTGTTTCTTCTTCGATGATGTTTTTTGCATCATCCAGAGTGAAAATGGTGAAAGCTTCACAATGACCAAAGTGTCCGTCAACCATTCCGTTTCTGGAAGGAAGTGCGATTTTCATAATAAATCTCCTTGAAAAAAAGTAAGATCGGTGCAAGACCCGTAGCAGCGAACTAAAAAAAGACTGCGCACGCCATTTTGCGCATAAAACAAAACATCCAGCCGAAAGCTATGATAAGTATCACTTCCACATTGTCCATACCTGACAATGAAATTAGTTTTTTTGCCAGCCGCAGTTCCGGTCCCGGCGGTCAACATGTGAATAAGACTTCCTCCAAGGTCACTCTGGTGTTTAACATTCAGGAATCCGAAAGCTTGAGTGACCACCAGAAGCATCTGCTCAGTACCCGTCTGAGCGGGCGCATAAATGCCCGGGGAGAACTGCAGCTTTCCTGTGAGGAACACCGCAGCCAGTTCCGAAATAAGGAAGAAGCGGTTGCCCGGTTCGCGAAAATAGTTGCCGATGCATTGAAGCCCGTACGCAAAAGACGTAAGACCAAAATGCCATATGCTGCAAAGCGAAGACGCCTTGATAACAAGAAAAAACGCTCTCAAATTAAGCAGGGCCGCTCAAAACCATCGTACTAAGTCTTATCAGCTGTAAAAACTTGCTCCGAAGCTCCAGACAGGTTAATTTATAGTCATCAAAATCTGTCTGGAGGTCCTATGAAAAAATTAGCTTTCCTGATTATACTTATCCTTGGCTGCGCGTCTTTTTCTTACGCAGGGCAGGATGGTTTTGCTGCAAATTCTGATGATATCCTGACTATGATTACCAATCCCGGCGGCAGGGCGTTCCTGAAAATCGAGTTTAAAGTCAATTCATCAAAAATCAGTAAAAAAACTTATCCGGTGGTGGATTCGCTGGGTACGGCACTTACTTCCGGACCCGGTTCATCCATGCAGGTTAAGCTGGTGGGCCATACCGATTCAGTCGGGGCCGAAGAATATAACCGCTCCTTGAGCCTTAAGCGCGCCGAAGCAGTTAAGAATTATCTTGCGGTTCATTTCGGTATTGATCCTGACCGGATCGAGATTGACGGCATGGGCGAGGATCAACCCATCGCTTCCAACGATAGCGCTAAGGGCCGGGCCCAAAATCGCAGGGTTGAAGTTATCAACATCACTAAAAAGGAAGAAGCTCCCAAGATGTATAAAGAGCTGGACACCAAAAATCTCTGGTAGGCTTGATTGTAGATTTATTATGATGGAATACGTTAGCCAACCGGCCTCTATCGCGATGATAGAGGCCGGATTTTTTATATTTTCTGCTCAACTTTTTCAAAGCAGTCTAAACACAGGGTTCGGCCCGCGAATCTCCGCGAACGCGATTCCATGTGCATCTCTCCGCAATCTTCACAGGTGAGTGATTGCAGTATAGCCGCAGGACGGGGCATTCTTATCTGCGGTTCCTGTTTTATAAACATCTCTGTAAGATCAGCTTCGTAATATTTCTTTTCACATTCAGCGCGCAGCCGGGTGCATTTTTCCTTTTCTTCAGCAGTGGGGTCATTCAGCCCCATAAGTCGACTCATTTCAGCCCGCAGCTCAGCAATGTAATCGGGATTGAGCAAAGCCCGCAACCCTTTTCCATCTTTACGCCTGTAAAATGTGAAGGACATCTTGCCGTGATCTTTAAGGATAAGATTGCCTTTACCTATGGAGCATCCTGTGAGGAACTGGATGGCGTCCACTCCGCACATGTCGGTTTCGCAGATGGCTACGATAGGGGATTCGGAGTTATGTCCCAGCTCGCTCAGACATAATTCTGCGGCACGTACTCCGATGGCTAGTCCAGGGCACTGGTGACCGTGGAATTCAATGGTTCGTTCGAGCTGTTCTTGAGAGAAATACGCAGTCATTATCTTCACCTCAGGTATGTTTTTGCAAAGTTACATAAAATTATTGTCTTATCTCATGATTGTATTCGTGAGAATGTTCGTGTTCGTAGTCCTGTGCTTCGAGGTCTTCAACGGGATGGATGACCGGACAGCCTTTGCGCATCTCGATTTCAACTTCCACGCCGTATACCTGTTCTATAATTTCCGGACTGACACACTCTTTGCCACCGCAACCGCAGACCGTTCCATCCTTGAGGAAAATGAATTTGTCCGCGTAGCGCAGGGCGGTATTCAGGTCATGCATGGTCATGATGGCTGAGACCCGGTGTCCTTTCACCACCGCTCGCACCGTGCGCAGTATCTCAAGCTGGTTTTTGAGATCAAGGGAACTGGTAGGTTCATCCAGCAGAAGCACATCCGGTTCCTGCACAAGGGCGCGGGCGATGCTGACCTTTTGCAGTTCTCCTCCGCTGAGTAGATCTATGTAGCGCAGGGAAAGATGGTTCAGGGAGAGTCGTTTTAGAGCCGCGTCAACGATTTTAATGTCATGGTCGCGGACCCTCCATTTGATATGCGGTTTGCGGCCCATGAGGACAGCGTCAAAGACGGTCAGCCGGGCCGGGTCCACCCGTTGCGGAACATAACCTATCAAACGGGCAATGTCGTCGGAAGCAAGTTTGAAAACATCTTTATCCTTGACCAGAACGGAGCCCTGTGCAGGCCTGTGTATGGCGTTCATGCATTTGAGCAGGGTTGTTTTGCCGGCGCCGTTGGGGCCAAGTATGGCCAGCAGCTCTCCTTGATGCACATGGAAATTGACATCCTTAAGAATTGCAGTTGCGTTGTAGCTGAAATTGATGCCCTTCACATTAATATTCATTTGTTACCCCTGATGATCAGCCAGATGAAGACCGGAGCTCCGAGAAAGGCGGTAAGCACCGAGACCGGAAGTACGTTCGGGGCGAGCATGAGCCTTGCCGCGGTGTCAGCTGCCAGCAGAAGGATTGCGCCGACCAGACAGGAGGCCGGAAGCAGAAAGCGGTAATCATCACCTATCAAACGCCTGACCATATGCGGGCAGACCAGCCCTACGAATCCGATTATGCCCAGAAAGGATACAATCACCGCGGTAACAAGCGAGGCCAGCAGCATCCCGGTCAAGCGGACCCGTTCAACCTTTACACCAAGTCCCTTGGCAGTTTCGTCGCCGGCTTCAATGGCATTGAAATTCCAGCGGTTTGCCGTGAACCAGATGTAGGCTGCGGCTGTTACCGCGCAGATGATGCCCAGTTCGGTCCATGTTGTCCGGGCTACGTCCCCGAAGGTCCAGAACACCATGGCCGCCAGTTGCACGTCATCAGCAAAATATTGCAGGAACATGGTGCCAGCGGTGAAAAGCGCTCCAAGTGCGACTCCGGTAAGCACCATTACCTCCGGGGTGGCCCGTCGGCTGCGGGATATAGCTATGATGGCAAAAGTCGCGACCAGGCTGAATCCGAAAGCAGTTAAGGTGGTCAGGTAGGGTGAGTTGATGGTTACTGCGCCCACGTTGGAGCTGGCCATGGTTCCGAGATCAAGCAGCATGACCGATACGGCGGCCCCGAATGCTGCGGCATGGGAAATCCCAAGTGTAAAAGGTGATCCCAGCGGGTTTCGCAGGATTGCCTGCATGACTGCCCCTGCCACGGAGAGTCCCGCTCCCGCGGCAAGGGCTGTCAGGGCCTGCGGAAGTCGGATATTCCAGATGATCAGGTCGAATCTTTTGGAAACTGTATCTCCAAGCAGGGTCAGCAACGCTTCAGGGGCTGAAATCGAAACCGGTCCCATGCCGATGGAGGCGATCAGCATTGTTCCGGCCAGTAGCAGCCCTGCTCCGAGAAAGAAAGATTTCTGCCTGATGTGTCGGGAATATTCAGCAGGAATTTGTCCGTCATCAAAATGCATAGGCTAGTACAGCTCCAGTTTCTGGAAGCCCTTAACGCTAAATGCCTTTTCCATGGTTTGCAGCACCGGTTTACCGACCATAAAGGAGTATATTTCATTTGCTTTAATCTCCGGATCAATATCCTTGAATCTTTCCGGGTAGAGCACCTTACCTACGTAAAATGCATCGGCAATGATGGAACCGTAGTTGCGGGAATACCAGTTATAGGGGAGCACGGTGTATACATTACCTGAAGAAACCGCATCAAGGGACATGTAGGCCGGATCAGTCGTTAATTCATAAATGGCTCCTGCATTTTCACCCAGTTGTGAAGTGGATATATCCACAAAGAGAATTTCCGGATTCCAGGCTACGATTTGTTCCTTGGATACATTGGTATGCTGTAGCGGTTTGCCTTTGCCTTTTGCCGGGCAGGCGACGTTACGCGCATTTACAAAGCGGAAGGGTGGGTATGCAGGTTCGGTGGACTGCAAACCGTGCGGACCTTTCTGGGCAATGCCGCCAACATAGCAGGTGCTGCGTTTTTCTTTTGGGATATCTTCGGTTCTCTTTTTTAGATCATTGATTTCATTTTCCATGAAAGCGCAGATCTCTTTGGCCCGCGCCTGTCTGCCTATGATTTCACCCATGAGTTGTAGCGAGTTGTAGATAGCTTCCCGTTTGGTCGCGAGACTACAGTAGGATAAGCATACTACCGGTATTCCGGTTTTGGCTTGAAGCTCGTCGGGATCATACCCCATATCCTTGTATGTCTTGAAGATAACCTGCGGCTGTGGCTCTAGTCCGAGAATTAGCTCCGGATTGTCGTGACCACGGAATTCTCCGATCAGCGGTTTGTTTTTGAATTGCGGATTGGCGATGGCATAGGGTCGGGCATCGAATCTGGTTTTACGGCGTTCGATAGAATCCACGCCTACAACCATATTCTGGCCTTGCAGATAGGTCAGGTACCTAAGGCAGCCCGGACCGGAACAGATCACCCTTTCCACTTTTGCGGGAATTTCCACCTTGCGTCCTGCCATATCTGTAATGGTTCTGGGCCCACCTATGGCTGGTAAGGAGAAGCAAAGTATGATCATCAGAGAAAGGAAAGAGGAAACGAGCTTGTTCATTTTGACCTCATTGTCGCCATTTTAAGTTGAGATGTTATTTAAAATCGATATGTATTTGATGTATACGTATGGAAAAATCGTGTCAATATGAGCTGAAAAAAAAGCCCGCTGTAAGAAAGCGGGCTTGTAGTGATTTATTTAGTGCGAGCTGTCAGGCAGTTTTATTCACCAGATAGGTGGTGCAGACCACACGTAGAAGAGAGGCGAAATTGGATATTTCACCATTCAGGTTGTAGGCTTCATTGTGAAGCTTGGTGATGAACTTAGCAGTGCTGTTTTGCTCTTCCTCAGCCAGTTCATCGAGAATTGTCCAGAACCGTCTTTCAATACGGATGCTGGTTACAGCGCCGTTAATGCGGATAGAACGGGTTATCTGTTCATATTCCGTCGGCGGGGTGGATGCGTAAATTTCACACATGGGAATTCCTTGCATGCTTAGCCCCCGCTGACGGTAAGGTCCGTTAAAACCGTATTAACCGATGCGGTCTGCCAGCAGGCGCAGCCATTTAGGATGGGCGGGCCATGCGGGAGCTGTTATGAGATTACCATCGCTAATGGCATCGTCCATGCCTATTTCAACATATTCCCCTCCGGCCATTTTTACTTCTGGGGCGCATGCCGGATAGGCAGAGACTTTTTTACCCTTCAGCATTCCTGCTGTCGCAAGAAGTTGCGGTCCGTGGCATATGGAAGCAATGGGCCGGTCGGAAAAATCACGGACGATATCGAGCACTTTTTCATTCAGGCGCAGATATTCGGGAGCTCTGCCTCCGGGAACTACAAGAGCAGCATAATCTCCGGTTTTAACACTGTCAAAGTCAGCGTTGATGGTGAAGTTGTGACCTGGGCGTTCAAGGTAGGTCTGCTGGGATTCAAAATCATGGACCGCAGTGGCAACCTGTTCTCCTGCTTTTTTGTCCGGGCATATGGCGTCCACCTCAAAGCCCATAGCCTGAAGTGCCTGAAAAGGAACCATTACTTCGTAGTCTTCCACAAAGTCACCGACGATCATCAGAATTTTCTTAGCCATTGTCTGTCTCCTTTTGAAAGTTATATTGAGGCAGTCTAGCAGAAAAAAGAACTTCAGTGGTAGCATTCCGGTACTACAGATTTCTCACCTCATATCTGGAATGATATTTGCTATACATATACGAGCGTATGTTAAGTAGGTAATTTTTTCCATTCTTCCAGTCCAACCCAGCTAGGAGTAGTTTGATGAGTATTTCTGGAATCGACGGTTCTGAGAGTGCACAGTCTTATATAGATAGTGTTCCTAATGTACCTGAGGAATCAAAAATATCACCGAATAGTCAGGATGCTGATTTTATAGATTCATTAATGATATCAAAGGATACGGATGGTGATGGTATCCTTGACCTTGATGAATCCGGCCTCCGTAAAAAGAAATTTGATAAGTATGACATAGACGGAAACGGCAAAATCTCCGCTGATGAGGTTCAGGCTGAGATTGAACGGATTCAGAAGCAGAAAAGTGAGCTGGGCAAGCTTGATGTACATATGCAGCAGGCGGAACATTTTGCCGCAAACGTCCAAAAGAACAACTCTCAGAGTCTTCTGGGTTTTGAAGAAAGCGGTTTGGATGAAGATACATTCAATATGCTTGATTCGGACGGAGATGGTAAGGTCTCGCAGGCTGATATAAACGCTGCAACAGCATCAGAAACAGAGGATCAGGGGCTGAGTGGTGATAAAACTTTTTCTGAGGCCGTAGAAGAGTACGATAAACGTTTTTTCAGCCGGAAAAAGGATGATGAAGAGGACAATGACTTAAACAATGACTTAAACAATGACGGCACTGTTACCGAGGAAGAGCTGAGGCAGAGCGAAAAAACTGCAGGTATTAAAGCTGAGCAGAATAAAGACTCCGAAGAGAGCGAAAAGATGAAGGGCCCCTCCGCCAGGCATATGGCCGGAGTCCGGGCTTATCAGGAACAGGCTGCCGGATTTTTCGCCTCAGCCGCACAGTCGACCGTAGAATTTGAATATTAAATTCGCTGATTTTTACAGAGCCTACTTTTATATTTCCAAAACAAAGTCCCCCGAAGCGGCGCTTCGGGGGACTTTGTACGTAATAGCTTTTACCAATTGAGCTTTTTGGCATCTTGGACTGCGCGGTATAGTATCATTTCTTTGTGGCGTTTATTTGCTTCTTCTTGGTCACGGATATTTTTGTTTAGGTAAAGAATTTTTCCATTCTTCTCTTTTTGCGATCTTTTAGTAATATCCGAATTTGATCTTAGTTGTGGCATCGTTTACCCCGCAAATTTTTATAAGCCTTACCTTGGCTTTCAATAAATTTCAACTTCAAAGTATCATAATAAAATGGTTGTTTGAAGCTGAAATGTTTTTATTTAGGCTTTTGAGGGGCAGGGATAATTTCGCGATCAACCATATTGTCAATCACAACTTTTTCATAGAGTTCAACGCTTTCCTTTAGGTTGGCAATAGCGGGGGAAACTTCAGTTCTATCGATTGGTTCCTTTTGTTTCTTTTTTCTATCTTCAGCAACGAAAAGATCTATATACTTTTTAGGAGAGACTCCTTCAAAAGGAATAATTTTGAGCTTTTTCCCATTATATGAATATGCAGCATCAAATTCAATAGAGTCGTCGTGGAGTTTTAAAGCTAAGCTTTTTTCATATGGTTCAATATAGTAAACGGTACTTATGCCGCTTGCAACAATATGTCTAGCGCAGTTATGGCACGGGTATGTGGTGCAAAATAGTTTTGCGTTTTTTAACGACTTGTTGCCAGTCCTTGCAGCTGTTGTGATTGCATCCATTTCGGCATGTATAGATCGTGAAAATTCAGTCAGATTTTTTATCTTATCAATTTTAAATAAATTATCTGCTATTTCTTCTATGTTTAAACCAGTTTTTATATAATCAGAAATTGTGCTTATAATTTCATCTTTGATAGCATTTTTATACTCTGTGTTCTTACATCCTGAGTTGTACCTATGAATGCATCTGTTATCGTTTGTTAAATCATTTTCGCAGTAAAGACCGCCACCAAATTTTGGAACATCATTACGCCCGGTAGCAATGATTTCATTATGTTCATCAAGGATAGCCGCCCCTACTTGCCGTGAAAGGCATCCTGACCGAAGAGCTGACCCTTGGGCAAGAAACATTGCATATTCTTCTACTGTTGGTGTGATAGTAATATCAGACATTATCAGGCTTATGAATCTGTTCAATTTAGTACGAATGTTAGAAATATTGTCTTTTTCATTGTAAAGGAAGAAGTCGGACTGATACAAAGCGTTAATAGTTTTTTGCCCATGAGGTTTGTTTTCTTTTTTGTCTTTTTCGATTAATTTTGTTGCAATTTCAGGTGTAGCGTCTGCATTAACAATTAATCTTTGTTTTCGTTGATTTTCAGGGCATAATACACCTATTTGGAAGAAAGAATTTCCATAAACAAGATTGAGAAGATCGTATTCTTCAGGATGTTTGATGCTGTCTATGAGAACAACGAAGCGTTCATCATCAATGTCTCTATCTGTATCTGCTCCTGCTCTATAGGTATGCACTTGTTTTACAGCAAATTCAGCAAGGACACTATGACTATAATTGAGCCGCATATAATTACCATTTTCTTGTAATTCTTTAATGCGTTGTAACTTACTTAATCCCTTTGTGGTAACAGACCGTTCTTCCTGTATAATTTTGCTTAATTTTACAGTGTATACAGTATAGTTGAAGCTTTCAAAGATAGACTTAATCTCTTTGCTGACTGTTGACGTTCCACTCCCAAGTTGTCCACATATAGCAACAACTAAATCTGTTCTTTTCCTTGAATTAATCCTCTTGGTTATATTTTCTTTGCCTTTGTGAGTTGAAACCTTTGTGAGTTCTTTTGCGGTATTTTCTTTGTTCATAGACCCTCCTTTTGAGGGGTTATGTATCAAAAAAAAAGCATCATGCATAGATTGGAGTTCGTAAATATTGTTAATCGATATTTACGTTGTGCCTCTGCCTGTTACATAGGGATATTTCCAAAACAAAGTCCCCCGAAGCGGCGCTTCGGGGGACTTCTTTTGTGCCTTGCGATACGGGAACTATTCAGCGGGTGCGTTGAATACGCGGGTGGACAGTTCCTTATCGAGAATGAACATACCGTTGCCTTCCCCTTCCAGCAGACGCAGTTTGTTCAGCACTGCGTTTACGTTATCTTCCTCTTCAACCTGTTCGGTTACGAACCACTGCAGGAAGATGTTGGTGGCGTGGTCCTTTTCAGTGATGGCGAGGTCCACGAGGTTGTTAACAAGGGAGGTTACATGTTTTTCGTGTTCAAGAACGGCTTTAACGCAGTCCAGCGGGGATTCCCATTCAGTTTTGGGACCTTCGATGGTGGATAACAATACGCGTCCGCCGCGTTCATTGATGTAATCGTAGAACTTCATGGCGTGGAATTGTTCTTCCTGTGCCTGTACCCGCATCCAGTTGGCAAAACCGTCCAATCCGAGATCGCTGAAGTAAGCGGACATGGAAAGGTAAAGGTAAGCAGAGTACATTTCAGCATTGAGCTGCTCGTTAAGAGCTTTTTCAAGAACCTTATTAGACATTGTTGGGTTTCTCCGTAATGGGATTTTTAATAGCCCAGATCTTCATCAGTAATCTTGGTTGCAAACATCTTATGCATCCAGAATTGGTAAGCGATGACGATGGGGACCATGATTAATGCGACCGTCAGCATTATCTTAAGGGTCAGCTGACTTGAAGCAGCATTGTGAATAGTGATCGAGTATGCCGGGTTAATGCTGGAAGGCAGCAGGGCCGGGAACAATCCGATCACACCGAACAAGGTAGTGGACACAATGAGTACAGCGGAGCTGATCCATGCCTTCCACCACTTGCGTGCTGATATAAGAGTGCGGACCTTAACAAGAGCAAAGATCGGAATCAGAAGAATCAGTAACAGTGCCGGGTAGGCGAGGAAGTTACCGAGAAGATGTGTATATACTCCGGTAAGTGCCAGAAAGGCAATAAAAACTGTTGCCAGTACCGGCCAGAGTGTTGAAGCAAGGTCTGCGGCGCGCTGGTTGAGTTCGCCATCCTCGGTACGCGCAGCAAGCCAGAGCAGTCCGTGCTGCGCAAAGAGGAGCACGAAAAGAATACCGCCGCCGAGTCCGTAAGGATTGAGCAGTGTGAAGATGTTGCCCTGGAATACGCCTTCGCCGTCAATGGGTATTCCCATGAAGATGTTGGCAAATGCAACACCGAGCAGGAGGGCGGGCAGGAAACTGCCGACTACAAAGCAGGCGTCCCAGAACTTACGTCCGCGGTCGCTTTCCATCAGTGCGCGGAATTCAAAAGCCACACCGCGAACAATGAGGGCGATAAGCAGCAGCATCAGCGCGGTATAGAGTCCGCTGAACATTACAGCGTAGGCTTTTGGAAATGCGGCAAAGGTTACACCACCAGCGGTAATCAGCCATACTTCGTTACCGTCCCAGAAGGGACCAATGGCGTTATGGATAACTTTACGGTCTTTTTCCGTTTTAGCAATAAAAGGCATCATTGCTCCGAGACCCAGATCATACCCGTCGAGCATGAAATAAATGGCCCAAAGCAGTCCCCATAGTAAGAACCAGATTGATTCAAGCATCATAATCTCCTTGACTTACAGGCTAACTAGGCCTTTTCGGGTTGAGGACCCCTGCGGGCGAACTTGGCCAGCAGGAAGATTTCAGCCGCACCCAGCAGGGTGTAGAGGGAGGTCAGGGCTATGAAGGAGAAAGCCACCTGACCTGTCGCAATGGGCGAAACTGCGTCAGTAGTCTTCATCATGCCGTAAACAATCCATGGCTGGCGTCCAACCTCGGCAACCGCCCAACCTGCCCACATGGAGACGTAAGGCAGCGGGAGAGCCAGGAGCATTATCCGCAAGTAGAGCTTGTTTTCGACCAGATTCTTGCGGTTTCTCCAGCCCCAGATACAGAGTATCGGGAAGAGGGTGCCAAGACCGACCATAAGTCTGAAGGAAAGGAATGTTACCAGTACGGGAGGACGGTCTTCCTTGGGCCATTCCTTGAGTCCTTTGACCGGAGCATCAAAGCTGTTGAAAGCGAGAAAACTCAGGCCGCCGGGAATTCCGAGGAATTCAACAGCGTTTTTTTCGTTTTTTTCGTCAGGCATACTAAGCAGGTACATAGGTGCGCCGTCAGGAGCGGTGTCCCAAAGGGACTCCATCGCCGCGAGCTTTTCCGGCTGGTGTACGGCTACGTCCTGTGCGTGGCTGTGGCCCTGTACTGCTACGAGGATTGAGAAAATGAATGCTGTGGCGAGGCCAAGTTTAAAAGACTTGTTGAAGAATTCCACTTCATTCTTTTTGAGCAGGTGGTAAGCACTGATGCTCATGATAAAGAAGCTAGCCACAATAAAAGAACCGAAAGCGTTATGGAGAAACTGTCCCCATGCAAAGGTGTTGCTGAGTACTTCTCCGAAATTTTCCAGTTCCGCGCGACCGTTACGCATCACATAACCGACTGGATGCTGCATCCAGCCATTGGCAAGGATGATCCAGATGGCGGAAATGTTGGAAGCAATTGCGACAATCCAGATGGATGCGGCGTGCATTTTGGGGGAGAGTTTTTTCCAGCCGAAAATCCATGCGGCCAGAAAAGTTGATTCCATAAAAAATGCAACTGTTGCTTCGACTGCCAGCAGCGATCCAAAGATGTCTCCAACATATTCAGAATAGCGGGACCAGTTGGTACCGAACTGGAATTCAAGGGTGATTCCAGTTACGACACCAAGAACAAAGTTGATGACGAATAGCTTTCCCCAGAATTTGGTCATGCGCAGATAAATATCTTTATTTGTGCGCACGTACATGGTTTCCATGATGGCAACCAGTACGGAAAGCCCCAGTGTGAGTGGTACGAAAATGAAGTGGAACATTGTTGCCATGGCAAATTGCAGCCTTGACAGCATTAGAACATCCATCATTCCTCTCCTTGTTCAAATTGTTGATTTAATGCCCTAAAATTCTTTCCAGGGCATCCTGAGCCAGCCTTCCCACCGTTACAGACTGCAATAACGAGTCCCTGTAAATATCAATAACAGTATCATTATCCGTCAAATCTTCAAGCGTTTTAACGGACTCAGAAGCTTTCAATCCACCCAGAGCCCAACAGGCTGTCCCCTGTATTACCGGGTCGGCGTATGAAAGAAAGCGGATCATATCATTTGTGGCTTGCGCTGCTATTTCCGGCCGTGTCTGCGCCATGCGGGCTACGCCCCATACTGCGCCGCGGAGCAGAATCGGAAATTCCAGATAGTTTTCCGGTCCTTCTTCGTCTTCATGGCTGTAGCTAAGCAGAATTTTGCCGTACTCTTTAGCCATAAGGGAGTTTACAGCAGCGATTTCACCCATTGTTTCAGGAACACCCCAGGCGCAACCACCTGACTCTTCATTAAGCATCCACATAATTCTGCGCATGACAATTCGTGCCTTGGCTGCGTCCTCCTGCGCCATACGGGAAATCACCTTGCCGAAGCAGGTTACTCCGTGCCAGCGAACGATAACAGTACTTGCGCAAAGTGATGCGAAAAGAGGGGCCACGAGGTTTTGCATGGTGTATTTTTCCATCAAACCCTCGAAATCGCTTTCCCAGTTTTCGTTAGCCAGAACGTCCATGACTTCTTTTTTGATTTTACGTCCGGTAGCCATCTTTTGTTCTCCTTAAAACTGAAGAAGCTAAAAAAAACTATTATTGATAACAGTGTAACAGCTTTCTATTTTTGCATTTTCATTTACGTGATAACACAAAAAGAAAGGCTTTGTGAATTACTTTTTATTTACCGGGGGAGAACCCCGGACAGGTGCGAACCCGTCCGGGGCTGATAATTATTTACCGGTTTTTTCCTTGATTGCGGCTGCAATGGAAACACCAAGCTGAAAGCACTCTTTAAGAGTGTCGTGGCTGGGACGGTTTTTGGCTTTGATCTGGGGTTCGATGATATCGCAGCCCATTTTTTCAAGCCATTCGTTCAGAATGTTTACGCATTCTCCTGACCAGCCGAAGGAACCGACAGCAGCACCGATTTTGTTTTTGGGACGCAGTCCCTTAACGTAGGTCAGTGCATCGGCCATGCCGGGCAGGATGCCGTTGTTATGAGTCGGAGAACCGACGACAATGGCGGCGGAGTCGAAGACTTCGCTCATGATGTCGCTGTGGTGGTTGGCCTTAACGGACATGATTTTAACGGAAATGCCTTCGGAAACGAGACCGGAAGCAACAGCGTTGATCATGCGCTCGGTGGAGCTCCACATGGTGTCGTAAAACAGGGTTGCCTTGTTTTTGGGTTCCTGTTTTGCGTATTCCATGTATTTTTCAAGTGCGAAAGCGCAATCATCACCGCGGAACATGAGTCCGTGGTCAGGCAGGATCATTTCGACATCAAGGTTGAGGCCCGCGAAGGTTTCGAGGGTCTTGATTACCTTGGAAGAGTAAGGGGTGATGATGTTCGCATAGTACTGCTGCATATGGTCTTCGACCACTTCTTTGCTCATTTCATCAGCCCAGCGTTCACTGGCGGCGATGTTCTGTCCGAAGGAATCACTTGTGAAGAGCATTTTTTCTTCAGGTACAAAGGTGTACATGTTGTCCGGCCAGTGCAGCATGCGGGTTTCGTAAAAACGCAATGTGCGTTTACCGATGGAAACTTCTTCGCCGGGTTTGACAACGTGGATGGGCCATTCTTCGCAGTCAAAGAATGTTTTCAGAGCCTTTCCGCCCATGACGGAGACAAAGATCTTTTCCGGCTTGCACATCTTGACCATTGTTTCGAGGCAACCTGCGTGGTCCGGCTCGAGATGGTTGACAACGATGTAGTCGATTTCTTCCGGTTTGGTCAGGTGTGTGAGGTTGCAGATAAACTGGCCTTCACAACTTTTAGAGACAGTATCTACCAGAACTTTTTTTTCATCTTCAATGTAAAAAGCGTTGTATGTGGTTCCGTTTGCGGAACGGGCATAACCGTGAAAGTTACGGCAGTTCCAGTCCACGACTCCGATCCAATGTACGCCTTCTTTAATTTCAACAGGTCTCACTTGCGTATTCCTATTATAGTATCTTTTTATTGTTGATGCGCAGAAAGCCGGGATTATTCCCGGCTTTCCTTCATAGACTTTATATCTCCGGCAGCGCCGGATAGTGCATAGATGCTTTGAGTCTAATCTTCAGGTTCAAAGTCATCTTTGCCTGCTCCGCAGACAGGACATTCCCAATCGTCGGGGATATCTTCAAATTTTGTACCGGGAGCGATTCCGCCATCCGGATCTCCTTCTGCAGGATCATAAACCCATCCACAAACTGTGCATACGTATTTCATCTTATCATCTCCGTATTAATTTAAGTTAACCCAGCGGCTTGAATGCTTTTTTGCTTGCGCCGCAAACCGGGCATTTCCAATCTTCGGGCAGGTCTGCAAAGGCAGTTCCCTTAGCTATTTTACCTTTGCGGTCCCCTTTATCTGGGTTGTAAATAAAACCGCAATTACTCATTTGGCATTGGTATATGTCTTTAGGTTCGGCCATTGCCATATCTCGTTTTATGCTTTCCAGAGGCCATGCAGGTTACAGTATGCACGTGCAACAACAGGCTCGGTGCTTTCCTTGCAGCAACAGAATTTTGCTTCAGGTGCTTCACCGGGTTTGAGCTGCTTGATCATACGGGCATTACCACAGGAAAGTTCAATCCATTCAATATAATGCTTTTCTTCCATGGGATGTGCCACATCACCGACTTTAACGGTATAGCCGTCTGCAGTCTTTTCAATGACGGGAACATGTTTTTCTTTAGCAGCATCGACGGTATTTTCAGACATGAGTTTCATATCTTCGCCGCAGCAGGCGAGGTTGCCTGGGCCGGCGTGAAGGACCATAGTAATGTTGCCGCAAGCTTCGCATTTGTAAACTTCGTATAATTCAGCCATTTTCTTTCTCCACTGGGTTAGGGTTATTGGTTACCAGTTCTCACAGATTACCTGAAAATGTGCCTGAGGATGGTCACATGCAGGACATTTGTGAGGAGCTGAATCTCCCTCGTGGGTGTATCCGCAATTCTGGCACTGCCAGACAATCCCGGTGTCCTTCTTAAATACTCTATCGTCTTCGATATTTTTGGCAAGTGCAAGATATCTTTTTTCGTGAAACTTTTCGGCAACAGCAATCGATCTGAATATTGCGGCAATAGTTGTGAAACCTTCTTCTTCCGCAGTTTCAGCGAATTCCGGATACATTTCGTTCCATTCGTAACTTTCGCCACCGGCTGCTTCCTTGAGGTTCTCAACGGTAGAACCGATAACACCTGCCGGGAAAGATGCAGAAATTTCAACTTCGCCGCCTTCAAGAAGTTTGAACAGTCTTTTAGCGTGTTCTTTTTCCTGATTTGCGGTTTCCTCAAATATCTTGGAAATTTGAACGTAGCCCTCTTTCTTAGCCTTGGAGGCAAAGTAGGTGTAACGGTTGCGGGCCTGAGATTCACCGGCGAATGCGGTTAAAATATTTTTTTCTGTTTTAGAACCTTTGAGTTCGGGCATTAGCTTCTCCTTATCTTCGCTGTAATCACAGCGTATCTTTATTGTGGAATTGCCTGATCAGTATTTAGCAGTTAATAACGTCGCTGTCAGGGCTTTTAGATAAAAAAATAACAACTCCATATTTAACTATGGGTATTAAATGGAGATGTTATTTAAAAAAATCAATGTATGTTTCTGTTACAATCAGGGCAGATTCCAAAAAATTCTATGGAACACCCCTTTACATCGTATCCTCGGGCCTGTTTTTCAGTGATTTCGGGAGTGGTTACTTTGCTCATAACATCATCGACCTTGCCGCATTGTAAACACCTGATATGCGGGTGCGGTTCTGCATTCCCGTCAAATCTGTTTTTGCCGCCGGTTTCTATTTTAAGTATGAATCCGTTATCCGCAAGTAGCTCTAGATTACGGTATACTGTTCCCAGACTGATGTTTGGTAGTCTTTTCCGCACCCTTTCATAAAGTTCATCTGCTGTAGGGTGGCAGGTCAGTCCTTTTAACTCTTCGAGTATAAGCTCTCTTTGTTTTGATCTTCTCTGTCCTATTTTCATATGCACCTCTCATTTCTTTTAATAGTAATAGTTCCTGTTTGAGTCAAGGATATTTTTAAAATTGGTTAAGAATGAAAAATGATTGAAGGCTGATAGCCAACTTTATGGAGAGATAAGAGAGCGCTGAATCTAATGAAATAGATGCTTGCAGTCGTATAAGATTCAAGCTATGGCTTTAATAATTGAATTAATTCCTATTTCCGGAGTTGTCGTGCCTAGCCTTAAGACTTTAATCCTACACTCGGATGCCGAGGTCCGTGCCACCATCCGCGAATCGCTTCGCGGGGATAAGCTTGTGCGCGTCCTGGGTGAGACGGTAAGTGCGGATGAAGCGTTGGAGCTGCACAAGGCCGTGGGATACGGAATTATCATCATGGGCTTTGATTTTGAACACGGGATGAGCGGAGTTGAATTCGCTCAGGCTTTAGGTGCCAATAAACATAAGCCCGGACTGATTTTTATTGCCGGTGACGAGACAAGGGCTTATGAGGCTTTTGAGCTGGGTGCTGTGGATTACCTGATCTGGCCGCCGGAAAATGAACGCATGCAGAAAACCCTTGAGCGCATTGCCCGTTTCAAAAGTCATTTCCGCGAAATCCCCGAACCTTCAAACTGGAAAGAATCCGGTACCGGAGTGGAAACAGGAGAGGAAACCCTGCAACTTTCCCTCGGTGAGGATGAACAGGATAGATTTCTTTCCGCTCTCAAGAATGCATGGGATTTTTCTCAGACCCGCCAGCCGGAAATAGAAAAGCTTCCGGTTAATCAGGACGGGCGAATGATGCTTATACCGTATACCCAGATCATTTTTGTGGAGGCTTATGAAGACTATTCATACGTTCATACAGCCAATCAGAAATTTCTCACTTCCCACAGACTTAAAAATCTTGAGGAACGACTTGGCCCGCACCGTTTTTTTCGCGTTCACCGCAAATATCTGGTTAATTTGGAAATGGTCACAGAAATAGCTTCTCTGCCGGGCAGTAATTTTATGCTCCGTACCGCCGGACGTACAAGGATCGAGCTGCCTATCAGCCGGAGACGGATCAGCAAACTCAAGCAGATATTGGGGATGTGACCATGCCGTTTACCGATACACATATGCCGTTTGCCGAATATGGGCTGCATAAACCAAAGCGATTGCTTAGCTTGTACCATGTAGACCTCCGACGGCCAAAGAGGATTATCCTCTTTGGAATCCATAAGGGGCCAAGGTTCCGGGCGATGCTGAAGAGTGAAAAATATTTCGTTGAGTTAATCGACAAATTAAAATTATTAAAAAGTTTTGGGATTCTTAAACTCTTTTTCAAAAAAGGTTTAAGGCCCCCGGCAGGGCGCCCCCGCGAGGCCTCCGGAGGCAGATATGGATCATAAGGAAACACTGGACAGCCTATTGCACGAGGAAAGGGTTTTTCGCCCTCTGCCCCAGATGCTTATCGAAGCTACGGTTAACCCGCAGGACCTGCGTGCCGCGCGGGAACTGGCTGATGTTGATCTCTGTTCTTATTGGGAAGAAGCCGCTGAAGAGCTGGATTGGTTCACCAAATGGGAACAGGTCTGCGATATTTCCGATGCCCCCAATTACCATTGGTTCAAGGGGGCACGCTGCAACATTGTCTACAACGCCCTTGACCGCCATATCGAGACCGTCAACAAGAACCGGCTGGCTTTGATCTGGGAAGGTGAACCGGGGGATTCCCGTCAATACACATATTTTGAGCTTTACCGGGCCGTAAACCGTTTAGCCAACGGACTCAAGGCACTGGGAGTAGGCAGAGGGGACCGGGTTGTCCTTTATATGCCCCAGCTCCCGGAAACTGTCATAGCCATGCTGGCCTGTGCCCGGATCGGGGCCGTGCATTCTCTGGTCTTTTCGGGGTTTTCCGCCCGCTTGCTGCGGGAGCGGGTCCGTGAGATCAACCCTCGTGTGGTGGTTACGGTAGATGGTTTTTATCGCAACGGGCAGGTTATCCGGCTCAAGGAAGAAGTTGACCGTGCGTTGCTGGATAATCCGGCGGAGGCCCTTGAGTCTGTGGTTGTGGTCCACCGGGCCAATGTGGACGTGAATATGGATTCCGCCCGTGACTACTGGTACGAAGACCTTGTACGGCATGAACGCCCACACGCTCCTGCTGAAATTATGGCCGCGGATGATCCCCTTTTTATTCTGCATACTTCGGGAACCACCGGTAAACCCAAAGGGCTGGTTCATTCCCATGGCGGATATATGGTCGGGGTTCACCGGACCTTTAAATGGGTTTTTGATCTCAAGCCTACAGATATTTTCTGGTGTTCCGCAGATCCCGGCTGGATTACAGGGCACAGCTATCTTGTCTACGGACCGCTGCTGGCCGGGACAACTACTGTTATGTACGAGGGGCATTCCCTTTACCCGCAGGCTGACCGTCTCTGGAATATTGTTTCCAAATATGGTGTTACCATTTTTTATACCTCGCCAACGCAGATCAGGACGCTTATGCGTTTCGGGCACCGTTATCCGGACCAGCATGATCTTTCTTCACTGCGTATCCTCGGGGCGGTGGGCGAGCCTTTCAATCCCGAAGCATGGCTTTGGATGTACGAGAATATCGGCAAGGGCCAGTGTCCGGTTCTGGATACGTGGTGGCAGACCGAGACCGGAATGATCATGATCAGCCCTATGCCCGTTTCCGTACTCAAGCCCGGCTCCGTAACCCGTCCTCTACCCGGTATTGATGCCGATGTGGTCGATGCCGAAGGTAATCCAGTACCTGAGGGCAAGGGCGGATATCTGGTCATCAAAAAACCATGGCCGGCCATGTTCAGCGATGTACTCGGGGATCGTGAAGAGGTGATGGCCCATTATTGGAAGCGCATGCCGGGTATGTTCTACGCCGGGGATGTGGCCCGCAAGGATGAAGACGGGTATTTCTGGATTCAGGGCCGCGCTGATGATGTTCTAAATATTTCAGGACACCGCATCGGAACAGCTGAGGTTGAATGCGCGTTGACTCGTCATCCGCATGTTGCGGAAGCGGTTGTGGTCGGAGTTGCGGATAAGATCAAGGGACAGGTCGTCAAAGGTTATGTGACCTTGAATCATGGCGTGGTCGAGTCCGATGACCTTCACCGTGAATTAAAGGAGCATATCCGCAATGAGCTTGGACCCATCGTGATAGTGCGCAGTGTGGAATTCAGAGACGAATTACCCAAGACTTCCAGCGGTAAGATCAAGAGGACTGAGCTGGGCTGATCACGTTCCCAGTTCTATATAAATTAAAAAAAGAAAGCCCCGCCGGTGCCTGATAAGGAACGGACGGGGCTTTTATATTCTGAAATCCTGTCGCTAAGGTCTTCCGCTAGGGAAATATTACCTTGCAATCATAGCCCGCAGCATGTCGGCGCAGGTTTCGGCCTGATGTGCCATTTCATTAAGGCAGTCTACGAAATGTGTAAGCTGGTAGATGTCTTTGAAATCCATATCAGAATTGTAGATACGGGTAGACAGCTCTTTGCGCAGTTCCATGGACCGGGCATAGTGCTTGCGGACTTTGCGGAACTTATTCTTGGTACCTTCACGGTCGATGGATTTTCCTTCATCCAGAGCGATAGTTGCCTTCAACGCGGGGCCGAGGCTGGTCGTGGTGTCATTAACCTCGGAGAGCAGCAGGATCAGGTCTTTCTGATATTCAGCAGGGATGGCGACCTTGCGGATAGCCAGCCAGTGCAGTGCTTCCTGTGCGAAGTCCAGCACGTTGTCCTGACTGCGGGTGTAGTTGAAGAACAGAACTTTATCCACGGCCATGAACATGGAGTGCGGAAGATGGTTGCGGATAGAACGTTTTATTTTATCTGCCTGTGCTTCAACAGTATCAATCTGCTCGATCAGTTCGCTGAATTCACGGCAGGTGTCATTTCCGGCAACGTAGCACTCAACGGAATCATTGATAATGTGGATGCATTCGGCGATTTTGTCGTAATGTTTAACCAGCCCGTCCATAGGGTTCTTGTTTACGATAAGGCCTAAGAAAGGAAGACGAAAGTGCATAATGTTCTCCTTGTTTTATCTAGATGAAAGCCCATTTAAGCAGGCTGAAAATTGTTATGCTTGTTATAGCGGCAATGGGGACTGTTAGTACCCAGTATAGCACAATTTTGCCGAGAATTTTGAAGTTGACTGCAGAAAACCCTCTGGCAAGTCCAACACCGACAACCGCTCCTACCGCTGCGTGGGTGGATGATACCGGCAGACCAAGATTGGATGCTGTCAGTACGGTTGAAGCGGCCCCGAAGTCAACTGCAAATCCGCGGGTGTTGGTCAGTACGGTGATTTTTTCACCTACTGTGCCCATAACCTTGTGCCCCATAAGGGAAATACCGATTGCGATTCCGAGTCCGCCCATAATCAACAGACCGATTGGGACATCAGCCTGAGCTGTCAGCATATGTTCCTTGGAGATAAGGTAAATAGCTGCAACCGGACCAATGGCGTTGGCAACATCGTTGGCACCCTGTGATAGAGCCACGTAACAGGAAGTACCAACCTGCAGTTTACGGAAAGTGGCTTCCACGGCTTCAGCGCCTTCTTCAGGGTCTCCCACAATTTTGTTGATAGCCAGACGGCCGGCGAACCAGACCGCGGCGGCGATTCCAAACCCGAGAGCCAGAGAACCCAGAAAAGGTAGCTTCAGACTTTTTCCTATGGGAGTCTTATACAGGAAAGAAAGGGAAATCAGCAAGACTGTAAGTCCCATCCAGATAGGAGCCCATTTTTTAGCCTGATAGATGAAGTCCTTTTTAAAAAGGATGGTTTTCCTGATATGGGTGAAAATTGCATAGGCGATGATGGCTGCGAAAAACGGAGAGATAATCCATGACATCACAATTCCGACCATTTTCAGCCAATTGACCACGTCCGGTCCGCCGGCCACGAGTCCGAAACCCAGAATGGCTCCCACGATGGAGTGGGTGGAGGATACCGGCAGGGCCGTTAGCGTCGAGATTAATACCCATAATCCTGCAGCCAGCAATGCCGAGAACATGCCGATCATGATGATTTTAGGATCGGCTATAGCCGCCGGGTTGATGATTCCTTTGCTGACCGTTGCGGTTACATGCGAGCCGAGGAAAACAGCTCCCGCAAAGTTCAGGGTCCCTGCGATGAATACTGCCTGCCGAATTGTGATAGCTTTGGCGCCTACTGCGGAGGCCATGGAGTTGGCCACGTCGTTAGCGCCTAGATTGAAAGCCATCATGAATCCAGCAAACAGGGACATGTAAAAAAACAGATCGTAAATATCCATTAAAGATAATCCCCTTATTATGAGTCCTGCCCGGACTCATAAGCTTGTTCAGCTGTTACCGGGAGTTTCACACAGAATGAAGATCCGGTACCCGTTGCCGCGTCAACCGGGCTTTCCACCCAGATGTCGCCGTTGAAGTTTCTTGCAAGGCTGCGGCACAGGGCCAGTCCCAGACCGGAACTGCCATGTCCTACAGCGTTTTCATCCAATTTAAAAAATCTTTCAAAAATGCGTTCCCTGTCCGCTCGTGCTATGCCCGGACCTTCATCGACGACTTTGATTATAGCAAAGTCTGCGTCAATTTCAGCCTGGACAGCAACTTCAGTGTGCTCGGGAGCGTATTTGATAGCGTTTTCAATGAGGTTGTCGAAAATCTGGACCAGACCTTCGCTGGTTCCGGTGACATGAATCAGCGGAATTTCCTCTTTACTCAATTTTATGTTTTTGTTTTCCGCGAGATTCTGGAGGTTTGCCGTGCTCAAAGCAATGCTTTTTTGCAGGTTTGTAGGTCTCGCACGCAGTTTTTTCCCAGAATACTCACTGCGGGCAAGGGCAAACATTCCGGTGATGACCTTAGACATATGGTCAGCGTTATCACGGATTGTTTTAAGAAAATTTGTCAGAATTTTTTGATCTTGGGGCGGGTTGTCAATCAGAGTTTCCGAATAGCCTTTAATGCTGGTCAATGGTGTGCGCAGCTGGTGGGAGGCGTTGGAAACAAAGTCACGAAGGATTTTTTCTATACGCCTTACTTCACTTATATCATGGAAAACCAGAATAAGTTTGCGACGATTTTTGTAATCCCTGTAGGAACATACGGTCACATTCATGGAGCGCCCGTCAGCGAGATCGACAATGAGTGAATCAGAATCCTTTTCGCTGTCGTGCCTGATGATTTTATCCACTGCGTCCTGAATTTCATGTTTGGTCATGACCTCAAGGGGGGCACGGCCGATGAAATTCTGTGTGTCAGGGATCAATTCGGTCATTGATTTATTGACCGATTCAATTTTTCCTTGCGGATCAAGGACCATAATCCCTTCGGTCATGTTTTCAAACATGGCGTCAAGCTGGTTGCGCTGATCCTCTATAATACGGATATGGCCCTGTATCTTTTTGGCCATGGTGTTGATGGATTCGGCCATGGGCTCGTATTCGCCTCCGGGGATGACCCGTATACGCTTACTGTAGTCACCTTCTCCGATGGCTTGCGCCGTGGCGGAGACCTCCTTGACTGCGGCGGTGGTCCGTTTACCCACAAATACCAGTAGAATGGCTGCCCCTAAAGCGAGCAGCACCAGCAGGACAGTGACATGGAGCATTACCTTGTCCAGCCTTTCGCTGATCACTGAGTAGGGCATAGCCAGACGCAGGAATTCCCCTTGTTCATTCATAACCTGCGCGACATAGAGCATGCGCGTCTGAAGGGTTTTACTGTAGCGGATATTCTTACCGGTTCCACTGGCTTCGGCAGCGAGAACCTCCGGGCGGTTGGAGTGGTCATCAAGTTCAGGAATCCGGGCGGCCTTCACTTTGGAATCTGCTAGGACCTTACCGTTTTTAATATATGTAATGCGGATATTGAGATGTGATCCGAGTTCGTTGATTTCATGTTGAAAATCTGTAGAACCTGGTTTTATCGGGGAGTGACTGATTTTCCAACGTACATAATTCAGAAGTCGGGAAGTATTCTGCCGGCTGGAGGCGGTCAACTCATCTGAGACGGTGCCATAGTAAAACCAGAAGGTCAGCAGCAGGGTGCATAACATTATACCCCAGCCCCAGAGCAGAATTCTCATATGCAGTGATTGTTTAGGCAAAAAAAAGTCCTCCCTGAGGATGCTCCTGAACAGAAATAGATCTACCTTTTTGTCACAGGGGAGTAACAAGCATGTTAACACAGTTAGGTCAAGTTTTGTTACAAAAGTTGTTTTGCTATTTAAGTGTTTGAAAGTAAAGGAGATGTTTGCGATGTGTGGTTTTTAGCTGTATGTGGCATTGTTACAATGTTGTGACAATGTTGAGCTGTTAACAATAACTATATATGATATTTAAAATAATCTTAGCACTCAGAAAACCGGATGCAATTTCGTTGAATGGATTTCGGTTTTGGTTTAATAGATCTGACTAGATCAAAAAATCGATTAATGCAGTAGGTTAAATAACAATGTCAGAAAAAGTTGAAAAAGCTATTCAGGATCTGGTTCTCAACGGACCGGTCTCATTGGAGGAGCTGGCTGAAAAGCTTGGCAAATCTCCCAAGACCCTTGCCCGTGAGGCTAATCCTGAAGATAGAAAAGCCAAACTAGGTGCCGAAACTCTGATTGAGATCATGCGTATTACAGGCGGTGTCGAGCCTTTGCGACTTATGGCCGAAGAGCTGGAGATGACGCTTGAATCCCTTGATTAAGACTGCTCCTGATTAACGCGGCTGGATGTTCAGGTTCGGTAAAGATGGCAATAACCATATGTTGCTGTTGTAGTTAAAGTTTATCCACAGACCGATGTAGTTGTCGTACCCGCTTGAAATACTTCTTTTTTCGTCTAGCAGGACAGTGTCCATCCTTTGAGGGATTTCTTCTGAAGTGGCGTTGCTGACGTAAGACTCTGCGGTCTCTCCTGCGGATTTTTTTCCGCTGATGGTCCAATGAGTTCTTTTTGCAAATTCATCAAGCGCCGTTTGCCTTTCATCTCCTGAAAGAGAAGATAATATTTTCCCCAGTTCAACTACTTCCGGTTTTTCCGGGGAAATGTCCACGGCTTCATCATATAGATCATCCGCTTCGCCTATTCGGCCAAGTGCAAGGTTTACGCATGCCAGATTGTTGAGCACCCTGCCTTTGTTGGCGCTGTTTAAATCTAAAGCAAGTGTATAAAGCGATCCTGCACGTTCCAGTGTTTCGGTTGAATTGCTGTACAAGCCAGCTATTGCCAGAGCGTCTGCTTTCAGGATTACAGCTTTTTCCCTGTTTGTGGCATCAGAGAAGCTTGATTTGCCTGCCTGCTTCAATGCATTGAAAATTTCCGGGCATGGGTTTAAAGCCATTTCGCGGATCAGTAGGTTCAATTGCAGGAATCTGGTTTCAAGTTCTGATTTTACTGATAGGGGACGGGATATGAGCCTGTCCGCTTCTTCTTTGTCGGCTGCGAAGCTGGAAAAATATAATTCCGCTGAAAGTATTTCCTGAAGCTCTCCCATTTCTTTTTCAAGGCCCTGACTCAGTTCAAACATGCTCTGGAAAGCTTCTTCTGCGGTCATGACAGGATAAGCCAGCCATTCTCCCAGCACATTGACCCCGGCTTTAATCAAATTTGCCTGTGCAGGGTTGTATTTTTCATATCCGGCAGCGTATTCAAGAGTCTTGGGCAGCAGGAATCTGGTTGCTGATGCTTCTTCGGAGTTGCGACCGTTAATTTTTATTGTCGGCAGGGCTTCCTCGGTAATGCGTTCAATCTTATAGGCAAGGGCCAGTTCATAAAAATAACGGTCCTTGTTGCGCAGGTGTTCGGCCCGCTCCAGATAGGGGCGTACTGAAAGCAGGTTGTCCGTACGCTGGAATGCAAGACGGGCGAATCCCGTGAAAGGGCGTGCGTCATCGGGTTCTATGCCATGCAATTTGTGGAAAATAGGCTCAGCCAGATCGGGTCTGTCCAGAAGGATGAGCGCGTCTCCCTTTTGAAGTTGCCGTTCGAAGCTGTCTTTGTCCGTGATGGAGGTGGCCGTATCGCACAGTCCGTCCAGTCGGGACAGGGATTGAATCTGCCTGCGCAGTTCGTTGTCCAGATCAGGGTCGGCCAGCAGTGGTTTCAGCTGCGCGGTGGCGGCGGAACCTGCTTCACAGTCAAGGTTGCTGTATTGTGCTTTGGCAGCGGTCAGTAGCATTTCCGGGGATACCGGCAAAGAAGAAACAGAGATCGCACCGTTCAGCAGAGGAGCGGCTCGGGTAATGTCTTCTGCTTTGAGATCCTGCTGGCCTAATGAAAACAGAATCCAGGGGACCACCGGGGAATGAATTCGGTCATGGAATATCCGGGAAGTCAGTATAAGCTGTGCTTCCCGTGCAGAGCTGTAGGCTTGTGTCAAGAATTCAATGCGTTGCAGATTATTTTCCAGTGAGTCTGAACCCGCAGTATTCAATTCCATGCCCGATCGTAATTCTTCCGTAATGGTGTGGATGGTTTTAGAATCCAGCATGGAACACATTTTCAGCATGATTATGCACATGTCCCGGCAAGGTGAATCATTGCGGGTTATTTTGTTCCTGATCGCATTTGCAACAGCGACCAGTTCTTTTACATCTTCCACACCGAAATCCTGTTCCTCATGACTGAAGCGGGCGATGATGTCCTCGGCCCTGTAGGCCAGATATCCGGCGCTTGTTCCATTATGTAATTCAGTGAATTTTGCGTCGGGAACGGCTGGAAATTCGGGAAGATCGGCATTCGGAGGGCCAAGGATATTATCCAGCATGACTTTACCAGGTCCGGGCATTGTTCCCGGGACAATTGATTCCCTTTCGGTTACGGAAATTTTTACTTTGCGGCCTTCCGGGTCCGGAGTCAGGTAGATTCTGGATTTTTCAAAGAGTCCGCAATTTTCAAGAATTATCCGTCCGGCAATAATTTTTTGCGGGGTGGCTTTTTCTCCGGGCACAATCTGGGCCAAAGCCATGACTGCGTTGGGAGTCAGCCGGGAGTCACCGTTAACTTCAATAGAAGCAACAGACTGGTTTGCAATGAGTTTTGCAGCTGAATCGGCGAGCTTTGCCGCCGCAGGTTCCGATGAGATGCCTCCCATCTGTTTACCTTTAATAAAAACATCTGGTTCCAGATGGAAATTATCGGTCAGCAGGGCAGAGAAAGATGTTCCTTTATCATTTTTTACCATCAGACCGGAAAGGGAGTATCTTGATTTCCGGTGATCTTCAGTGCAATTAGCGCAGCTAAAGCCCGATTCAATTAATTTTTGTTCAACAAAATTTCTGAATTCAGTGGAAGGTATACCGGAAGGGGTAAGGAAACTGCCGATTGCTAAGAGCGGAGGAGAGGCTTTGGCCGCTGCGGGCTGCATGAAAAAAATAACCGCTAGAAAAAGTAGTCTTGCCAATAATGAAAAACGCATCGCAGCCTCATGATAAATTTAAGTAGGATATGTTAAATTAGTATCCTATCACGTTCATTTAATCCAGTCCCCAGGGTTTCGACTTGCCGGGCGATCTCTGGTAGTGGGTAGCACTTGCAGGGCTTATATAGTTTTGCACAGGAAAAACAATAGCAATTGGATTACATCATATGGAAAATAAATACGAATCTGACATAAACGGATTTTGCCGCAAAAACTGGCTTCTGCTGCTCGGTTTACTCCTTATCTTTTCCGCTACGGTTTCTTTTTACGGAACATGGCTGAATTATTTTTACGACATTGATGAACCCAAGTATGCCCGCGCGGTTTATGAGATGTTCCACAGCGGTAATCTGCTGGCTCCGATGTTTGACGGCATTCCACGAATGGAGAAACCCCCGCTTACTTATTGGGTTATGTATCCTTTTGCATGGCTTTCCTCACTGAGGAACTTCGGTTCCGGTACTCTTGGTTTGCTGCGTTTGCCTACAATCATCTGTTCCGTTCTCATGGTGCTGGGCACAGCTCTAAGCGGCCGCAAATTATTTGGTCCTGCCACCGGTCTTTTGGCCGGGGTGATCCTGCAGAGTTCCGTCCTTTTCAAGTTCATGGCTGTGATGATGAAAGTGGATGTTGTCTTTGCCTGCTGCGTCACTTGGGCTACGTATTTTTATATGCTGTATTACCTTGGTGACAGAAGATATCGCGTGGCCTTTGGCGGGGCGATTCTAACCGCTCTGGGAGTACTGGCAAAGGGGCCTTTCGCTTTTTTACCTATGGCCGGGTTTGCGCTGGCAGTTGGAATTCGCCACAACGTGAGCCGAAAACATGAAGCAGGGGAGCCTGTTTCTTTTCTTTCCGCGTTCAATATAAAAGGGCTCGTTGCGGCCAAGTGGAAGGAACGCAATATTCTGCTTTTATGGTTCCTTGCCGGGTGTGTTCCCTTTTTTCTTTGGTTGTATTTTGCATGGCTGAGCAGCGGATTTGATTACACTCAAGGTTTAGTGGGCCAGTTTTTTCATAACACCGCTTCTACAAGTTCTAAGCTGGCTAGCAAGCTGGGCAGCCTAGACCCTTACTTTGATACCCTGACCGTGATTTTCTTCCCGTGGGGTGGATACGTATTCGGGACTGTTTACGGCATCTGGCGTTCTGTCCGGGAAAAGTTTAACGAAAAATATGTGTTTATGGCCTGCGTTTTTCTGGTTTATCTGCTGGTATTTACCCTGCTTTTCAAACTGAAATCGAACCGCTACATGCTTCCGGTGCTGCCTGTCCTTTCCATTCTGGTCTGCGACTGGTTGGTCAATGCAAAGCGGGATAAGATGTATCGCACCCTTTTCGAAATGGGGTTTGTCTGGATTTTATCCATGGCGGCTATGCTTGGTTACCGCTCTTTCAAATCAATGAGTGTATCGGTCAACCTTGCGGACCGGGTGCCTGTAGGCCAGTACATGGAATTGATGTTTCCGTTTTTTATTGCTCTAGGAGCCTTTTTTCTTGTGCTTTTGGTTGTGAGCATCAAGCAGTCGGAACGCCCTGCACTTCATATTCTAGTGGGTTCTCTGGCCATCACAGCGATAATGCCTTTTTATTATCGGGCTCTGCCTTCCTATAACTCCCTGACCGAGAACAGGCCCATGCCCATACTCGCACAGGCCGTTACTGACAGGCTTAGTGAATTTTCAGATGAAAGCACGCTCGTTCTGCACCGTCCTTTCTTTATCAAGCTGTTTCCGGATGTGGTCTATTACCTTAAAAAGCTTGCCAAGGATGAAAGCTGCATGTACTCGCTCGGTTCCGAAGCGCGTTCCGGCGACCTGATGCAGGTTCTAGCTACTCCGGATATCGCTGCTGATCTTTTTAAACAAGAACATCCGGACGCGGAAAAATACCCCGTTTATCAGTATCTGAAGAACACCGAATTCAAGAATGCGGTGCTGCTGCTTTCGTCCATTGATTATTATCAACTGAAACCTTTCATTGATTCTCTGCCGCCAATGGTAAAAGATTTTGTGGAAGTAGAGGAAATGGAATTGTTGACTATTAAATGGGTGGCAACCAAGATTTATATTGTCCGTTTTAATCCGGGTAAAATGAAATAATGATAGATATACTTGATTTGGAATACAGCGAGCTTGAAACATTTGTCTCGCAGGAACTTAAGGCACCGCGTTTCCGCACCGATCAGATCTGGCAGTGGCTCTGGCAGAAGGGGGTTGCGGATTTCGACTCCATGACCAACCTCGCTAAAAATTTGCGTGAAGACCTGAAGAGCAAGGCGGTTATCAACCATCCGCAGGTGGACGTGGTTCAGACCAGTAAAGACGGAACGATCAAGCTTCTCTTAAGGCTGAATGACGGAGCATTGGTGGAAACCGTGCTTATCCCCATGGAAGGGCGTTACACCCAGTGCCTGTCTACTCAGGTCGGCTGTGCTATGGGTTGCACCTTCTGTAATACCGGGCTGATGGGCTTTGAACGCAACATGAGTATGTCCGAAATGCTTGGGCAGGTTCTGGCTGGTCGCAAATATCTGCGGGAAAACGGTCTTGATCCGCTCAAAAATCTGGTTTTCATGGGTATGGGCGAACCTTTGCTCAACCTTGATAATCTCATACGTACTTTGCGTAACCTGAATAATCCCGACGGACTTTCCTTTGTGCCCCGGCGGATAACAGTTTCTTCCGTCGGTTTCGTCAAGCAGCTTGAAGAACTGGGTGAAACCGGGCTTACTCTTCCTGCCATATCGCTGCATGCGCCCACTCAGGAACTGCGTGAGAAGATCATGCCCAAAGCGGCCAAGACACATATTGAAGATCTGCTGGCCGCCATGGACCGTTTTCCGCTCAAGCCCCGGGAAAAGGTAACTTACGAATACCTGCTCCTCGGCGGGGTGAATGATTCCATTGAACACGCCAGACAATTGGTGAAATTACTCGGGCACCGTCGCTGCAAGGTTAATCTGATTGCTTACAATCCCGGCGACAAGCCGCTCTATAAGGCTCCGGCCAGAGATAAGGTGCTGGCGTTTGAAAAGTATCTCTGGGATAAAAAAATAACCGCCACCATCCGCAGATCCATGGGGCAGGATATTAAAGCCGCCTGTGGACAGTTAAAGGCGGATCAGCAAAAATAAGGCATGAAAAAATCCCCGGAAGGTTGTACTTTCCGGGGATTCTTTTTTTAATACATGCTGTAAAAAAGCAGGGAGCCTTAATCCGTATCCCTGTCGCGTAAACCTATCAGGTAAAGAATGGAATCAAGACCGAAATGGGAGATGGACTGGCGGGCATCCTGCTTGACTTTGGGCTTAGCGTGAAAGGCGATACCCAGCCCGGCAATGGAAAGCATGGGCAGGTCGTTTGCTCCGTCACCCACGGCAATGGACTGTTGCAGGCTGATCTTTTCTTTTTCCGCGATCTTACATAATAGTTCCGCTTTCTTAGCTCCGTCCACAATGTCGCCGATGACTCCGCCGGTCAGCTTTCCGTCCTTGATTTCAAGACGGTTGGCGTAGACGTAATCCACACCCAGCTTTTCCTGCAGCTTTTCGCCGAAATAAGTAAATCCGCCGGAGATGATGGCTGTTTTGTAGCCGAATTTTTTCAGGTTGGTGATGAGCCGTTCGGCCCCTTCGGTAATGGGCAGCCTGCGTGCGATTTCTTCCATTACAGATTCGTCCAGTCCTTTAAGGGTTGCCAGACGCTGACGCAGGCTTTCCTTGAAGTCGATTTCCCCGCGCATGGCTGATTCGGTAATCCGGCTGACTTTTTCACCGGAACCAGCCGCTCTGGCCAGCTCATCGATAACTTCCGTCTGGATAAGGGTGGAGTCCATATCGAAAGCCACCAGCCGTCTGTTTCTGCGAAACACATTGTCTTCCTGCAGAGCTATATCAACCTGATCTTCAGCTGCCATTTCCAGAAAGTTGGACCGCATGCGATCCAGATCTTCTGGGATTCCGCGGACGGAAAATTCAACGCAGGCATGTCTCGGTGCAGGCTCACCGTTCATGGGAATACGTCCGGAGAGTCGATGGATCATATCGATGTTCAATCCGTTGTCCGCGATAATTTTTGTAATTCTTGAAATATGGGAACCGGTGAGCTTGTTACCCACAAGGGTGGCAATGTGTCTTGGTTTTCCCTGTTCATTCACCCACGCCATGTACTTATCGGACTGGGTAGGCTTGAATTTAACGTTTACCCCCAGCTCGTACCCTTTGAACATAATGTCCTTGAGTACAGGGGCTGACTCCGATTCCGGCGGAATACGGATTAGTATGCCAAGCACCAGTTGGCTGTGGATTACACTCTGTCCGATGTCCAGAATATCAATGCCGTAGCCAGCCAGAACCCCTGTCAGAGCTGAGGTCAGGCCGGGTTTGTCCGCGCCGGATATTTGAATGAGAATAATTTCGGGCATGATGGTTTCCCTAAAAATGGTTTGATGGGCGGACTGTCTCATAAAATGCGAATACAGTAAATATTGTTAGGACCGTAAAAAAGATCTTACTGCTTGCCCCTTTCTATCGGTAATCGTATAATGGGTAGTAGCCCCTTCATGTCATGAACCCCGGATAAATTTATGAGTAGTGAAAAGAAAAGTGTTGATGTTTTTTCATACGAGCAGGAAGGTCCGCTAGGCGAAGGTTTCCAGCTTCCTTTGGGTCCCGCTCCGGATAAGATGCATCATATTCAGCGGCGTATTCACGAAAAAATGGACGATTATAAGGATTATTCCTTTTCCGCGACAGAAAAGCGGGCATTGATGATCTTCTTCGACCTCGCACAGGAATTTGACTCACTGGAAGATTTTTTTGCCGTGAGTACTGCTGTTCCGAGAACTCTTTTTGGTCTTGACTGTAGGCTTTATCTCGCTAAAGGTCCGGACGAATTCGTCCCTGTAGGGCGAACAGAAACTCGTGCTCCGGTATGCAGCTCCGTTCCTCTGGAAAAGATCTTTAATGCCGGGCACCTTTTTATTCCCATCCGGGGTAATATCGAGTTGGTGGATCAGCTTCCTTTCAAGCCTGCCGGGGATGTGATCGGATGTTTTGAGTTTTATAATATGGAAGACCTCTCCGATCATCAGTCTTTATTTTTTGAAAAATTTGTAAACCGGGTCGGTTTTCAGCTGCACAGCAAGCTCTTACGCCGCAAGGGACAGGAGCACTTGGTCTTTGTCCGTAATCTGGTTAAGGACGTGGGGCATAATGTAATTGTCCCGAATATGTATTTTAAGCTCTTTTACAACCGGCTTCGGGACCGTATTGAAAATATCCGCACCCTTCGCAGCGAGGTGTACAGAAAGTCCGTGGACGAAGTCAGTTATGAATTGGATCAGCTTTATAACGGCCTTGTCCTTCAGTTTAATGAAATTCACAGTCATTATGAGCAAACCAGTCTTTTTCTGGAGACTCTTTTACGTAGGCAGCATTTTGAGGAGGGACGGTATATTGTTGAAAAGCGTCCTTGCAATCTGCTTAAGCAGATCATAGAACCTCAACTGGAGCGCTATCGTTCAAGATTTGAGGAGCGAGGAATCCGGTTGGATACCAGCATGGGAGGGGTGCCGGACCAAGAGGTTCGCATCATTGCTGATGTGGGGCTTATTTCTCAAGTTTATGCCAATCTGTTTTCGAATGCTGTAAAATATACCCGCGAAGATACCATGTGCGACGGTCGGTGTGATAAGTTCACTGCTTACGGATGGGAAGTTGTAAAAGATTATTTTAAAAACGGGTGGGACGGACTGAAGTTGAATGTTTTTACTACCGGTCCTCATCTTCCGGAAGAAAATCGCAGCAAGCTTTTTCAGCCCGGCTTCCGAAGTGAAAATGTAGGCAGTGAATATGGTTCCGGCCATGGATTGTTCTTTGTACGTCAGGTGGTTGAGCTGCATGGTGGAGAAGTCGGCTATGAACCGCAAGACGGAGGTAACAATTTTTATTTTATACTTCCGCTAGGGGATAATTAGAAACGGGTAGACGTTTTTTATAAAGGAGCCAGTTTTTTTAAAGCGGTCTTGTTAAATAAAAATAGTCGTTGCTCTTTTGCACAGTCTATAATGATGTTGTTCATAATATGATAGCCGTTAAAAGTGAAGTTGTACTATTCAAACTACTATTATAGAAAGTGTGCCGTTATTATTTTGCAGTGATTTACGGCTGTATTTACGTGTACTTTAATGCTTTGCCTGTTTATAAATTTCATGCTAGCAGTCTTTTACATTGATGTTAAAAAAAAGGATTGTATGCAAAGTAAGCGATCTGCTTTATGAGGTTGCCATATTGCACATTAATTTTGAGTTGTTTATATTTTGTTATCACAGGAGGTAGGCGTGTCAAAGTGGTTTGATGAAAGCTTGGAAAGAATCAAAAAGGCTACCGGAACAAGAACTCAGGTTCAGCTTGCCGAAATTTTGAATATTCGACAGTCAAGCATTTCTGATGCGAAAAGAAGAAGCTCCATTCCGGCGGAGTGGTTCATTAAGCTGTACAGAACCCATGGTTTGAACCCTGAATGGCTTTCCGACGGGATTGAACCGGTGTATCTTAAACCGGGCAAGGGTAAGATTGCAGCCGACCAGATTTTGAGCGAAACAACAGCCCAGTACGGTCAGGTGCAGTCGCGAGGCAGGATTGTTCCTGTTTCGTCCATGGCAGGTGAGGATGTCGGCGCGGATAGCTGGAAACCGCAGCAGGTTTCAGAGCTTAGCATCCCGGAAACATACTACCGCTCTTCACTGGTTGTTTTGAAAGCCGAAGGTTCTTCCATGGAGCCGTCTATACGCAGGGAAGCTTTTGTAGGAATCGATGATTCCCAGAAAAGACTTATGGCCGGCGATATCTACGCTGTACATGTTCCTTATCAGGGTGTGGTTATCCGCAGGGTCTTTTTTGATCCGGAAAATTCCCGGTTCATTCTGCGTCCTGACAATGAGCAGCATCCGGAGCAGTACATTCCGGTTGAAAATCATGAAAAGCATGTTGTAGGACGGGTCGTCTGGGTCATGCAAGAGCTGTAGTTTTTGTCATTTTTAAAGTTGTTTAAAAGAGGTCCGGGTGTTCCTGGCCTCTTTTTTTTATGCATGATACATTTTTCACTAGACTTGATTTAGTTTTTGCATGCCCATATCAGAAAACTGCACTGAAAAACTTCCTTAATCAGTCTTTTTTAAATATGTGAGGAAAATATGAAAAAATTAACGGCTCCCGATATAGCCGCCCTTAAAGGGCAACGCAAGATCTCCATGGTTACTGCTTACGATTATCCTTCAGGGCAGATTGTGGATGCTGCGGGTGTGGATATGATCCTTGTCGGCGATTCTCTGGGGATGGTTGTACTCGGTTATGAGGATACTCTTTCCGTCACCATGGATGATATGTTGCACCATGCGGCAGCGGTATCCCGCGGAGTAGAGAAGGCTTTGATTGTGGGCGACCTGCCCTTTATGTCCTACCAGCCCTCTGTGCAGATGGCTGTTGAAAATGCAGGTAAATTTCTCAGCTGTACCGGGGCGCGGGCCGTAAAGCTTGAAGGCGGTTTTCCGTTTCTGGAGCACGTGCGGGCCATTGTTGATTCCGGCGTTCCGGTGCAGGGGCATATCGGATTGACCCCGCAGCACGTGGCCCGTTTCGGTGGTTTCAAGGCTCAGGGCAAAAATGCCCGCTCGGCTAGCGCGTTGGTTGACGAGGCTCTGGCCCTTGAAGAAGCCGGGTGCTTTTCCATTGTTCTGGAAGCGGTCCCCCATGAAGTGGCACAGGAAATTACCCGCCGGGTTTCCGTACCTACTATAGGTATCGGAGCCGGACCGGATACGGACGGGCAGGTGCTTGTCTATCATGACATACTGGGTCTTTTTGACCGTTTTGTTCCTAAATTTGTAAAGAAATTTGCTCAGTTGCGCGGAGAAAGTATTGAGGCCGTCAAGCACTACATTGCAGAGGTCGGGAACGGTTCTTTTCCGGCCGAATGCAATTTCAGCAAAATGGAAGCTGGAGAGCTCAAGCAGTTTAAAGCCTTGTTGCAGGATAAAGAATAACCAACCGCAACAGGCTCGTGCTGTGAATGAACTTTTTTCCTAGCCCTTGAGGCTGTTCAAGTATATTTTATTGTCTAATTAAATAATTATGGAGGAAGCGATGGCTGTATCTATTTTTGATCTCGGACTTTCCGTTGAAGCAAATTCACTTTTCCTGCTGATAGAAGGTATGCTGGGCAGTAAGATTGATCCTGATAAAAACTGTAAGGCCGATGCCAACATCATTACTTATGGTTTATGTCTTGAAAAATGGAACGGCGAAGAGAATGATTTTCTGATCGCCATGAAAGAGCTCCTTGATGCCGGAGTCCTTGTCGATGAAAACGGCACATTCAAAGTCCTCGCTGTTGATAATTGGAAAAAAAAGTAGGTTCTGTTGTCTTTAGATATTCTTTGGACCGGATTAGGGTGGCCCCTGATCCGGTTATTAATATTTATCAGCATAGGATTGCTGATAGGTAATATTGTTGAAGGTTTGCGCTGGACCCGGGCCATGGGACGGGTTGCCACTCCGCTTATCCGGGCGGGGCGGCTCAAAGATATAAGCGGTGCCAGTTTTGCGCTGGCTTTTTTTTCGGGAGTTGCCGCCAACTCTATGCTTTCCGAGGCTTATGAAAAAGGGGAAATCAATGACCGCGAGCTGGTTATTTCCAACCTTTTCAATAGTCTTCCCACTTATTTCCTGCACATGCCTACGGTGTTTTTTATTGCCGCCCCGTTTATCGGCAACGTGGCATTTATATATGTAGGGATAACCCTAATCGCAGCCTGTGTTCGTACCGGCGCCATAGTGCTTTGGGGGCGTTTTGCCCTTCCTGCGGATAGTGGGTGCGGGGATGTTTCAGAGCGCCTTAAAGGGCAGGAATCAAAATCTTTTCGTGAGGTACTGGAGAAGGCGTTAAAACGCCTCAAGCGCAGATTGCCGAAAGTTGTTTACATAACCATCCCCATTTACACAGCTTTTTTCTTTTTACGTCATTACGGTATCTTTTTATCTTTTGAGCAGTACCTCAGCGAACATCTGAGTTTTCTTTCCTGGCTGGACCCTCAGGTCTTCGGGATTATTGCCTTTAGCCTTGCGGCAGAATTCACTGCCGGTCTTGCCGCCGCCGGGTCCCTGCTTGGTTCCGGAGCAATTGAACCTCACGGAATAGTGCTGGCACTTATTATCGGAAATCTGCTTTCCACTCCTGTGCGTGCTTTGCGTCACCAGCTTCCATACTATGCAGGTATTTTCCGAGGTAGAATGGCTTTGAAGCTTATTCTTTATAATCAGGGACTGCGGGCTCTCAGCCTGCTGCTGGTAGGCGGAATTTATTTTATGCTGGTCATGTAGGATTACTGACATGGATAAAGAAAGAGCCGGTTCAAAATTATAGGACTTGCAGATTCAGTCAAAAAAAGAGGGTGAAACAGTTTGTTGCTGTTTCACCCTCTTATGTTTGTAAGCCGTGTAGATTTATTATCTGAAAGTGCAGCGCGAATTACCGCATGAAATTGTGCCCAGTGTTTTGTCTGCGCTGTTTTTCAGAACACATTTTTTGAATGCATAGCCGTCTATAGCGTATAAATCTCTGAGCAGATGGAAGAGTTTGCGATTGGTTGAAGCTGATTTGCCATCGAGTGCTTCGTTATTGAGGGTAGCGTAAAGGGTATATCCCCGGTTGCTGCTTTTGCTGATTAATTTTTCACCGGAAGCGGTTCTCAGATTAAGGAATCTTTGCAGCCCCTGCTGTTTGGCTTCATATGCGGCCAGTTTATCAGTGTACATAGTGGAGCTGGGATTTAGCTTCTTCAGTGCCTTATATCCATTGATATTAAGCTGAATTTTATATCCGGGCATGGACTGAACATGGCGCATGAGCAGTTCTTCCTCGTTAGAGGTCATGAGTTTCTCATATTCTTCCGGGCAGCTGGACTGCCTGTTCTCCATATCGGCAGAGTAGGCGATGACACACATCTTTTTGTCCGGGCGCGGAGTGTCCTGCGCAATTTTATCCATGAATTTTTCAGCAGTTTTGAGCGGAGTTTCCCCGGCAACTACAAAGAGGTAGAAATCTCTTTTAATTTCAAGATCAAGAATATTTTTGTCTTTTGGAAATTCTTTCAGGCAACGGGCAATAAATTTCGCCCTTGTTTTAACCAGCGTGGATCTTTCGGTATAATGCTCTTTACGGGCTTTATAGTATGTGTTTTGCGGAGCAAGTTCTGTAAGCTTTTCATAGCCTTTCAGGTTTTGTTCAACCTGAATAGGGCTTAGCTTGTAAACATATTCATAGAGCAGTTTGGTAAGGTCGCTCCGGGATAACGATGATGCAGATCCACTTTTCAGCTCATCCAGATTGCTGTCCATTACTGCAACGGGAAGGCTGGAGAAGTTACATTTTCCGTCATCCTTTTTATGCAGCTTGTTGATCTCGGAAACAACGCTGACTTCCTGTTTCCTGCTCATCTCATCAAGGATGGCAAGAAAACCGGATTTGTTTTGAACCACGGCATTTATGCCGGAAATGTTTCCAAGCTCGGCTTTTAAAATATCATTGCAGTCCGCATGAGCAAAAGCGGGAAACGCCGTAACTATCACAATGAGTAATGAGATGATAAGATATCTGGATTTCATAGTGAATCGAATCCTTTCCGGTAACGAATTATTTGCCCGCAGGCAAAACAGTTAGAGGACTTCAAGTTCCTGAAACTTCAGGTATATTTCACGGCTGACCCATGCATCTGTCGCAGCGTAGGTTATCTGCTGCGGAGTGAGTTCCTTACGGCCCCAGTTAGAGCACTGAACTCCCTTGGAAATGCGGAATCCGAGCAGGTTGGCAGCTAAATTGCGCAGCCCGTTTGTCTGCATTTCCAGTGACCTTGCCAGATCGCCGAGGTCCACAAAGCCTTTGCCTTCAAAGGGAGAAACATCGCGTAATTCTTTGACATCATTTATTACCGCCACCCCTGTCTTGATTATATCGGCAGAAGAAAGCAATTCCTTGATGTGGTCTGAAAGGGAAATATGATTCAGATGCAGCAGGTAGACACAATCTTCAGTCGCCAACTGAATTAGTGAAGGGGGGTAGGAAACACCTTTGCGGAAGACCGGACGGGTCTCGGTATCAAAACCGAGGAGATCGCAGCGGCAGAGTTCTCCGATTGCTGCCGGAACATCTTCTTCCCGGTCAATGAGCTTGATAGGTCCTTCATATTGGCGAAGGGGCAGCTCGTTAATTTCGTCTTTAGTAAATTTTCTCTTATATTGTTCAGGTACTTGCATAGAATATTGAGCCCGGTAGTAATTACATTTCCTGCGTTTGGAAACAAAGAATTCCTACCGGCCCGTGATGCTTCAGGTACTAAGGTCCTGAAAAACCACGGGCGGGCAGGATAAAAGTATCACATCTGAATATTAGCCAAACAAGGCTTCGTCAACCCCCAGACAGTTTATAAAGCACCATCTGGGGTTTAACCCCGAGTATACCTGTTGGCGACTCCAAAGGGCTAAGCCCCTTTGGAGGGTCGCTGAAGGCATATTTCAGTCTTTATCGCGCGAAGCGCATCAAAATTTTATTGATGCTCGCGGGTTTTATTAAAATTAATTTTCGGCCATTCCTCTTCCGCCTGCTGCAGCCGCCATTGACTGGGGGCGAGAAAGGTCAGGTTGTCGTCACCGTCGAGGGCTACAAAACGGGGATAGCGTTTTTTAATTCCATCTATCTCGCGGGGATCATCACTGCTTAACCAGCGGGCGGTGTGGTATTCAACCGGTTCATAAAGGGCAGCTACGCTGTATTCGTCCTTAAGTCGTGACATGATCACGTCGAACTGAAGCAGACCGACTGCACCAAGGATTTTGTCATTGTTACCCAGCGGTTTAAAGAGCTGAACCGCACCTTCCTCGGCCAACTGGTGCAATCCTTTATCCAGCTGTTTGCTTTTAAGCGGGTCTTTGAGGATTACCCGGCGGAAATGTTCGGGCGCGAAGTTTGGAATCCCGGTAAACTTCAACTCTTCTTTAGTGGAAGTGAAGGTGTCTCCGATCTTGATGGTACCGTGGTTGTGGACCCCGATGATGTCGCCGGGATAGGCTTCTTCAACTCCGGTGCGGTCCTGCGCCATAAAAATAGTCGCGTTGGCGATCTGCACATCTTTTCCGATGCGGTGGTGGCGGACTTTCATGCCGCGTGTGAATTTACCGGAGCAGATGCGCATGAAAGCTATGCGGTCACGGTGAGCCGGGTCCATGTTTGCCTGAATTTTAAAGGCAACGGCTGAAAAATCTGATTCAAACGGAGAAACTTCACGTGTAGTCGTAGCGCGCGGTTTGGGGTGCGGGGCCAGCTCGACAAAGGAGTCCAGCATTTCCTGTACCCCGAAGTTATTGATGGCACTTCCGAAGAAAACAGGGGTCTGCTTACCTGCGAGATAGCGTTCCTTGTCGAAGGGGTATCCTGCGCCTTCAAGCAGTTCCAGCTCTTCGCGCAACTGTTCAGCCTGATCTCCGAGAAGCTCATCCAGACGGGAGTCGGAAAGGTCTTTGATCACTTCCCCTTTCTGGATACCGCCGCCGTGTATGGCGGAGAAGAGGTGGAGCTCCCCTTTATGAATGTTGTATGTGCCTTTAAAGTCGGAGCCCATACCGATAGGCCAGCTGAGCGGGGCACACTCGATTTGCAGTGTGTCCTCAATATCCTGCAGCAGATCGAAGGGGTCGATGCCTTCACGGTCCATTTTGTTGATGAAGGTGATGATCGGAGTGTCGCGCATGCGGCAGACTTCCATCAGCTTTTTGGTCTGGACCTCAACACCTTTTGCGCAGTCAATGACCATGAGCGCCGAGTCCACAGCGGTGAGCACGCGGTAGGTGTCTTCGGAAAAGTCCTGGTGACCGGGGGTGTCGAGCAGGTTGATTTCGTAGTCATGGTAGTTGAATTTCATGACCGAGGTGGTAACGGAAATACCGCGTTCCTGCTCCATCGCCATCCAGTCAGATGTGGCGTGGCGGTTGGCTTTACGCGATTTTACTGTTCCGGCCATCTGAATAGCTCCACCATAAAGGAGCAGTTTTTCAGTCAGTGTGGTTTTACCGGCATCCGGGTGGCTGATGATGCCGAAAGTCCTGCGACGTTCAACTTCTTTTTTAATAACGGTGTCTACATTCTGGGACATGATATATTACCTGCATGCTGCTTTTTGATCGTGGGGGTGAACTCTGGTAAAGGGTTTCTGCCCATCTTTATAGATATGTTCACCGCAAGTGCTGGATTGTCCGTATCAGGATTAGCGCAAAGGTCAAGTAATACATTCATGGTTTCGGTTTCAATTAAGTGGCAATAGGTCATAAAAAACGTTATATTTTTATTTCGCGAGCAGCATAAAAACAAGGCAGGTATGCATAATGATCAAAAAAGCCAGTTTACGTTTATTGCAGCGTCCGGCAATGGAAGAGACTGTTTTATCGAAAGAAATATATCGTTCGACTTCATTGGATGAAGATCTGACTCAGGCCGGAAATCCTTCGGTGCAGCTTGATGGTCCATTGCTGATGAACATTATGGTCAAGTTCTTCCATGCCTATGTTTATCCTGATTCACATGAAAGAGTGATTGATCTAGAGGATATTTCTCTACTTTTTGACCGTTTTGTGCATCGTAGATTGGGGAGTGATGTGCTGGAGAACTGTCTTGAGCTGCGCAAACGGCTTTTATCATACGGATTTGCCCTGTGCATGCTGGCCGATCTGCCTAAGAGTACTCATATTTTTAAGGATATTGCCGAGGCAAATCCAACGTTGGGGGGGGATCATTTTACCGGGCTGGATATCGGTTCCGGTACAGGTATTTTGATGCTTGCCATGGCTGTACAGGCCAGCCGTAACGGATTTGAAGGATATTCACTTGTCGGTATTGAGCGCAACCAGATTGTAGCGGAACGTACCAATGAAGTTCTTGGCCGATTGGGGGTTGGCAATGTCCTTGTTGCTGATGCTAAGAAGGTGGAAACGTATGGTTTTCTGGAAGGGCATAAGCTTCATTTTATCTGCAATGAAACCTTGCCCGCTTCCGGGCGCAGTCTGTGGAAAGAAGATTTTATATTCATTTGCAGAACCCTTTTTGATGGGTTGTATGAGCAGACAGAAGATGCTGTTTTTTTTCCTGCGTCAGTGCTGGTAGGCCGCTCCCATACGGAATTGTTAACCGTGCTCGATTCCTCTTCCGGTTTTCAATTGCAGAATGAGCAGTATCCTCTGCGGCTGATGAAACCTTACGGCATGAGCTTATCCGGTGAAATGATCGCTCTGGAGGATATAGGAAAGAATTATGAAGGTTTTATACCTGAAAGCTGGAGATCTGTGCTGACCCGCCGCTGGTAACCGGAAATATTTAATCCGCCGATCCCAGATAGTTTCTCAGAGTTCGGAGCAGCTCTTTCTTTTTAACAGGTTTCGCCATGTGCGCGCTGCAGCCGTGTTCGATGGCTTTCAGCTCGTCATCTTTGAAGGCGTTGGCGGTAAGAGCCATAATAGGTGTCGGAGGAAGCTCGTTTTCTTCTTCATATTTCCTGATGGCTTTGGTTGCTTCGTAACCGTCCATTATTGGCATTTGTATATCCATGAGTACTATGCCGTATTCTCCTTCTTTGAATTTTTTAAATCCATCTTCCCCATCTACGGCGTGGGTGATGCTGTACGGTGTTTCTTGCAGGAACAGGTCAATAACCATGCGATTGTCTTCGGAATCCTCCACAAGGAGAATAGCCTGTTTTTTTGTTGAAGACGGATTGTGAATCTCGACCTCCTCCATCATTTCAATTTGTTCCGTGTCCAGGTCGAGTTGGGGCTCTTCAATATTTTGAGATTGTTTTTCCCGGTATGTATAGCGAAGATCTTCAACGATGGCCTGCGGATGAACCGGGCGATGCACGTATGTGGCGCCCAGTTGTTTCGCTCGTGCTGTTGCTCTTGGCTGGGGTTTGGCTTCCATGATCATTATGAGTTTCCAGTCCTGACACAGACTGTGCTTGAGTTTTTTTAGAATTTCAAAACGGTCGTTTTTACCGGTTGGATGTCCGACCAGAAGTATGCAGTTCTTGTATGATGAAAGTGAAATTTCAGCTGCATATGCAGAGGATTTAGTAATCCCCTCCGCTGCGTATACAGTTGCACCCAGATCCGTGAGGCTTAGGCTTAGAAAATCTCGGCATATTGATTTATTGTCCACAATGAGTACTGCGCAATTTTCAAGCGGAAGGGGGATTTCCGGCTGTATGGGAAATTCCGCACTGATAGTGAAAGCGAATGCAGATCCTTCGCCTTCTGTGCTTGATACGAAAATTCCACCGCGCATGCTTTCGACCATGCGGCTGCAGATGGAAAGTCCCAGTCCTGTTCCGCCGTAGTTGCGGGTGGTGGAAGAATCAGCCTGCGAAAAGGTATCAAAAATGGAATTTATCTTTTTTATGGGGATGCCGACACCGGTATCCTTTACAATTATGCGCAGATAACCTCTTTCGGTGATGGCGGCTTCAAACGTGATTGTGCCTTTTCCCGTGAATTTCAGCGAATTGCCGACCAGGTTCACGATAACCTGCCGCAGTCTGGTCGGGTCCCCGGTAATAATCCGGGGCACTTCAGGATGGATATACCAGCAGAAATTTATTTTTTTTATCTGAGCCCTGAGGGCAAATATTGAACCGATGTCTTCAAATAATTCTTCAAGGTTGAAATCTATTTTTTCTAGGTCAATCTGTCCTGCTTCGATTTTGGACAGGTCAAGTATGTCGTTGATGAGCAGAAGCAGATTTTCTCCTGCATTTCTGAATATCTTTACGTAGTTACGCTGTGTTTTGCTCAGCCTTGATTCCCAGAGCAGATCAGCCATACCTAGAATTGCGTTCATGGGAGTTCTGATTTCATGGGACATGCTGGCCAGAAAGTTACTTTTAGCTGCGTTGGCAGCATCAGCGGCAACCTTGGCCTTTTCAAATTCACGAGCTTTTCTCTTTTCGGTGATGTCCTCGAGAACTCCTTCAAGGCAGTTGTTCTTGTTACCGTCTTTTTCAAGTGAGACGGTCATATTCACCCATATTGGCGTGCCGTCCTGCCTACGCATGTTTATTTCCCGGTCACGCACGGTTTCGCCTGTAAAGAGTTCTTTGATCAGAGCCTGATGCATTCCAGGATCCACGTATAGACTTTTGATTTGAGTTTTTCTTATCTCATTCCAGCCCCGGTAACCGAACATTTCGGCTAGAGCCCGGTTGGCCTTGAGCAGTTGACCCCCGGGATCCACTTTCGCCCTGAAAACACCGACGTTGATACTTTCAAGCAGGGTCCTGTGCTGTGTTTCAGAATCGCGCAGATCGGAATAGAGTCTTGCGTTCTGGATAGAGATGGCGGCCTGCGAGCAGAGCAGGTTGAGTAATTCCAGCCGGTCATTGGTAAAGACTCCGGGGCTGAGATTGTTTTCAAGATATAGCACTCCGCGCATGATCTGCTGGTTGATAACCGGCATGGCCAGAATGGATTTCGGCTTGTTCCTGATGATATAGCTGTCAATGGAGAACGGGCCTTGTGCCCCGGCATCGCGTATAACGATGTTGTCTTTGGAGCGAAGCACATAGTTGACAATGCTGCGGCAGTATAAATCCTGATTTATGTCCGGAGAAGTCTGGGTGATTATGCCGTGTTTTGAAACAAAGGCATGGGCCGTTAATTCAAGTTTATTTTTGTTGTTCAGCAGCAGGGTGGCTTTTTGCGCTCCGGCATTTTCAATTACAATGCGCATGAGTTTATCCAGCAGCCGGTCAAGAACAATTTCTCCGGAAATAGCCTGCGAGGCTTTAACCACCGCGGAAATATCAAGGGGGCTGTTCTTTTTGTCTCCGGGATGGGAGGCGTGGCTGAAGCTGCCGCTTGAGTCTTTACGCAGTTGTGGGTGTTCGTTGAGTATTCGTTGTACTTTGGCGGATGCGCCCCATTCATGATAATAATGGCATGCCTCGGAAAAGAAGCATTCCGCTGAGCGCGTTCCACCTACCCCTGCATGAAATTTACCGGTCAGCTCGCAAGCCAGTCCGCAGAAGTTGTTGTAGCCTGCTTTGGAGCTGAACTGGATAGCTTTTTCATATAGATTTAGGGCGCGGCTGTGATCATTTTTCAGCTGTGCGAATTCGGCTGCGGCTATCAGGTACAGATGACGGAAATTTTCAGGACAATTCTTTTCCCATGTCTTCAGCCGGGAATAAGAATGCTTGATACGTTTGAGGTACAGCCTTTTTACCTTGGGTGTGGCTTCTTCATAAAGAGCGGTCATGTTTATGATGCAGAATAAGTGGAAAATAGCGACGGAATACATGCCGAATAGGGCTTCCTCAACATTATCATAAAGTATTTCTATCTGTTCCATCGCCTTGGCATGGGAACCGAAAAAAGAAAGTGAGATCAATTTTGACAGGGCAATCCAATTTTCCACCACTTCGGAACCGCTGCTTTTGGCGGCACTGATCAGATTGCTTTCCCGGAAGTTTTCGTCGTCAAGATGGCCGGGGGTATATGTCTTACCCTGCATACTTTTGCACATTTGCAGAGTCAGGTTGATGGAGCCGGAGCTGAGTGAATTTTTATTCTTTTGAATGAAATTCAAATAGCGGTCGGCAAGGTTATATATTTCTGAAATATCTTCTCCCTGCAAGAATTTCATACGCACAGCAAAGTATCCTGCATAGCGGGCATAAGTGTTATCCCCGTACATGAGTCCGCAGTGGAAGGATTTGTCCAGAGTGTTAATATTTTCCTGTAGGGGAACATGCCAGTGGTCGTGCATCCCTCCCCGAAGCAGATTTATTTTTGCGTCCAGTTCCGACGTGCCGGACTTCTTGTTCAGGTCTACTGCCAGCCGTGTAAATTCCTGTGATTTTTTGAAATTGAACTTTCTGGAAGCTAGAAAAGAGGCATAAAACATATAACCGAACGGCGAGTATGGTCCATTACCGTGTTTGATTGAAAAGCGAATCATTCTGAGGATAATGAACAGCACAAGTTTTTTATTGTACATGTATGCCGGGGTAATGGTGTGCATCATAAGCTTCATGATTTCCAGATGCTCAATGGATTCCATGACCGGCAGGTTATATAGTTGCTTTGTGGTTCTGGTGCCCAGTTTCATTGAGGTTTTGATCAGTTCTACAGTCATGGAGAGCCTGCCCGGAAGTTTCGGTATCTCCACTTTGTATTGCTTAAGTGTCTCCAGTCCTATTTTTACAGCCTCCTGATATCTGCCCTGATCAGAGTAAAGCTGCATTTTAGAAAGATGCGCTTTGGTGGTATCTGAGCGGTGCTGAACATGTTCGATCAGATTTTTAAAGATATTTTCGGCCTGTCTATGCGCACCGTTCATGAATTCGCATTCATATAAATCAAGATGCAGGTCGAAAGTGTTTCTGTAAGCAGACTTCCAGCCTTCTGGGCCCATCAGCCGGGTTGCAGACGATAGGTACCCGGAAGCCACTTCAAAGGCTGAACTTCTCTTGGCTTTTTGCCCGGCCTTGCTGAATATTGAGGCAATGGTTTTTTTTTCATGCGGATCCGTTATGGCACTGAGACATAGACTGTACTGAGCGGAAATTTCAAAAGTAGCGTCTTCAATCTCTTTGGCGGAGTATATGTTGAGCATGGCTCGGCCTATGGCCAAATGCAGGTCTGTTTTTTCCGTTGCGTTTAGCATGGAGTAGGCCGCCTGCTGGACCCTGTCATGCATGAAGGACAGGTATTGCGGTTCTGTCTGGGAGTTAAAGTTATTATTCAGGAAGGCAGACTCCTCATCCGCAACGATTAACCCTTCCTGCAGGGCCAGTACCAGATAATCCAGAATAATCTGCTCCGGGATATCCATAACTTCCATTAGTATGCGCAGGTCGAATTTGCAGCCGATCCCCGAAGCAACTTTCAGGACATCCTGCCCTTCCTGTGGCTGAGTGAGAATCTTCGCTGCCATGAGCTCCACAAGATTACCATCCATGGAAATATTGCGTATGGCGTCGATATCCCATTCCCAGCGAATTTTATTGTGATTAAAAGTAATGAGTTCGGCCCGATACATATTGAGCAGGTACTCGCGGACAAATAGAGGGTTACCCCCGGTTCTGCTATAGACCATTTTCGCCAGTTCTTCCGTCCTGTTTTTTGAGGCGCGCAGTGTTCTGCGGATAAAGCTGTGCACATGGTGCAGTTTTAATCTGCTCAGAGTTATGGTGTGTACCCTTGGACTTAGTTCTACAATCTCGTCAATGTGTTCCTGAATGCTGTCTTCCATCGGCTGGTTGGTCCGATAGGCGCAGATGAGCATCAGATGGGAGGTTTCCTGGTCTTCAAGCAGGCGTTTAAGGAGTTGCAGCGTGGAGAGGTCCGCCCATTGCAGATCATCCAGAAAAAGAACCAACGGTTTATCTATGCTGGGGAAAACTTTGATGAAATTTTTAAACGCAAGATTAAACCTGTTTCTGGATTCTGTTGAGCCCAGTTCTGCGGGAGGCTGCTGTTGTCCGATAAGGAGTTCCAGCTCCGGCAGAACTTCCGTAATCAGGCTGGCGTTATTATCCAGAACACTGGTAATTCTTTTTTTCCAAGCATTGATTACCGGGGTCGGGCAGGCTAGTCTTTTGCGTAAAAGTTCCTGAAAAGCCTGAATCAAAGCGCTGTATGGGCGGTTGCGCCGGAATTGGTCGAATTTTCCGGATATGAATTCACCGTTCTCAGTGTAAACATGTTTGCTGAAGGATTGCACCAATGTACTTTTTCCATTCCCTGCCTCCCCGCGGATGAAAACGATTTCACAATTGCCCAGCATCACTTTACTGAATGCGTTTTTGAGGCCCGCCATTTCTTCTGTGCGGCCGACCCTTTTGTTGGACAGGGTGAATATCTCGGAAATATCCTGATGGCCCGGCGTAAAGTTATCAATTGTAATTTCTTTGCTGATAATCCGCAGGCAGGATTTCAGGTCTTGCTTGATGCCCTGAGTCGACTGGTAGCGGTCGCCCGGATTTTTGGCGAGAAGTTTAATTATTATCGAGGACAATGAGGGCGGAATTTGTGGATTAATGCTCTGCGGATCCGTAGGTTCTTTGGCCAGATGACAATGAATAAGTTCCAGATCATCCCGCGCTGTGAAAGGTTTACGACCGGTGAAAAGTTCAAACAGCGTGATCCCCAGTGAGTAGAAATCCGAGCGCCTGTCAAGCTCGGTGCTGACCCTGCCGCTTTGTTCAGGAGGGATGTAGGCTATATTGTCAGCTGAAATAAGCTCTGCTGAAGAGTGCGAAAAGGGGTCGGTTATTCGGGAACTGTTCTGCAGGTTGGTCAGCAGTGCTTCCTTGTAGTCCGGGGCGATGGCGATGCTGTCCGGGCGGATGTTGCGGTGCAGAAAACCTTTTGTATGGATATGTTGTATGGCCCGGACAATTCCTAGGGCAATTCGGATCTTGATGCTTATATCGATGCTGGAATCGGGGATCAGCGTACTGAGCAGATTGTAGCCTTTATCTTCAAGGATCAGAGCCAGAGAATTATCGGTTCGGTGCAGTGTTACTGCCGGAATTATGGCTGGGCCGCCTATTTCCTGCGCAGCTGCATATTCGTTTTTCAAGTCCGCCAGAAGACGGGGAGATGGCAGTTCGGAGTTCGGATACTTTATCAGGACCGGAAAATCGTCATACCCACGGATAGCCCTGCATACCGTAATGTCTGACCCTTCATGAAGCTGGGCAACATTTTCATATCCGGCAAGATTAATCATCGTCGAATTACTCCCGTGGCAGCAGCGGATGTCCCGCCAGACGCGGTTATCTTTTGGGGCTTAGTATGGCTGTAGCAATAGTAAATCCTTTTTGCAGCTCCATGATATAGGGCTGACTATTTGTATAACATTATTGAATGAATATGTCATTGCTGGATTTCACAAAAGTATGCAGGTCTAGCTTTGCTAGACGAGGGAAAGGTGGGCCGAAAGCATCAGCAGTCCGAAGCAGGTGATAACTGTAGCCCCGAGCAGGGAGAGAATTGCGTAGACGATCCGGACGCTCCGGTTCAGGCCGGTACGATCCATTGCATTTCGGGCCTTTGCCGCTGCAAGGGCAAAGCAGGAAGTGGTTACAGCCATACCCGTGGCCAGAAAGACCATAGCCAGAAGTCCTGTGGGAAGGATGCCTGTTGAAAGCGTATATACAAGTATAATAGCCGCTCCCGGACAGGGCACAAGTCCGGTAACTATCGCTACTGTGGCTATCTCCTTGAGGGATTCCCGGCCCTTGCTTTCACATTCATGCCGTGCCTTTTGATTAAATGAACGCAATGCCCCGATGAGCAGCCACAATCCGATCAGCGCGACCAGTCCATAACTCGCGGTCTGGAGATGGCGGTTGAATTCTTCAAAGCCGGACATGCCGCTTTTCATTAACATGTAGGCGAGGCAGACAGCTACGGTAGCTGATCCGACATGGACTAGGGTTATGATCCAGGACATGAACGCCGCTGAATATGTTGAACCGCCGCGGGAGATGAAATAGGCGCAGACTACGGATTTACCATGTCCCGGCCCAACCGCGTGGACTATCCCGTACATAAACGCGAAGGCTAGAAATAACCACAGTGATTTGCCGTAGGGGTTTTTCTTAATATCCCTTGCAAAACCGGTCAGCTGGGCCCGGATTTCTTTTTGCAGCATGGTTATTTTGATCATTACCATGTTGTAAATTCCTGCGACAGGGCCCTTATTCTCTTGAACTGTTGCGGGAGCCGAAGTTGTGGATTTAAAGGGGGACGGACTCTTTTTTTTTACAGTCTCCTGCTTCTGCGGAGCCAGAAAGGGATTATTCTGGGCCTGTGCAGTAACAGCGGATAAAGACAGAGCTACAGTCAATATCAAATAGAGGAAAAATTGTTTTTTTTTCATGTCGTCTTTATTCGGGCAGCATGGTCAGTACCGCGGCTTCCGGAACCATCTGGTCATAAAAATAAGCCATTTCCGCAACCGGTCTCAGATCCAGACTGGTTTGATATTTCTCACTGTGCGTCGAGATCTTGTTCTGAGGGTCCATTTGAACTGCGGTGTAAAAACTTTTGTCATAAATGGCGACCATGATCACGTGCTTCTTTTTTTCCGTGATATTCAGGGGTACGAAAAATTCGTATACAAGGGTACCGTCTTCAACAGACGGTTTGAAATCAACAGCTTCAATCTGATCGCGTTCTTTTCCATCCACCAAAACGCGGGTGAAGTAGTTAAAATTTTTCAGATTAACAAAAGCTCCCTGCTCAAGGGCGGCTGCTTCCTCCGGGGTCAGCTTATTGTCGTGGTTTTTATCGAAATCCCCGAGAATCATGCTCGAGAACATTTCATCGAACCACCATTTCTGGCGGACTCCGGCCAGCCCCTGCCCGTTTATTTCAAACGTCAGTGAACAATCCACAAAGACATGCGGATGAGCTGAAGCTTTTACCGGTCCCAGCAGGAAGAAAAACAAGCTTAACGGAAGTATGAATACCGGTAGAATCTTTTTCAGGCTCATGGCATAGGGGATAGTTTTTTGCATGTCGGCGTAATGGAGTATGGACGAAAAAGAGTCCAGAACTTCGCTGTATGGTGATATATTAAATCTAGTCACGGGATCTGATGCTGCGGACCACAAAGTCAGTAGTCTCTTCGTATAGGTTGGGCAGGTCGTAGGGTGAAAGGAATCTGGTCCTGACTGTACCGACTATATTGGAATAGACAATGGTGGTAGTATCATCGACGGACAGGCCGCGAATGGAACCGTCTTCAATTCCGCGTTCCACTGATTCGCGGATGACATTTAAGAGCTGTTGGAATTTAACTGCAATACGGGTGCGGTCCAGCTCTATCTGTACATCGGAGAACGGGGAACATCTCAGCAGTACCGGGAAAGTGTTACGGTGCTGCAGGGTATAGGCAAGATAGCTGCGCATGAAGGTCTGGATGCCTTCCAGTCCGTTGGCAGTGTTGCGTGTTTCCGCTCTCAGATATTCTGTAAGATCTTCAACAATAGCTACTCCGGCGGTGATGAAGAGTTCCTCTTTTGACCCGAAATAGTGGGAGACAAGACCGAATGCCACACCTGCGCGTTCAGAAATCATTTTGACGGTGGTTCCGGCATAGCCGTAGCGTCCAAAGATTTCCTGCGCCGCATACAGGATTGCGTCTTTTTTGTTTTTACCTTTCATGGCCCCTCGCTGGCACGTTAAAGGTTTACGGCTATGCTTTATTTCGGGGTGGACCGAATAAAGTATGCCGTTTTATGTTTGCTCGCTTGCGGAATTTATAGGCCGGATTGAATGCGCGGTCAAATCGGGGGGACTATCTAATCTATCTGCCATAGAAAAGACCGCAATAACATTCAGCTATTGCGGTCTTGGATTTTATTCGCAAATTTGCCTTATTAACAGGCAAAGTCTGGCGGAGTAGATGGACGTACAGTCGTTCTATTTCGCGGCTTTTTCGTCTTTGGCGCGAATTTCAGCGCGTTTGATTTTGCCGCTGATGGTCTTCGGCAATTCTTCTACGTAATCGATTATGCGCGGGTATTTGTAGGGTGCAGTTACCTTCTTGACGTGATTCTGCAATTCTTTGGTCAGCTCATCGCCAGCTTCATAGCCGGGGGCGAGAACAACTGTGGCTTTTACGGCCTGACCGCGTACATCGCAGGGAACGCCTGTTACGGCAGCTTCGACAATGGCGTCATGGGTGATCAGCGCAGATTCAACTTCAAAGGGTCCGATGCGGTAACCGGAACTTTTGATCAAATCATCGGTCCGGCCGAGGAACCAGTAGTAGCCGTCCTCATCCATCCATGCTTTATCGCCAGTCTGGTAGTAACCGTTGACCATGACGTTTTCAGTTTTCTGCGGTTCATCCAGATAGCCGGTGAACAGTCCCACGGGACGGGGATCAAGCTTAATGCAGATCTGTCCTTCCTCACCGGGGGAGCAGAAATTACCTTCAGTATCGATGAGCGCAATATCCCAGCCCGGACAAGGTCTGCCTATGGAACCCGGTTTTGGAGTCATATTGGGGAAAGTTGCGATCTGAAGTGCTGTTTCAGTCTGGCCGTATCCTTCGTAAAGGGGCAGACCGGTGGCTTCTTTCCAAGCTTCAAAGACAGAAGCATTGAGCAGCTCGCCGGCTGTGGTGCAGTGTCTGAGCGTTGACAGGTCGTATTTAGAAAGGTCTTCCCTGATCATGAAACGGTAAACCGTGGGCGGTGCACAAAATGAAGTGACTTTGTTATCAGCAAGTACCTGCAGCAGTTCCGCAGGATTGAATTTGCCGCGGAAATCCCAGACAAAGACAACAGCTCCGGCCATCCACTGTCCGTAATATTTACCCCAGACAGCCTTGCCCCAGCCTGTGTCGGCAAGAGTCAGGTGAATGTCATCGGGACCGAGGTCATGCCAGTAGGCTCCGGTCATGTAGTGGCCGAGAGGGTAGTTGTGGGTGTGCTCAACCATCTTCGGCTGCCCGGTGGTACCGGAAGAGAAGAAGATCAGCAGGGGATCATCTCCGCCTGCGCAGTCCGCGGGGCGGGGAAAGGAATCTGAAGATTCGGCACAGATGGTTTCAAAATCGATCCAGCCGTCGTGCAGTTTGCCTTCTCCTGCTTGAACCATGACTTCAAGTGAAGGGCATTTCTTTTGCGCTTCGTCGGCACGGTCCGCCACGGAATCCTCGGTTATGATACCTTTGATCTTGGCGAAATTAACTCGGAATTCGATGTCTTTTACAGTAAGCAGGTTAGGCGAAGGAACTGGAACAGCCCCGACCTTGTGGCAGGCCAGCATAGCTACCCACCAGTCTATGCGCCGGTAGAGGATGATCATGATGCGGTCACCCTTTTCAACTCCAGCTTTGCTTAATGCGTTGGCCAGCCGTGCTGACTTTTTGGAAAAAAAGTCGAAATCTTTTTCGTTACGCGTTCCGTCCGGACCGATATGGATCATTGCCGGACGATTCGGATTTTCTGCGGCAATGGCATCCACGCAATCAAAGGCAAAGTTGTAATTTTCAGGGACCTCGGTCTTGTATTCGGCACAGAACTCTTCGTAAGAGTCGTATTTCTGTTTTTTCATTTTAGTTTCTCCACGGAGGATGTCTTGCATCCAGTCGCTGTTGTTTGACGTTTAATTCTCAGATGTAAAAACCGTGTTTTTTACCGCAGGCCGCAGGCACACTCGGGTGCATCAGGCGACCTGCTAGAGAATGACGTCCAGCATACGTGCGGATTTGCCGTCAAGACCGCGCAGGGCGTGGGGAGTGTTGGAATCAAAATACAGGGAATCGCCTTCTTCAAGCTCCAGCACGGAGTCGTCGAGTCTTAGTTCAAGGCGTCCTTCAAGCACGTATATGAATTCCTGCCCCCGGTGGGTTGTAAAATTCATATCCGCAACCTCTTTGGCCGGCACTTCAACCATAAAAGGTTCCATGCGTCGTCCCACAAAAGTGGATGCGAGGTTTTTGTAATCGTAATCCTTGCGGCGATCTACATTCAGTCCTTTACCTTTGCGGACCAGTGCGTAGTTGGTCAGGTGGGCTTCACTGCCGGAAATCAGGACCGTCAGGCCGACTCCGCAAATATGCGCCACATCCATCAGGTAACTGACCGGGATTTCTACTGTGCCGGATTCATACTGTTCGGCACGTTCCGGGGTAACCCCGACTTTCTCGGCCAGATCTTCAATGCTCAGGTCCATTGCATCACGCAGGCCGGCAAGCCTCGGTGCAATTTCCTTATAAGCCTGTTCGTTACTCATCTTGCCTCCATTTAAGGTGCCTCGGGCGGCCCTTAGGGAACCAAAGAAACTTAAGTGCGCCTCTTTCTGGTACTTATCCCTTCCGGACTCTCCAAAACCTTTAATCAAGGCTTCGCCGCCGTCAGCGTAAAATAGTCATTTTTGAAAATGCAAGATTCCCAAATTTAACCTCTTACAAATAGACAAAAGGTTTTGGGACTCTTAAACCCTTTCGTAAAAGGGTTTAAAGCCCCCGGCATGTCCGCCGGAGGCCTTTAAATTATGCGTCGGGATAAAGCTCGGCAGCCATGTCCCGCAGTTTGTATTTTTGAATCTTGCCGCTTGCGGTCATAGGGTAAGCGTCAAGGAAAGTAACGTATTTTGGAATTTTGTAGCGGGAAATCTTACCCCGGCAGTAATCGATGATATCCTGCTGGGTCATTTCCACGCCATCCCTGAGGATGATGAATGCGCCGACTTGCTCGCCGTATTTCTTGCTGGGCACACCGGCAACCTGTACATCGAGAATCCCTTCCATTGTGTAAAGAAATTCTTCTATCTCACGGGGATAAATGTTTTCACCGCCACGGATAATCATATCCTTGAGGCGACCTGTTACATCTACGTATCCTTCTTCATCCATGGTTCCGAGGTCACCGGAATGTAGCCATCCGTCTACGTCAATGGCGGAATTGGTGGCTTCGGGATTGTTGTAGTAGCCCTTCATAACGTTGTAGCCGCGGCAGCAGATTTCACCTGTTACGCCAGGAGCGCACACCTCACCCGTTTCAGGATGGATGATAGCGACTTCAATTTCAGGCATGGCCTGTCCGACGGACTCGGTACGGCGCTGCAGGCTGTCAGTTATACGGGTCTGGGTCATAACCGGGGAAGCTTCGGTAAGCCCGTAGCAAATGGTTATGTCGGTCATGTTCATTTTGTCCATGACTTTTTTCATTACCTCAATCGGACATGGCGACCCGGCCATAATTCCGGTGCGTAATGAAGAATAATTAAATTTTTCAAAAAGCTTGTGCTCAAGGATGGCTATGAACATGGTCGGTACACCATAAACGGCGGTACACTTTTCCTGATCAATGGAGGCCATAACCAGCAGAGGATCGAATCCTTCAAGGATAACCATGGTGGTGCCGTGGTTTACTGCTGCCATCACGCCGAGCACGCATCCGAAGCAGTGGAAAAGGGGCACAGGCAGGCAAAGACGGTCACCCGGTTTGAACCCCTGATTCTCACCGATCCAGAATCCGTTGTTGCTGATGTTGTAATGAGTCAACTGTACGCCTTTCGGGAATCCGGTGGTTCCTGAAGTGTACTGCATATTGACAACATCGTGCGGGTCAAGGGTAGCCTGACGCTCTACGTAATCTTCTTCTGTGGTTACGGCGGAGAGGTTGATCACTTCGGCCATGGAGTACATGCCGCGGTGTTTTTCCTGTCCGAGGAAGAAAACCCTTTTTAGATTCGGATAAGTTTCACTCTTGAGATAACCGCGTTCCTGAGTTTTAAGCTCGGGGACAAGGTCGTAAATAGTCTGGAGATAGTCGATCTCCCGGAAACCGTCGATAAGGACCAGGTTTTCGCACTCCGACTGCTTGAGCAGGTAGTCCAGTTCAGTGCTTCGATAGGCTGTGTTTACGGTCAGCATCACGGCCCCGATCTTGGCGGTAGCGAATTGCAGGGCGACCCAGTAAGGAACATTGGTCGCCCAGACGGCAACCTTTTCGCCTTTTTCAATGCCGAGGGCCATCAGTCCCATGGCAAGGTCATCCACCAGTTCACCGAATTCGCGGTAGGTCAGACGAAAATCGCGGTCCACGTAGACAACGGCCTCCTGTTCGGGCCATTTCTCTACCGCCTCATCCAGCAGTGCTCCGAGAGTCAGGTCTCTGAGGTGTGATTGGTTCATGAAGATCCTCCCTTATTCCGGGAAATAAAGAACCGCGTAAATGTCACACTTCTCGTTGCCTTCAGCAGCTACGTAGTGCGGGACCACGGAATTGAAATAAACACTGTCGCCTGCTTCCAGCACGCTTTCTTCCTTGCCGTAAGCCACTTTCAGCTTACCGGAAACAACGATGATGAACTCTTCGCCTTCGTGGGATGTCATTTTGGGCGTATCATCCTCAGGCTGTATTTCAATGAAAAACGGTTCCATGTGGCGGTCGCTCTTGCCTTTGGCAAGTGAGAAGTATTTCATGGAAGCAGTATTTTCTTTATCGGAATGCATGGAGAATTCTTCTTCACGTTCTCCAAGTTTAACAATAAGCGGATCTTTGCTGACCTGATCGTCAAGAAATGTTCCAAGCCTGACACCGAGAGCTCTGGCAATTTTAAGTAGAGGACCTAGGGATGGGTATTTTTCTTTTTCTTCAACTGCTTTAAGGAAATCTTCTCCGAGGCCGGTGCGCTTGGAAAATTCTTTAAGGCTGATTTCCTGTTTCTCCCTGAATGATTTAATCCGCTGTCCTACTTTTGCTTTGCTCATAGTTCCCTCTACTGGTCTAAGGCCTTTATTCGGCTTTTGATAAATACAACAAAATAGTTAAAGAATGAGTACTTACATTAATGCCGCGCGTTTGTCATCTGCGCAAGCTTACATAAGCATATTTCCAACTACCTACTCAGGAAGCGTAACACTATAGGTTAGTTAAAGAAAAATGAAGAGCAAAATTAACAACTAAGTTATTTTAGTTGTAAAATTAATTTTTTGCGTTTTTTATGTTTTAGGCTCTTTTGCCAGTGGCATTTTTACTGAATTTTATCTATAGTTTGCAAAATTTTAAGGAAACCAAATAAGGATTCTCAAATGGCCTCTGCGGAACAAAGTACGGGAAAGCAAAAAATAAAGGGTGTATTCTCCAGTCAGAATGTCCAGAAGATAGGGACCGGCACTACAGTGCGGCGGACTATCAGCAAGATGTACTGGATGGCAGAAGAACTTACACCGGAGAGTGTCGAAGTTCAGGCTTTGAATACAGATTATGTACCGTCTGGACCGAAATCAACTGTTCCCATGGAAGAATTCCTTTCAAAGTATTCTCCAGAACCTGAGTTTTATGTTTCCACTGTTTATCCCAAGATGCAGGAGCTCAATACAACTATTGAGCGTGGGGAGAAAGCAAGGCAGGCCGGGGCGACTTACAGTGCTGAGTTTGAATTTCAGAACGCGCTTGGCGTGGATGAGGATAACGTAAAAGCTAATTTCGGTCTGGGATTGACATATATGGAACGCGGGGAATCCAATAAAGCTAACGATATATTTAACAGACTGGTTAAGCTTGATGCCGCATTTCAGACAGAACATAAGCATCTTTTCAATGAATTCGGTATTAACTTACGCAAGACAGGAATGCAGGATCAGGCCATTGATTATTATGACCGGGCTTTGGAAATGACTGCTAACGATGAGAATCTTCATTATAATATCGCCCGTGCTTATTTTGAAAAAGGAGTGCTCGATAAATGCTCCGCTCATTTGAAAAAAGCCCTTGATCTAAATCACGAGCATGTGGAAGCCTCAAAATTTCTTGAGTTCCTAAAAAAGCATCATCCTGATCAGGTCTCGTAGACGTGCCAATCTCAATAAATTTTAAATCCCCTTCCATCTGATGATGAAAGGGGATTTTCTTATTTTATTTCTTTTCAATTAATGCAGAATAAAAGAATTCACGCAGTTCCGAGTCCGGTGGTGTCGTCCACTCTTTGAGTGGGGCGGCGTCTTTATGCCGTTTCAGGAAGGACGCGATCTGGCGTTCGTTCTCATCTGGATTGAGGGTGCAGGTGATGTATGCCAATTGACCGCCTTTGCGGATTGTTTCCCAGCTGTTGTCCAGAATGCGCGCCTGTAAACGGACCAGTGAATCCAGGTCTTCAGGAGTACGCTTGAACTTGGTATCCGGCCTGCGGGAAAGAACACCCAGTCCAGAGCAGGGTACATCCAGCAGAGCGGTTCCGATGGAGGCTTTTGCCAGTGGCGGGTTGATTGCCGAGGCACGGAAAGCAGACACTGAAGGAGTTCCTTTTTTTAAAGCCGCAAGTCTTCTGGCGTGGGGGTCGCTTGCAATAATGGGTGAAATCTTTTTTGAATGCAGGAAACGCGATTTCCCGCCGCGCCCGGAACATCCATCCCAGACTGGAGTAGGCCAATCTGTAGGGGTAAGCACGGCCAGTGCTTCGCGTGCTGCGTAGCTCTGACGGTTCACAGAATCTTTCAAGCCTTTAAAAGCTTCAGGCCAGTAGCCGGAATAAAAGGCGAAAGCCTGTCCGTCCGAGGCGATATAATCTTCCTCTTCCAATAACTGGATGGCCGCTGCTTTGGCTTTTTTGTCTTGTGTATCGAGCACAAATCCTGCTGCCGGAGCACAAATTTGAGCTTCGAGATACAGTTCGGCCTTATCGCGACCATAGCTGTCCACCCAGAGTTCAACAATCCATTCCGGGCAGGAGTAATAAGCGGAAAGAAATTCTATATCCGAGTCGCAGCGGCGGCGGAAAAAATCTTCATCAGCACCGTCTTCGGCCAGTCGGGCTACTTTGCGCAGTACGGCGTTCGCCAGTCCTCCGAGTTTACCCCGGGAAAGACGTTTTGCGGAATCCACACCCCAATCCACGGAAGCATAGGCCGGAACATCCATATGCAGGATTTCATATGCGGCCATACCCAGAACCCGCAAAATGGGCTGGGGCAAGCCGTCCGGACGGGAAAGAAAACAATTCAGGACAGATTGTAATCTTATGCGCATGCGCAGGTAGCCGTACAGGATTTCAGTAACAAATCCACGGTCACGACCGTCAAGACCTGCGTTGGTGAGGGCATTGTCTAAAACCGCTTGTGCATCCGCTCCCCCGTCAAGGGCGCGGGTAACGCATTCAAAGGCAACTCCCCGAGGTCCGGGTAAAGAATTTTTCTTCATTTGTTGGTGTCCCGGCTTATAGCCCGGTAAGAGGAGTCAAACCTACATTTTTATCCGCATCTTCAGGAAGTTTGTCTTCCTTGAGAAAGCGGCGCAAAGCATTTTCCACATCAATGAGTGAAACCTGCGTATCAAGGCAGGGTCCGTTAGGACGTTCGTTGAGCACACCGTAAACTGGAAGCGGATAGGTATCTTGAATGCCGCTGGCTAGGTCGCGTTCACAGGCAATGGCGATGATCATGCGCGGACGGTTCTGCACAACCAGACGGCGGGCAATGGTTCCCCCGGTTGCCACGTGGAAGTGGACTCCGTATTTGTCGCGCAGTTCAAGAAGGCCTTTGATTGTACACAGGCCGCAACGTTTGCAGTTATCAATATCGTAAGTCAGGCGCATGTCACAACGGCTGGCCTGCAGGCAATGCGGAGTCAGGATCATGATTTTTTCAGGATCAAAGCGGCCGACCTCGGAAAGAACCAGCTCATTGTTGACCTTGATAAAAGATCCTCTGATCTTGCGCTTGGAAAGTCCGAAAATACGGCCCAGAATGGTCATCAGGGGCAGGAAAAGTTTTACGCTTAGTCCCCTTGCTTTATGCGAAAAGGGAAAAGTCCGGTGCAGCACTACATTAGCCAGCAGTCCGGCGTAGGCCCAGCCCACCAGAACAATGAGCGCGAAAATGAACAATCCCCAGCTGATAGTTGCCCACGTGCCGAAAGAATCCAGCCCTGCATAAGGTACGTACCAGAGCAGCCCCAGGAAAGCACAGAGAAGCATACAGGTCCCGGTGATCAGACCGATGAACAGACGCTTTTTGTTATCTTTTTCTACACTCATTTATAAACTCATAATTAGATGCGCTTCGCGCTTTTCTTTACAGCTTGCCTCCGGCGGCCCTTCGGGGACCAGAGAACCTTTTTTCTAAAGGGGTTTAATGCTCTCGGCAGGGTAGCCGAAGGCATTCCTAGCATTTATTCATATAGCCGCACATGAAGGCCTTGCCGTCCATTTCTTTCTTTCCGGCGGGCTTCACCTTGGATGCGAGGTAAATTTTATCTTTGCAGGCGATGCCGAGCATACCGTCATATTCGTCGACGATGGTTCCGGGGGCATTGTCACCGACTTCTTCATCACCGGGTTTACCGGGTCGGAGCACAAGACGGAGAGGCTCTTTGCCCTCTGGAGTCCAGAAGTAATAAGCACCGGGCCATGGATACATGCCTCTGATTTTATTATGAACGTCTTCAACCGGTAAGTTCCAGTCGATCAGTCCCTCTTCCTTGCTCAGCTTTTCTGCGTAAGTGGCAATGGAGTCGTCCTGAGGAATTATGGACAAACGACCATCCCGGTAGCGCAGCAATGTTTCCATGACCAGAGGGCCGCCCATGGCAGCCAGCTCATCGTGAATTTTACCGGTAAAATCATCCCATGCAATCCCGAGCGCCTGTTGCAGCAGTATGGGGCCGGTATCAAGGCCGGCTTCCATTTTCATGATGGTTATGCCGGTGGCGTGATCACCGTTTGCAACTGACCTGTGAATGGGGGCAGCACCGCGATATTTGGGCAGCAGAGAAGCATGCACGTTGATGGGCATAACCGCAGGAATGTCCAGCACCGCTTGCGGCAGGATCAGCCCGTAGGCCGCAACAACCAGAAAATCGGGCTCAAGAGAACGCAGTTCTTCAACATCTTTCTCATCCTTGAAATTCAAGGGCTGGTATACCGGGATGTCATGCTTTAAAGCGACTTCTTTGACAGCGGAACAACGTACCTTCTGCCCGCGCCCGCATTTGCGGTCCGGCTGGCTATAAGCGGCAATGACTTCGCAGCCGTCCCATTCCACGAGATATTCGAGAATGGTGGACGCAAAGTCCGGTGTTCCCATGAAAACTATTTTCCAGCGCTTTTCTGCCATTTTTTTACCTTCTTATCGTACATTGCACGTTTCAGGCGGCCAACACGGTCGACAATAAGAGTTCCGTCCAGATGATCAATTTCATGCTGCAGCACTATGGCCAGAAATTCGTCAGCTTCAATGCGTAAGTCATTACCTTCAAGATCGGTCCCGGTAACAGTTACTGCTTCGTGGCGTTTGATTACGCATTTGAAACCGGGGCAGGAAAGGCAGGCTTCCTCGGAATCCACCTTCTGACTGCTTTTTTCAACGATTTCAGGGTTGATGATGACCTGCAGTTCTGTGCGTTCTTTGGGACCGGAAGGGTCAATTACGATCAGGCGCTTCTGAAGACCGACCTGCGGAGCAGCAAGGCCCACGCCGTCGTCAGCATACATGGTCTCAATCATGTTATCGATCTGTTCCTTAAGCTCAGGAGTTACTTCTTCAACTCTGGAACAGACTTCTTTCAAAGACTCTTCAGGATAAGCTAAAATATCTAATTTCATATTTATGCCTCCGGCGGCCCTTCGGGGACCAGAGAACCCTTTTAAAAAAGGGTTCTCTGGACTCTCCTAAAACTTTTTTCAGGGCTTCGCCATCGTTAGCGTAAAGCTATTTTTTTATCTCAAGTAAGCACTGCTCTCCAAGCTACCCAAAAAAATTATTAAAAATTTTTGGGATTCTTAAACCCTTTCGCAAGGGGTTAAGCCGCCGGAAACATTCTTACGCTTCTTTCTTTTCTCTAAGGCGGATACCGAGCTCACGGAGCTGGGTAGCGGAAACACCTGCGGGTGCTTCAGTCATCAGGCAGGTTGCTTTCTGTGTTTTGGGGAAAGCGATTACGTCCCTGATGGATTTCGCGCCGCACAGAATCATAATAAGTCTGTCCAGACCAAAAGCAATACCACCATGCGGCGGTGCGCCGAACTGAAGTGCATCCATGAGGAAGCCGAATTTGGCGCGGGCTTCTTCTTCATCGATACCAAGTGCAGCAAACATCTTTTCCTGCATTTCCGGGGTATGAATACGGATGGACCCGCCGCCTACTTCATAGCCGTTCATTACGAGGTCGTATGCGCGGGCAAGTGCGTCTGCGGGCTTGTCACTCAGTTCGTCAATCTGTCCTTCCTGCGGTGAGGTAAAGGGATGGTGACGGGCGACATAGCGTTTTTCTTCGGGGTTGTACTCAAGCAGCGGAAAGTCGGTGATCCAGAGCGGGGCGAATTTGGACTCGTCGATGAGTTCAAAACGTTCACCGATTTTGATGCGCAGGGCAGCGAGAGCGGCGTTGACGATATCAGCTGCTCCAGCCTGGAAGAAGAGAATGTCGCCGGGCTGGCAGTTGGTGAGCTCGCGCAGTTTGGCGCATTCTTCTTCAGAGAAGAATTTAACGATGGGTGACTGCCAGTCGCCGTTTTCCTTAACCTTGATCCATGCAAGACCTTTGGAACCGTATATTTCAACGAATTTGGTATATTCGTCGATTTCCTTGCGGGAAAGTTCGGCTCCATTCGGTACGCGCAGGATTTTGATCAGTTCGGAGCTGGCGAAAACTTTGAAGTCGGAACCCTTGAAGATTTCGGTTGCTTCCTGAAGTTTGAGGTCGAAACGTACATCCGGTTTATCGCAACCGTAATCACGCATGGCGTCTGCGTAGGTCATGCGGGGGAAAGCAGCGGGAAGCTCAGTTTCGATGGTCTCTTTGAAGACGGTGCGAACCATTTCTTCTGCCATGCCCATAACCTGCTCTTCATTAACAAAGCTCATTTCGATATCAATCTGGGTGAACTCGGGCTGGCGGTCGGCGCGCAGGTCTTCATCGCGGAAACATTTAACAATCTGGAAATAGCGGTCCATGCCGGAAACCATCAGCATCTGTTTGAAAAGCTGAGGGGACTGCGGCAGGGCATAGAAATCACCGTTATTCATGCGGCTGGGTACGAGGAAGTCGCGTGCTCCTTCGGGAGTGGACTTGGTCAGTACCGGAGTCTCGATTTCGAGAAAACCGAGATTGTCGAGGTAACGGCGTACGGACTGGGCGGCCTTGTTGCGCAGAATAAAGTTCTTGGCAAGAGTAGGGCGGCGCAGGTCCAGAAAACGGTATTTGAGACGCAGCATTTCGGAAGCATCGCTACGGTCTTCAATGGCAAACGGAGGAGTTTCGGAAGTGTTGAGCAGCTTCCACTCGTCAACAACAATCTCGATTTCACCGGTGGTCAGGTTGGTGTTGCGCATGCCTTCGGGGCGTTCGCGAACTTCACCTTTAATGGCGACCACGTATTCGGAGCGGATAGCGTGGGCGCGCTCATGGGCCTCTGCATTGTGTTCAGGGCTGAAAACAACCTGAGTGAGGCCTTCGCGGTCACGCAGGTCGATAAAAATCAGCCCGCCGTGGTCACGGCGAAACTGAACCCAGCCCATGATCAGGACTTTTTCGCCCAGGTTTGCAGCTGTAATCTGGTTGCAGTTGTGGGTCCGTGTCCAATCGCCAAGAGGCTCAATCACCCGGTATTCGTCATAATCGCGTTCTTCAATCTGTTCAGACATTTGCGTCTCTCCCGATATTATTTGAAATTTCTTACTTAAAATATTCGGTACGGCTCACAGTTTCCTGCTCCCCGTCTTCGGCCATATCCTTAATGGTGACCGTTCCGTTTTCATATTCGTCCGCGCCGAAGATAAAGCATTTCTGCGCGTTGATTTTATTAGCATACCGCAACTGGGCTTTCATGCTTTTGGCAGCGAATCCCACTTCTCCTTTAAGACCGGAGCGGCGGAGTTTTTCAGCAAAAATGAGTGAATCCTTGGCTGATCTTTCATCTACCAAAGCCACATAGAAATCCGTGGACGGTTCGTACTCGCCATCCAGAAGCATGGCAAGACGTTCCATTCCGCAGGCAAAACCGATTGCCGGAACCTTCTTGGGGCCGCCAAGTGATTCCACCAACCCGTCATAACGACCGCCACCGGCAACAGCTGTCTGCGCTCCAATCTCCCCTGAAGTCACCTCAAAGGCGGTTCGCTGGTAGTAGTCCAATCCACGAACAAGGCGGGGATTGAGGGTATATTGGAGTCCAGCCTCGTCAATCAGAGCGATGACGGTATCAAAATGATCACGACACTCTCCGCAAAGGTGATCCGGAAGAATTGGTGCCTTCTCGGTAAGGGCTTTGCAATTCTTGCTTTTGCAGTCAAGTACTCGCAGAGGATTTGTGTCCATGCGACGCTGGCAATCTTCGCAAAGCTGTTCCCGGTCAAGAGAAGTCAAGAAATCCTTCAGGGCCTGATTGTACTTGGGACGGCATTCAGGACAACCAAGGGAATTCAATTCGAAAGAAAGTTTTTGCAAACCGATACTACTTAAAAAGGAAGAGAGCATGAGCAAAACTTCAGCATCGGCCTGAGGTTCAGCTGCTCCGAAAACTTCCGCATCAATCTGATGAAACTGACGCATGCGGCCAGCCTGCGGTCTTTCGTACCTGAACATTGGACCGTAGGTAAAAAATTTGCTGACCTTGCCCGGCTGGTAGACCTTGTTTTCCACGTATGCGCGGACAACCCCGGCGGTCGCTTCGGGACGCATAGTCAGGGAGCGGCCCTTACGGTCGGGGAAGGTGTACATTTCTTTTTGAACAACATCAGTTTCCTCACCGATGGAACGACAGAAAAGTTCTGTTTTTTCCAGAATGGGAACTCTCAGTTCACCGAAACCGTAAGAAGTGAAAACATCTCTTGCGGTCTTCTCCATGAATGCATATCTTGCGCTATCTTCAGGGAAGAGGTCTGCAACGCCTTTAATTTTTTGTATTTTTGCCATTTTTATTCTCTTTGCGAATTCCCGGGGTGTGCTGATATTTGTGTCCCGCCCCCGGTACGGAGCGTGGAACCAAATTTCGTTAGTCCATTATTATATGAATGTCAAAAAGACGCGCAAGATCTTGTCCGTTTTTGATGACTATATTGCTAATTGTTTAAAGCTGCGGCATTAGAGTTACAGGAGATAAAACATTATGGAAATGATCACTTCACAGGATTATCAGGAATACATAGGCCCCAATGCGGGTAAATATCTTTTTAACTTTGCAAAATTCCAGCAATTGCATGACGGTTTTACCGTTACGTGGCACTGGCCTGCATTTTTGTTCGGGTTCTGGTGGTTTTTGTATCGTAAGATGTATTTTTGGGCGGCGATCACATTTTTGATCGGTTTTCTGCCCTTTGGAAATTTCATCGCTCAGATCGGTTACGGAATGAGTGCATACTTTTTTTACTACCGCGACAGTACCGCCAAAATAGGAGCCATCAAATCAACCGCTCCGGCGGGCGGGGCCTCGGTGATCATGCGCGATACCGGTGGAGTCCACAGCTGGGTGAAGATTGTCGGCCTGATTTGTTTTTTCCTGCAGCCACTCTGGATCTTTTTTATGTCCCTTTTCTTCGGAAGTGCTTTCATCTTTTCTTTCCATCAAGTTATGGTATAAAGAAAAAAGACATTCATATCTTGAAGGGGGGTTTATAATGAAAAATAATGTATCATTCGGGCTGTTCACTTTTTTTCTAGTGGCGGCCATTTCCACCACGCTGCTTTTTGCGAGTGATTGTCTTGCCCAGAAGCGGTTGGCTCTGCTTATCGGTAACTCGGCATATACGAAAATAGGCGCGCTTAAAAATCCTGTTAATGATGTTACAGCCATGAATCGTTCGCTAACAAAAGCGGGGTTTGATGTGATGGTTGTAAAGAATGCCGACCGCTCCACCATGGGTAGAGCCATTGATGATTTCGGGCGCATGCTTAAAAATTATGATGTGGGTTTGTTTTATTTTTCAGGGCACGGTTTGCAGGTTAACGGCATAAATTATCTTTGCCCTCTGGGTATGTCCATTCAGGGGCAGTCGGACGTGCAGTATGAAGCTGTGGATGCCGGAAAGGTGCTGGCCAAAATGGAAGATGCCGGAAACCGCATGAATATTGTAATCCTCGATGCCTGCCGCAACAACCCCTTTAAGCGCAGTTTTCGTTCCATGCGCAGCGGTCTGGCCCAGATGGATGCCCCCACCGGCTCCTTTATCGCTTTTGCTACCGCACCGGGCAAGACAGCCCTTGACGGACGCGGCAACAACAGCCCTTATGTGACCCATATGCTGAGCAATATGAACCGCAAGGGCCTGACCATTGAACAGTTTTTCAAGAAGGTCCGTCAGGGAGTCATTAAAGATACCAGCCGCAAACAGGTTCCGTGGGAATCTTCTTCGCTGGTGGGTGATTTCTATTTTTCCGGCAAAGGATCTTCCGGTTCTTCGCAGTCTTCAAGCCAATCTTCCACAACAACACCGCAACAGCAGACTCCGCCTCCAGCCCCGCCTCAGACGCCGAAGCCCAAGAATAACGGCGACGAAGTCATGGATATGCTGCTGAACTAACTGTTTTTACGTAAAGTATAAAAAAGGGAGATTCGATAGATCGAATCTCCCTTTTTATTTGTGTTTTAAGGATCTGCCTAGCGCTGCAGCAGCCGTGCTCCCGGCTCCACTGATTTAGTCACCCAGACATTACCGCCGATGACCGATCCTTTGCCGATGGTCACTCTGCCGAGGATGGTGGCCCCGGAGTAGACGATGACGTCATCTTCCACAATGGGATGACGGGCGATTCCCTTGATCAGGGTGCCGGAATCGTCCTGCGGAAAGCTTTTGGCCCCGAGAGTCACGCCCTGATAGAGGCGTACGTTGCGGCCGATGATGCAGGTCTCGCCGATCACGGTACCGGTACCGTGATCGATAAAGAAATGCTCTCCCACCTGCGCTCCCGGATGAATATCTATTCCTGTCTTGGAGTGGGCCATCTCGCCGATAATGCGTGGAATGAGGTCTACATTCAGCTTGTAGAGTTCGTGGGCGATGCGGTGATGGGTCATGGCGATTATGCTGGGATAGCAGAAAATAGTTTCGCCGGGACTTTTGGAAGCGGGATCACCAACATATGCGGCCTGCACGTCAGTGGCCAACAGGCGGCGTATTTCAGGCAGCTTACCCATGAATTCTGACGCGATGCGTTGGGAATCCTCCTCGCATCCCGAACAGTTCCGTTCGTCGGTATTGCAAAAGAAGCAGTGTCCGCGCAGGATTTGTTCTTCCAGAATCCTGTAGGCTACATCAAGGTTGCCCCCGATGTGGTAGCGCATGGTTTCGGGGCGGATTTCGGAATCGCCGAAATATCCGGGGAAAAGTACAGCCCGCAGCCTTTCCACAAATTTGCCAAGCTCCGGAATGGAAGGCATTGGGCGGTCATGCTCAGGCATATGATATACTGTCTTGTATGACTCTTCCTCACACAGGGTGTCCACAACCTTCGTCAGCATAGTGCTGGCGTCTTTACTAACCATTATCTCGACCTCAGTCCTTGAACAGAGCGGTGCTTAAATAACGTTCTCCGGTATCGGGAACCACAAACACCACCAGCTTGTCCTTGTTTTCTTTTCTTTTCGCAATCTCGATTGCCGCATGGGCCGCTGCCCCGGCTGAGATTCCGCATAAAATTCCTTCTTCCTGCATAAGTCTGCGGGCCATGGAGATACCGTCTTCGTCCTTGACCTTTGCAACTTCGTCAATCACATCCGTATTCAGAACTTCGGGAACAAAACCTGCCCCGATGCCCTGAATCCCGTGCGGACCGCCGGATCCCCCGGACAGGACCGGAGACTTTTCCGGTTCAACCGCAACAACCTTAATGGCTGGGTTGCGTTTCTTAAGCTCTTCCCCGACTCCGGTGAGAGTACCTCCGGTGCCGACTCCGGCTACGAAAATATCAATTTTGCCGTCAGTATCGTCCCAGATTTCGTTTACGGTTTTATTACGGTGGGCAAGTGGATTATCGCTGTTTGCAAATTGCAGGGGCAGGAATGCATCCGGGTTAGCGTCCGCAATCTCTTTGGCTTTATTCACCGCTCCGGTCATGCCTTTGGCCGCGGGGGTCAGCACGAGCTCAGCGCCGAATCCTTTGAGCAGGTCCTTGCGTTCCTGACTCATGGATTCCGGCATGGTCAGCACCAGTTTATAACCCTTCACAGCGCAGACAAAAGCCAGTCCGATTCCGGTGTTGCCGCTGGTCGGTTCCACCACAGTAGCACCCGGCTTTAAGTCACCGCGTTTTTCAGCTTCCTCAATCATGGAAACACCGATGCGGTCTTTGACCGAGGAGCAGGGATTAAAAAATTCCAGTTTGGCAACTACGTTTGCTACGCAGCCTTCATTCACTTTATTTAATTTCACTAGCGGGGTGCCACCCACCAGCGAAATCATATTTTCATGTATATTCATAAATGCCTCCGGCGGCTTAAATCTGTTATTAAGCTCCGTTCACTATCAGTAAATTTTATGCGCTGGCAACCACTCCCTCTTACAGCTAGGTGAGGCCGGACTGAAAGTTTCTACGGCCGCCGGAGGCATAACAATTTTTAATGATCGTGATCGTCCTTCCAGTCCAGTCCTTCATCACCCCGGCGGAAGGGGGACATCTCGCGCAGCCTGCTGATAATGGGCGGAAGTTCCTTAAGCACGAGGTCTATATCCTCATCGGTATTGTAGATCGACAGGGAGAAACGTAGCGATCCGTGAGCGAAAGTAAAGGGAACACCCATTGCCCGGAGCACGTGCGAAGGCTCCAGTGATCCGGAAGTACACGCTGAGCCGGAGCTGGCAGCGATTCCGAACTGGTCCAGCAGAAGCAGCATGGCTTCACCTTCAATGTACTTGAAAGCTATGGACAGGGTGTTGGGCAGTCTGTTTTCCGTATCGCCGTTGATGATGGCGTCGGGAATGGAAGCCATCAGCCCCTTTTCAAGACGGTCACGCATGGCCCGCACACGGGTGTTTTCTTCATCGATGTGCTTGGTAGCCAGCTCCATTGCTATGCCGAGGCCGATGATGCCCGGAATGTTTTCCGTTCCGCCGCGTCTGCCGTTTTCCTGATGACCGCCAAGCATAAACGGGCGGAAGGGCGCATTTTTGCGTACGAACAGAGCACCGATGCCCTTGGGTGCATGAATTTTATGTCCGGAAAGGGCAAGGTAGTCGACCGGCAGGGTCTGCAGGTCGATGGGGATTTTGCCCACGGCTTGTACCGCGTCAGTATGAAAAAGCACGCCGCGTTCTTTGGCTATCTCTGCCATTTCCTGAATGGGGGAAATAACGCCGGATTCGTTGTTGGCGTACATTACCGAAATAAGGGCGGTGTCGGGCCGGATTGCCGCCCGGTACTGATCGAGGTCGAAAAGACCTTTTGAATCAACCGACAGAAAGGTCACATCATAACCTTTGCGCTCATAATGCTTGGCAACATTAAGCACGGCCGGATGCTCAACACGGGTAGTGATGAGGTGACGTTTCTCGGGTTGGGCTTCCAGAGCGGAGAATATCGCTGTGTTGTCTCCCTCGGTGCCGCAGGAGGTGAAGATGATCTCGTCAGGAGAGCAGTTCAGACCAGCAGCGATTTTCTGCCTGGCCTGTTCCATGAGCATGCCGGACTGACCTCCGAGGCGATGCATGGAGGAGGGGTTGCCGTACTCGTCTCCAAGCAGGGGAAGTATCGCATCACGTACTTCAGGGGCGACCATTGTCGTGGCGTTGTTGTCGAGATATACTGACATGTTTTAGCCCTCCCGTACTGTGATTTCTGGTTCAACGGTTTCCTTGAGGCGTCTTTCCACAAATCCCTTGAGAGTGTGTCCGCTGGAAGGGCAACCCACGCATGATCCGCGCAGGGATACAATCACATCGTGCCCGTCAATGTCGATAAGCTCAATGTCGCCGCCGTCCTTGTTCAGGGCCGGGCGGATTTCTTCATCAATAGTCTTGGAGACCAGTTGGAAACGCTTGATGTTGGTCATCTTGGCCGGCTTTTCCGGTTCCGGTGCGGGCTTGGCCGCTTCGCCGGTGATGGTTTCAGTAATGATCTCCTGAATCCGATCATGACATTCTTCACAGCCTCCACCGGCCTTGGTGAAGTTGGTCACTTCTTCAAGGGTGGTCAGCTTGTTCTCTTCAACTGCCCGTCTGATCTGGACATCAGTGACGCCGAAACACTTACAGACAATTTCACCTTCCGGCGCAGGGGCTGCATCAAGGCCGCGATACTTGCGGATTGCGTCTTCAAGAGCTTCCTGTCCCATAACCGAACAATGCATCTTTTCCTTAGGAAGCCCGCCGAGAGCTTCGGCAATTTCCTTGTTGGTAACCTTGCTGGCTTCATCAAGAGTCATGCCCTTGATGATTTCTGTAAGTACTGAGCTGGAAGCAATCGCGCTGGCACAGCCGAAAGTTTGAAACTTGGCATCCAGAATCCGTTCATTCTCATCTATTTTGAGAAAAAGCCGCAGGGCGTCCCCGCAGGAAAGTGATCCGATTTCACCGATGGCGTCAGCGTCTTCAATTACCCCTACATTGAGTGGGTGGAGAAAGTGTTCCTGAACCTTGTCTGTGTATTCCCACATATTATCCTCCGCATATTCGTTGTGCGAGTCAGGTTTGTAAGATTATTTAAAGCATACCCTCTTCTAAAGGATAGAGAAATAGAAAAAAGTTGCTTTTTAAGTTAATTTCATACCATTTTAGTATAGTTTATTTTACGCTCAAGCCTCAGGCTTGGCAAGTTTTTATACTTTCAAAGTATAAATTAGGTTTTTATCTTTAAAAAGCAAGAGGCTGAGCTGTTGGAAATTAATTTTTTTTAAAAGAGAGGCTAGGCGCGATAATCCTGTGGACGCATTTCCCCGCGAAGTACAGCCAGACCGCCGCGGCCCATTACTTCCATTTCTTCCAGCCCGGTGATCACATGCACTGGGGCAATAAAGCCGACAAGCTTTTCTATACCGGTAACAAGACGTTTGCTACGGGCCAGACCGCCGGTTAGAATCACTGCATCTGCCGGGGCCTTGCGCGTTTCCTCGCTTATGAGGGCCGGAATGTACGAGCAGATGTGTTTTGCAATGTTGTAGACTAGGCCGTCAAAGACCAGCTTAGCCTTCTCATCACCCGCATCTATGCGCGGTTCAATCAAGCGGAGGTCGTTGGTTCCGGTCAGACCGAGCAGGCCGCAGCCGGAGGTGATGGTTTTTTTTAACTCCGCACAGCTGTATTTGCCGGATTCCACAAGCTCGATGAGCGGGACCAGTGGAAGAGTGCCGGAACGTTCAGGGGTGAAGGGGCCTTCGCCGTCAAGCCCGTTTAAGACATCGACAATTTTACCTTCGCGATGGGCCCCAATGGAAATCCCTCCGCCCATGTGAGCGACTAAAAATCTTGATTTTTCATAGTCCAGTCCCATTTTAGCCGCGACACTGCGCGCTGCTCCTCGCTGGCTGAGGGCATGAAATACGCTGCGTCTGGTGATTTCCGGCAGACCGGTGATTTTGGCTCGCGGCTCAATTTCATCAGTAACCGGCGGGTCCATAATAATTGAAGGGACAGACCATTTTTCAGCCAACTCACGGGCAATGATTGCTCCCAGATTGCAGGAATGGGAGCCATAGCGCTCGTTTTCAAGGTCGGAGATCATTTCATCAGTTATTGTATAAGGTCCTCCGGGGATAGGCCTAAGCAATCCTCCGCGGCCTACGACCATATCCGGTGTACCCTGCTGAAGCTCATCTCTAATAAGTTCCATAATAGCCGCACTGCGAAACTCTTTCTGCTCCATTGCATTGGAAAATTTATCTATAATTTCGCGGGGGTGGTTTGCTTCTGCGTCAAAGCATAATTTTTCATCGTTAAAAATTGCCACCTTAGTAGAAGTGGAACCGGGATTGATTACAAGAATTCTAGACCCCATTCATTGTCTCCGTATGTTTTCTGCAAGTTTGAGTTTCCGCATTATGTGCTAAAATTAATAAAAACAAAAGTAACACCATGCGCTATCGGATTCCTTGACTAAAATCAGAGTGGAGTTACTTTTTAAATATGTTATAATTTCAGATGCAAAGAGATTATAAGTTATCCGCAACTATCTGCAAATAAATCTATCAGCAAAAGGCCGGCATATGACATTAAAAGTAGTACCTATCAATACACTTACCGCTACACGCCGTAAAATCCTGCATGCCGCCTACAAATGCGCTGCCAAAAGAGGATTCAATAACCTTGATGTGGATGAGATAGTTCTTAAAGCCGGGGTGTCCCGTAAAATTCTTTACCGTTATTTTAACGGCTTGGAAAATTTGATGAGTGAGCTTGCCGTCTCCGGGATGTACTGGCCCACAACCGAGGAGTTACTGTCCAATGCGCCTGTAGAATTTCCGGAAGTAGAGCCGGAAAAGCAGGTGGCCGCATTTTTCACCGCCCTGCGTCGGACTCTGGAGACAAGGCCGGATACACTACGTCTGCTTGCTTGGGAAATGCTTGAACGAACGCAGCTCTCGGATCTTCTGGAGGATGTGAGGGTGCGAACCGCGCTGGAATTTTTTGAGCACATGACCCCGGATGTCCCCGATGATGTAGACCTTGCCGCCGCGGTGGCGATTTTGGGGGGAGCCATATCCTACCTTTCCATACGTTCTTTAAACACCAAGCATTACGGCGGCGTAAGCCTGCAGGATGAAGTTGGCTGGGACCGGATGGAAAAGGCTATGGGTGATATGTTACGCGGGCTGCTTTGCCCCTGCCGGGACCCGAATGCGCAGGAGCGTTAGCGGCGCATTCTGAAAAAAATGACCAGAGGCGAAGATACAGCCATAACGAGCATCGCAAGTTGCGGTGAAAGGAGTTGCTGTGCGCCGAGGCAGACCCCGAGTACAAGCAAAAACCACGGAATCCAGCCCTCCACATAAATCTGCCCGGCAGGCCCGAAAATAAAACAGAGTACCAGCCCGATCCAGAGCACTCCCGGCTTTGTGCGCCGCAATCTGGTGCCCAGTATAAAGGGCAGAATTGTAGCTCCGAGGATGATGACAACAGTGAGGATGGTGTTCATTGTGGATGGTTCCATAAGGGTGCTCCTTTAAGCAGGCCGGTTCTTGCGGTTGCCTTTTTATTCTCCAAGTATTATTATTTTCCCATGATTAAAACAGCTAAATATAATTTCAATACAGCCAAACGTCCGAAAAGGAAAAAGGAAATTTTGCGACGTCGTCTTATGCACGCAAAAGCGTCTTTGGGAATTGAAGGATTGTATTTAACTGCTGAAGAACTCAGTGTTTTTGAAGAGTGCATCCAGAAGGAATGTTCTTTTGAAGAACGCACAACTCTTTTGAAAGAACGGTTTCCAGAGCATGCCCACGCGATACGCCCATAGCGACGTATATACTTACGATGGTTCATCCGTGCTGAAAAATAAAGGCGGATATGAAAATAAAGAGGCGCTTGATAAATTCGAGCGCCTTTCTGTTGCCAATCGTATGATGGAAGATATGCCGGAAGGATCTTTTGATTACCGGCATCTTAAAGATATCCACTTTCATCTATTTCAAGATGTGTATGACTGGGCTGGAACTGAGAGAAATGTTTCCATAAGTAAAGGCTCTACTCTTTTCGCGAATCCACGACATATAGAAGGCGTTGTAAATGTTCTTTTGTCTGAATTGAAAGGCGAGCAGTATATAAAAGACTACGATCCTGCTGATTTTGTGGAACGGGCAGCGTATTATATGATCGAGTTAAATCTAGCCCATCCATTCCGCGAGGGGAATGGCAGAGCCCTTCGTGAATTTTTATCGTTATTAGCTGATAACGCCGGGTACGGGATAGATATAGAAAAATTACAACATGGATGGCTTGAAGCTTGTGTTGAGGGTGTCAGCGGAAGTGGACAGCCGATGTGTGATGTTATTGCCGAGGCCTTGGTTCTTTATGAGGATTAAGAAATTGATTGCCGGGTATGTATTGAAGAGTTTGTGTGGGGTTTTGGAGCGGGTGAGGTAGGTATTTATAAAGTTCTTCGTTTGTTGGAGATTTAAAAGCCCCGCCGACAAATTTGGTTCCGGGGCTTTTGTTTTTACATATGTATTTATTTTTGCTCAACGGTTGGTTATTATGATTGCAATAGTCGCACATTCGATAAAAAATGGAGGTAATATATGAAAACAATATTGAATGGTCGAGGTGTTACTAAAATTTATCATTTTACAGACAGAGGTAATATTCCGTCTATTATTGCAAACGGTGGAATACTGTCGTTGAGAAGATTGGAAGAAAAAAGTGTAGAGGGTGTAATTTATGGAGGTAATAATTGGTCTCATGATGCTGATAGATTTAAAGGCGTTGATGAATTTGTTCATTTGGCATTTTTAAATCAGCATCCAATGGCGTACACTGCTGTAAGTAATGGTCGAATAAACAGTATCTGTTGGCTTGAAATCACACTCCAAATACTAGATATTGATGGTGTTAGGTTTTGTAACGATGTCTCAAACAAGGCTGGAGTGGATATACTTGCAAATGCAGAAGCTATTACTAGTATAGATGTTGAGGGGATTTATGATTGGCTAGATTTTAATGAAGATGGTAATATGGCACGAAAAGCTAGAGCAGAGAAGTCAGAGGTGTTAATTCCAAATTTAGTGCCTTTGGAAAATATTTTAAACATTAATAATTTTATATAATTTTGATATGGCAAATAGACCTGTATACGTTGCTTCTTTGGATAGCTTAGGGGTTAGGATTGTTCCTACTGAATTTAAATGGTTTTCAGGATATTCTGTATCCCAAAAGCAAAAATCAATAGCTGATTTGCACTTAAATGCTCGACAAAAAGGAATTGACAAGATTCTTGAAGTATCGAGTAAGTCTCCTGAAGAAATAGGAGTTTGTTTGAGTGCGTTCAATTTGAAATCAAAAACTTTGGGTGGGGACAGAGAGTTCTCTGTTGAATCAGCTTTTCAAGGAAGCAAGGTTTTTGAGCAAGGAGGACCGTATAAAGATTTAATTTTTTCTGATTCGCGGGCAGCTAAAAAAGATCAAAGAATAAAAAATTCTGGCCCTTTAAAGGCTTTTCGTTTTTTTCATTACTTTTTTGAGTTGGAGCCGAAGACCTTTTTTTATGATTGGCTGTATGTAAATACATTGCTTAAAAATAAGGAGTTAATCGAAGGTGTAAAAGACTATAGAGCATTTACCGATATCGAGTTCAACCCTAAAAAATCATTGAATTGTCAAGCCTTTTCTCTTGCTTTATTTCGTTCTTTGTTAGCAGCTAATTGTATTGATTCTGATAAAATTGAGCCTGATCAATTTAAAGTTCTGACAACTGAAATATATGATCAGGTTGTCGCGTTTAGGGAATTTTATACTCAACTTAGCTTGTAGTTACTGTTTATCATAAAATAAAGCCGGACCTCCCAAAAGAGATCCGGCTTTCATCATAACATCTTCAACTATCTACAACTGAAATCTATTCAGCCTTTTCCTCATCAGAAGATTCAGCTTTCTTCTCTTCAGTCGCTTCGGTAGCTTCAGGAACATCTTTCTTGGCGTGAATCATGTCCTTTCTATCTACATGATACTTATCAGCTGCGGGCTTGCCGCGATTCTCACGCTTTTTCTTGGGCGGTTCCACGCTCATTTCGCAGCCGGCCATGTTGCGGGCGAAGACGAGGTATCCGGTGTGGCCTACCATGCGGTCTTCGGGGCGCAGACGTTCTGCGATGGGCTTGTAGTTACGCACTAAAATTTCACAGACTTCCTGCTCTTCAAAGGGCATGTCTTCCATGGCCTTTAAAAGGTCGCTGACCTGATTGGTGGTCGGCAGCAGGAAACCGCACATTGCGCCGGGGATAACTGCCTTCGGGATGTGATGCAGGTAATCCCAAGGATTCGGTACGTCGAGGAAGAGGGCGTCGCAATCGCTGGCGAGGAAGCCGTCTTCGATGTTCAGGTTGAACTGCTCCACGCGGTCTTCAAGTCCGGCCCATTCGAGGTTCTTGCGGACCAGCTTGTAAAATTCGGGGCGTTTTTCGTGGGTATATACCTTACCGGTATCACCAACATAGAAAGCCAGCGCGGTGGTCAGTCCGCCTGATCCTGATCCTGATTCAACAACTCTGGTTCCGGGGCCGATTCCCAGTTTGAGCAGCAGATAGCTGATCTCTTTGGGGTACATAATCTGGGTCTGGCGTTTGAGGCCCTTGATGATGTCGTAGATGGTCGGTTTCAGAATCTGATATTTGTGGCCCAGATGGGTTTCCACAACTTTACCGAACCCGGCAGCGAGGATGTTGTCGGTCAACATCATTCCGTCGTGGGTGTGTATTTCTTCCCCTTCATTGATCATGCGCAGATAGCGCTTGCCTTTGGGGTTGATAAGCAAAATTAATTGTCCAGCTTCAAGCATGAGACTTCCTCCTGAATTGATCTACGGCCCGATTACGGACGAAAGCGCATAAAGTCAAGGCTGCATATAAAGCATCGTCTGCTGCGTTGCTGTAAAAACACCGAAACTCACGTATGTTGGAATGCGTGTCGTTCCTGTATTTTTCTTGTGCCTTGCATATGGCACTTTCTATGCAACTTTACCAACATATATAACTTGTGTTTTTTGACATTTAAGCATAAATGCTTAACTACCGCATTGAATAAAATTTATTTTCGCGCAGTTATTTTTATACATCTCCCGCAAAAAATACAGTTGGATTTATTAAAGGGCGTTTTGCCGTCCGGCTCTGGAAATTATCGGGCCTTCAAAATGACGCGGCTCCTTAGCCCGCCGGAGGCAAATCATCTGGTTAAGCGCGAAGCACATCAAAATAAAAACATTTTTTGCTTCTTGCTGAGGTCGTTATGGGTTATAGCTATGTCTTCGGGCCGGTTTTTTCCGGCAGGATAGGGCGCTCACTGGGGTTGGACCTGCTCGGACGCAGAGTCTGCTCCATGGATTGTGTTTATTGTGAAGTAGGCAAAACTGATCTGCTTACCGATGAACGCGAAGTTTATGTTCCCGCGGCTGCGATTCTTGCTGAACTTGAGAACTGGAAGCAGGAGGGACATCAGCCGCCCGAAGTAATAACTCTGGGAGGTTTGGGAGAGCCGACCCTCAACGTAGAAATGCCTGAAATTATTCGTGGCATAAAAAAACTTTTCCCGTCTATGCCAGTGGCCGTGCTTACAAACGCGACTACCATGACGGACCCCGAAGTGAGAAAGGAATTGTTGGAAGCTGATGTGGTGCTTCCATCCATGGATTCCCTTGTTGCTTCGGAATTCAGGGCCATAAACAGGCCGTGCAAAGGGGTTGACCCCACGGCAATTGCCAAAGCCCTGATCGAATTCCGCAAGGAATTCAATGGTAAGATCTTTCTGGAAGTGCTCCTTTCACAGGGATACAACGATTCGGATGAAAACCTTCATCTTATGAAGGATTTTTGTTCCGAGCTTGCCCCGGACCGCATTGATGTGGTCACTCTTTCGCGTCCAGGTACTCTGGAGAAGGCCGGTCCGGTTGATACCGAGACTTTAGGCCGCTGGAAAAAGGTTCTTGATGCCGCGCCTTGTAAAAACAGGGATTGCGGTCCGGAAACCGGCGCAAAGAAAAGGAGCGGTGCGGAGACTTTGGCCCATGTGCAGGGCGAAGGTTCCCACGCATTTGACCGGATTCAGGCTTCTATCATGCGCAGGCCGCAAACCGCGCAACAGCTGGCCGGAGCTCTTGAGATTCCCTTACAGAGGGTGGAACAGGTGCTTGCGGAACTGGAAAAAAGCGGCAAACTGCACGTCAGGCAAACAGAAAATGATATCTATTACGATTGCAGGCTTGACGGAGAATCATGAATTAAGCTTCTGGATTCGGAGAAAATTTAAAACTTTTCTTTGGATTAAAAATGACAGGTAAAAAACAGAAGAAAAAAGAAAAAATGTTTATCAGCGTACTCCCTGGAGAACAGGTTGAAGTCGCGCTGACTCAGGAAGGTCAGGTTATTGAGTATTATGTTGAAATGCTCCATCAGGCCAAGACCAAAGGTAACATCTACAAAGGTTACATTCATAACATAGACGCCGCATTGCAGGCGGCATTCATCAACTACGGAGCCGAACGTAACGGTTTTCTGCAGGTTGATGAGGTGCACCCTGAGTATTATCAGGGCACTTACAAGCTCAAAAAAGGGCATCGCTACCCCCTTCTCCAGAAGGTGCTTAAGCCCGGACAGGAAATTTTTGTACAGGTAGTAAAGGAACCTACCGGCAAGAAAGGTGCGTTCCTTTCGTCGTATCTGTCCATACCGGGACGTTATTTTGTATTAACTCCCGGCCGGGAACAGATCGGTATTTCTCGTAAGATCGAAGATGAGAAAGAACGTGAAAGGCTTAAGGAAGTGATTGACGAAGTCAATCCCGGTGACGGCGTGGGCGTTATCGTGCGGACCGCCAGTAAAGGCCAGAGCAAATCAGCCCTGCGCCGTGATTTTAAATTTCTGACCCGCCTCTGGAACGATATCCGTGAAAAAGGGCAGGACGCCAAACCTCCGTCCCTCGTTTACGAGGAAATGGGGCTGGCTGCCCGTTCTGTCCGCGATTACCTCTCTTCCGACGTGGTGGAAATATGGGTCGACGACAAGGAAACCCTTGCGCAGGTAAAGAAGCTGGCGACTCTCTCATTTCCCCGCCGCTCGAATCTGGTCAAACTGCATTCCGATACCGACAAATCTCTCTGGGAGCGGTTCAATCTGGTTAAGCAGATCGAGCAGATTTACGGTCGTGAGGTCAATCTGCCTTCAGGGGGCCGTCTTGTCTTTGACCAGACCGAAGCCTTGACCGCAATCGACATCAACTCCGGCAAGATCGGTGGCGAACGAAATTTTAAGGAAATGGCGCTGAAGACCAACAAGGAAAGTGCTGAAATGATTGCCCGCCAGCTTAAGCTGCGCGACCTTGGCGGTCAGGTGGTCATTGACTTCATCGAGATGAAGGACCCCAAGCATTGCCGTGAGGTTGAAAAAACCATGCGCGCCGCGCTCAAAGGGGACCGTGCCCGTACTGATGTGGGACGTATTTCCCGTTTCGGGCTTATGGAACTGGTCCGCCAACGTCTCGGTTCATCCGCCATTGCTGTTTCCACCGAGCCCTGTCCCTGCTGTGACGGAACAGGAATCCGCCGGAATATGGAATGGCAGGCAATGCAGGCGCTGAAAGATATTTACAACATGCTGCGCAGACCGAATGCGGAATCGCCGTTGCTTTATGAATGTGAGGAAGAGCTGGCCCTTTACCTGCTCAACCACAAACGCGACGCGGTCATCCATTACGAAAAGATGTTCGATACCAAGATTAATATTGAAATCCAATGGAATGAGTAGATTTTAGGCCCTCGGCATCGCCGCCGGGGGCCAACCCCAAAACTTTTCAATAAGCTTCGCTTATAGCGAGCTGAGTCGTTCCAGATATGTCCTCCAAAAGAATTTTGCTTCACGCCTGTTGCGGGCCTTGCTCCATTACGACTATCGACGCATTACGCGATCATGGTTTTGAGGTCAGCGCATTTTTCTACAATCCGAATATTCATCCCCTGCAGGAATATGTGCGCAGGCGGGAAGGTTTTCTTGAAGTCTGTGATAAGATGAATGTGAAAGTCATCGGCAGACTGGACGAATACGATTCTCAAAAATGGTTCCGCAATGCGGCTTTCCGCGAGGCTAACCGTTGCTTTCATTGCTATGCGGATCGTCTGGAAAGAACTCTCTCTCTGGCTAAACGCGGCGGATTTGATTTTTACACCACCACCCTGCTTTACAGTAAATTCCAGCAGCATGACCGTATTGCCGGGCTTGGCAGGGATATAGCCGGGAAAAGTGACTGTAAATTCTATTATCATGATTTCCGGGAAGGCTGGAAAGATGGCATTGAGAGATCCAAGGAGATGGGAATCTACCGGCAGCAGTATTGCGGTTGTCTGTTCAGCGAAAATGAGCGTTATACAAAAGAGTTGTAAAAAACTTATCTTGTTTTAATGCTTTTCAATGGTTATCCTGATCAGGATTCTGTCTCTTGAAGCAATTCGGTTTTTGACAGCAACAGGATAGGATGAACATGGAAAAGCATCTTCTGGTTTGTGTGCGGGCGGACTATACGGCATCATATGCGGTCAGGTTCATAAGGGATTTCTTTCATTCGCCTTGCGATGTGCGGTTGACTCTGTTCAATGTAGCGCCTCCGAAAGGCTCGTGGGGAAAGGGAACTCTCGACAAGGGGCGTCAGTTACTCGAAGAAACCCGCAAGTGGTTTATTGATCATAGTTTTTGCGAAGAAAGCAAAATAGATATCAAAAGTATTCAGTCACGGGGAAATGTTACCCGTGAGATCGTCCAGGAAGGGCACAAAGGCATGTATGACGCAGTCATACTGGGCCGGCAGACCCAGTCTGTGATTGAAGAATTTTTTGAATACAGCGTCGGGGCCAAGGTCATCTGGGAAGAGATTGATTTTCCGCTCTGGTTCTGTAAATGCCCGCAGGAGATTCCGCGTAAGGATATCCTTCTTTGTGTAGACGAGGATTCCCCTTCGCAGAGGATTGCGGATCATGTCGGGTTTATGCTCGGCGATAACGCAGGTCATGACATCACCATGCTCCATGTGCGCAATTCCAAGGAAAAGGGCTCGGCAACATCGGAAGATATTTTCAGAATTACGCGCGAGCATCTAGAAGGTAACGGCGTAGCCCCGGAACGGATCAAGGAACTTGTTGTTGATGGGGATGATGTTGTTAAGGCTGTTTTACAGCATACAGCCAAAAAACCTTATGCCGTAGTAGCTGTCGGACGCGGTAAGCATGACAATACCGCGATAGAGAAGTTATTTCCCCGTTCGCTTTGTGTAAAATTCCTTCATCAACTGGAGGGCTCTGCTCTGTGGATCAGCAGATAAAGATAAGGATTTTTGATGGGACTTACTCCCGCTTTTTTTAATGCTCCGCTATTGCGTGGAGACGGCAAGGAAGCCAGAAATCTTCTGGTTTATATCCACGTACCTTTTTGCAAACGTAAGTGTAATTATTGTGCGTTCCATTCCCAGCCGTTTGAGCAGGTGAGTTTTGCATGGTACATGAAAACCCTGCTTTCAGAGATTGAACTCTGGGGAAAAAGGTTAAAAAAAGCGAGTATCGGCACGGTTTACTTCGGTGGAGGTACACCGAGCCTGATCTCTCCTTTTCAGCTTGAGCTGATTATGGATGCACTGCGCAAGCATTTCAGCTTCACCAAGGGAATGGAAATTACCCTTGAAGCCAACCCCGATTCCGCTAACGACCTTTCTTATTTCAAAGCCCTTTACAATATGGGCATCAACAGGCTCAGCCTCGGTTTTCAGTCCCTCGATGACCGTAACCTCGAAACTCTCGGCCGTCCGCATTCGGCGAGGCAGGCCGCTGAGTCTTATTACATGGCCCGTAAGGCCGGTTTCGGCAATATCAGCATTGATCTTATCTGGGGCCTGCCGCGTCAGAAGCTTAAAGACTGGAATAACGAGCTCAAAGCTGTTGTTCAGCTGAAGCCGGAGCATATGTCCTGTTACGGACTTTCAATCGAACCGGGTACTGTTTTCGGGCAGCGGGCGGAAGATATCGATATGGAACTGCCTCCCGAAGGAGAGCAGGCCCGTATGTTTATTTACGGGGCCGAGTATCTGGAATCCATGGGTTACATTCAGTATGAAATTTCAAATTTCGCGCGCATGGGTTTTATATCCCGCCATAATCAGGGTTACTGGGACCGTTTGGATTATCTCGGTCTAGGTCCTTCCGCTGTATCTACATTAGGCAACCGCAGATTCACCAATCCGCGGTATCTTGATGAGTATGACGCCGCTGTACGAGGAGGTTTTGCGGGGGATGATTTTGAAGAACTCACCGATGAAATTAAGGCGCAGGAACTCATCATGCTTTGTTTGCGGACCACAAAAGGCCTTAAGCTCTCGGATTATACGGAACTTACCGGTCGGGATCTGATTAAAGAAAAAAGTCAGTTAATCAGCGCCCTACATAAAAATGGTCTGTTGCGCATGAGCGCCGGCTATCTCCGGCTTACCAAGAACGGTATGCTGGTCTCCAATTCTATTCTGGAATCCCTTGCGTTTGATTAGAGATAGCCGGGATATGCCTGTCGCAGGCCAACTATTGAAATTCTGGCTTTATATTTCGTCGCAAAACTCCAGCGCCGCCAGCACGGCCTTATCCATATCATAATATTTGTATTGTCCCAGCCTTCCGAGGAAATGGACGTTTACGAGCTTTGCCGCTTCCGCCTGATATAGTTCAAGACGTTTGCGGTCTTCATCTGTATTGACCGGATAGTATGGTTCTTCGCCTCGTATCCATTTCATGGAGAATTCGCGTGCTGTGACGGTTCTGCCGCTTTTGTTTTCCCTTTCCGGGTGCAAGTGTTGGTATTCATGAATGCGAGTGTAAGGCACGTCGATATCCGCGTAATTCATGACCGAGGTGCCCTGAAAGTCAGGCACATCTTCCACCCGGTAGTCAAAACGCAGGGAACGCCATGTGAGCTCTCCATGGCAGTATGCAAAATAGCTGTCCACCGGGCCGGTGTAGTATATGTTGCAGTCTTGCTGTATTTTGTCCCGGACAGAAAAGAAATCCGTATTCAGCCGGGTTTCAATCAGTTCGTGATCCAGCAGACGCTCAAATAGTTTTTCATAACCCTCCCACGGCAGCCCCTGATAACGGTCGGTGAAATAGTCACATTCATATGTGTGCCGGAATGGAAGGCGGGTAATTATCGATGCGTCCAGCTCTTTCGGGTCGCATTCCCATTGTTTGAGGGTGTATCCTTTAACAAAAGCCTCGTATAATTCCCGGCCGATCAGGCTGATTGCTTTTTCTTCCAGATTCCGCGGATCGGTTATGTTTTCCTGCGCACTTTTGCTCTGGATAAATCCTTCGACTTCGTGCGGTTTTAAGCTGATTCCGAAAAATGAATTGATGGTCTGCAGGTTGACCGGCATATGGAATGTGCGGCCCTGATAAGTGGTTACCACCTTATGTCTGTAACCGTTGAATTCTGTAAACCGGTTCATGAAATCCCAGACCCGGCGTTCTTTGGTATGGAAAATATGGGTGCCGTAGCTGTGAATCTCTATGCCCGTGTCTTCATTTATATGACTGTGGCAGTTACCGCCTATGTGGCCGCGTCTGTCTATGACTATAACCCGCTCGCCAAGGTCTTCGGCAATGCGTCTTGCGATGGTTCCGCCCGTAATCCCGGCCCCGACGATGAGGTGTTTGCAGTTTTTCATGTTATCTCTCCGGCAAAATTAAAGCCCGTAATATCTTTTAAGATACTACGGGCTTATTCTTTTTATGTCGAGTTTGCCAAGCTATTTGACTAAAGCTGGCTACTTCATAAACTTCAAGAACGGATTTTCCTGCGAAAGGATGAACTTGGTGTTGTCCTTGAATCCTGCTTCGTAAGCTTCGAGAGACTTTTTGAATTCATAGAACTTGTGAGCCTTGCCGAAGCTGTCGGCGTAGATCTTGGTTGCTTTACCATCACCTTCACCTCGCAGAATCTCAGCTTTGAGGTTCGCATCGGCGATTGTGATTGCTCTTTCCTTATCGGCCTGAGCGGTAATGCGGGCCGCCGCTTCATTACCCTGTGAACGGTATTGCTTAGCCATACGTTCACGTTCAGCTCTCATACGTCCGTAAATAGCACGGGCGTTTTCCGGCGGCAGGTCCGTACGCTTGATGCGGACATCAAGGACTTCAATGCCGTAGGGCTTGAGCAGGAGGTTTGAAGTCTGAGTAACCTCTTCCATGATGGAAGTACGGTCACTGGAGATGATTTGAATCAGCGTGTAACGTCCAAGGGCAACGCGAAGCTCAGCATAGATGATATCATCAAGCCGGGCCTGAGCGCGCGGAATGGAACGCACTGTGCGGTAAAACAGTAACGGATCTGAAATGCGCCATTTGGAGTAGTTATCCACGACCATGTTCTTTTTGTCTTTGGTCAGGATTTCAGCCGGGCGGGCATCATATTCCAGAAGGCGTGAGTCAAAGTAGATCACGTTTTGAACAAAGGGCAGTTTAAAATGCAGCCCCGGTCCCATCGGTCCTGCTTTCGGTTTACCGAGCTGGAGCACGATGGCTTTTTCGGTCTGCTTAACTATATATGCACTTTGGGCGATCCCCAGCACGGCAACGATAATCAGAATTGCCAGGGGAGCGGAACCTTTTTTGAGTAAACTCATATTCATATCCCCTATTTTTTACCGTTGTGGATGGGAAGTCCCTTTCCGTCCAGAGAGAGGAACGGGAGTGCCTTTTGGGCCGCGTCATCGGAAAGGATAACCTTGGTGACTTTAGGATTGGCAAGAATGTTCTGCATTGTTTCCAGATACAGACGTTTTACCGTAATATCCTTGGCCTTCTGGTATTCTTTGTAAACAGCCATAAAACGTTTAGCCTGACCTTCTGCCTGACGGATCTTGGTCTCCTTGTAGGCTTCAGCTTTGTTCAGGATAACCGCAGCCTGACCTCTTGCCTTAGGCAGAATGTCGTTGCGATAGGCTTCCGCTTCATTGATGTAGCGGCTTTTATCTTCACGCGCGGACGCAACGTCTTTAAACGCGTCCACAACCTCGTTCGGTGGATGCACGTTCTGCAACTGCACTGCGAGAACATTGACCCCGAGTTTGTAGCGGTCTGAAATTTCCTGCAGCAGGTTTCTGGTTTCGGTCTGAATTTGGAGTTTACCGGTGGTCAGGGCCAGCTCGATCTTGGTTTTACCGATGATCTCACGCATGGCCGCTTCGGCAGCATCCTGAATGGTTTTCGCCTGATTGCTGACTTTGAAAAGGTAGTCAACCGGATCTTTGATCTGGTATTGCACGATGAATTGAACATCAACGATGTTCTCATCACCGGTCAGCATAAGAGATTCCTCCGGCACGTTGCGCGATTGTCCCTGAGTAAAGGAGCGCGAAGAGCCGTAAGAACGGAAACCCACTTCCACACGTCTGATCTGTGAAACTTTGGGTTTCATGACCGATTCAATGGGAATCGGAAGATGGTAATGCGGTCCCGGTGTTGTTGTACTTACGTACTTACCGAATCTGGTTACCACACCGACTTCATCCGGTTCTACAATGTATACCCCGGAAAGAAACCAGAGCAGGATGATGCCGATGATGATAAATTTTCCGCCCGGCAAGCCGGTACCGCGGAGTTTTTTGATCGTGGAGTTGATATCGTCCACATTCGGCGGTTTAGGAGCTCCTCCTCCGCCTTTATTCCTCTGCCGTTGTTCGGATAATTTGTCCCAGTCCCAGTTCATGTATATTTGATAGGTGAGATAGACCCACATATCAAGGAAAATCGGATATGCGGATCGAAATGTTAATGAAATAATAACCGCGTCAACGCATTTATAATCAAAAAGCAGATGGCAGTTATTCGTTACCTGCGACGCGTCAGCAAATATGCACAGATTATATCAAATTGTTCTAAAGATAAAACCTTAAAATCAGTACGTTTAAAAATTGTTTATTTTTTTATGAAGTTTTGACACATGTAAAGTTAACTTTTATCTGCCGATAAAAATAAAAAAACCACGATGGAGAATTCAGTGAAAGAAATCAAAAAAGAGATATTCAGGGCTTACGATATCCGTGGAGTTGTGGATCATGATTTCGATGAAGAGTGGGTCGAGCGGCTTGGACTGGCCTGCGGCACATGGTTCAGGTCAAAAGGGTGGGACCGCGCAGTGGTCGGCCATGACTGCCGCCACAGCTCACCGGGCTATCAGCAGGCAATGGGGCGGGGGTTGAATGCTTCCGGCGTTGATGTCCTGTTTCTTAACCTAGTCCCTTCTCCAGCATTTTATTTCGCGGCTAAAAAACTGAACTATAAAGCGGGGGTGATGATCACCGCCAGCCACAATCCTCCTGAATTCAACGGCTTCAAGGTCTGGGAGGGCGAAACAACCATCCATACCGATGATATCCAGCAGATATATGAAATAATGGCGTCCGGTGAATTCAGCGAAGGAACCGGTGTTATCTCTTACCACGATATAGTCCCCTTCTACATGGATGATCTGCTTTCAGGCATCAAGCTTAAGCGTGCTGTCAAGGTTGTTCTGGATGGCGGCAACGGTGCCGGAGGGCATATAGCTCTGGAGCTGCTGCGCCGGGCTGGAGCCGAGGTTATTCCGCAATATTGCGAACCTGATGGGGATTTCCCCAACCATCATCCTGACCCGGTGGTTGCCGAATATATGGGCGATCTTTTTAAGGCTGTTGTTCAGCATGGTGCAGAGGTAGGTATCGGGCTGGACGGCGATGCTGACCGGATCGGAGCTGTAGATGAAAAAGGGCGGCTGGTACCCGGAGACCGTCTGCTGGCCCTCTATGCCCGTGAAATGCTGGAAAGAAAGCCCGGGGAAACCGTGGTTGCCGATGTGAAATGCAGCCATCTCTTTTTCGATGATGTGGCCCGGCATGGCGGTAATCCGCTCATGGCCCGTACCGGACATTCTGTGATGAAAGCCAAGATGATCGAAACCGGGGCCGGCCTCGGCGGTGAGATGAGCGGGCACATTTTTTTTGCTGACCGTTTTTACGGATTTGATGACGGGCTTTATTCCGCGCTGCGGCTGCTGGAGATCCTTTCCGGTTCAGAGGTTCCGGTTTCAGAAATGTGGGAGGAATGGCCGCAGACATATTTCACCCCGGAACTGCGCGTGGAATACCCCGAGGAAATCAAGTTTGAGCTGGTGCGGAGGGCGGCGCTAGAGCTTGCTGAGGACTATGAAGTAATAGATATAGACGGAGTGCGCGTTGTCTTTGATGGCGGCTGGGCTCTGGTCCGGGCTTCCAACACACAGGCGGCTTTGACGCTTCGTTTTGAAGCTTCATCAAAGGCTCAGCTTGCCGAAATCAGGAATCGTGTGGAAAGCATGCTTGCCCGGCTGGCGGCTGAGCTGAGTGCTTAGCTTCTATTTTTACATGAAAGCAAATACTTGATACCATAAGCACTTGAAGGTACTTCTTCAAATCTGATTTCAATCACTCAAGCAGCACAGGGTATGATCCATGGCACTGTTTATTAAACCTCAGGGTAAGACCGGCGCGGAAAAGTTTCTCAGGTTGATCGGGATGGTTATTGTTCTCGGTCTGGTTGTTTATGCATTTTGGGTAAATAACCAATCCACTCTGGAGAAAATACAGGCCCGTAACGCTCTCTGGGACCAGACCAAGGTTTTGAGCCGTTCAGAAAGGGATTTCGTGCAGGGATTCATTCGCAGTATGCGGTCTGAATTCGGGGTCAAAGTCCGTATTCAGATAATTCTTGATCCTATTACGTCTCAGGAAGTTGATCCCAAAGAATTATTGATTGTCATTTCGCCGCCTACTCAGGGTGTGGGTATGCATTTTCCCGGTCTTGTGGCGCATGCTTTGGGCAAGGGGTTTATTTCGGAGCTTGAGAATAAACATTTTGTAAACCATTTTTCTGATGATGAGTGGCCGACTTCACTCATGACCTGTCTGTCCATGATCTGGGACCGGCTGGTCAATGTCGATGCCAATCAGGCAGTCCCTAAAGTTTATACAGACGGAAATAGAAGCCTGTCCGACCCGGAGTCATCAGCACACAAGGAATAATGAAGGTAAATGTCCAAGAAAAAACTTACCATATATACAGACGGCTCCTGTCTCGGTAATCCCGGAAAGGGCGGATACGGGGCGGTGCTGCTATTTAACGAACACCGTAAGGAACTCTCACAGGGCTACCGGAAAACAACCAACAACCGCATGGAAATGCGGGCGGTTATCGCGGCCCTGACTGAGCTTAAAGAACCATGCGAGGTTACCCTCTACACTGATTCCCAGTACGTGAAAAATGCATTCACTAAGAAGTGGATTGATAACTGGCAGAAAAACGGCTGGAAAACCGCGGCGAAGAAGCCGGTTAAGAACAAGGATCTTTGGTTGCAGTTCATTCCGCTACTGGAAAAGCACAATGTGACTTTTCGCTGGGTCAAAGGACATGCCGGAGACCCGGAAAACGAACGCTGTGATGATCTGGCCCGTACTGCGGCATCATCAGGCGATCTTATTGAAGACGAAGGTGCCTAGCCGATCAGTCTCCGCTTTCCGGCAATTTGAAGAACAAATAAAGAACCGCGATACCCTCAAAGGTATCGCGGTTCTTTATTTGTGATAAACTTATGCTATTTTATTATGCTTGAAATGTCGTTGTAGATTGATGTCTTTTTTACGACCATGGGTTTGCCGTTCATGTTTGTGCTGACTGCGGAAGCGTCCACAAAATCGATCCCCGGCATGTCTGTGTTATTTAAAACATCGCCAAGTCTGACTCCTGCGCGGTTTTTGTGGGCGGTGGTCAGGGCATCATCGGTGTTTGAAGTGTAGACCGTGATATGAGCGCTTGTGTTATGCATTCGGGGCAGTATGTCTTCAGCAAATTTAGTGCGGTTTATATCCGGGGTTATGAGGATCAAATCCCTGATGCGGGCCATATCAGCGGGAGCGAGTTTTACTTTTGTCATTGCCTCGCACAGCGGCAGGCAGCCCATGCCGTCGCCGATCAGGTAGATGTCTTCCGCTTGCAGAGTCTGTGCGATCGTTTTGATGAATTCGGTCAGCTGTGCAATTGAGTATTGCGCATTTTTCTCATCCTGCAGGTATTCCGCCTGAGCCGGCCAGCTGAAAAAGATGGGTGCGCCCTGATATTGCAGATGGTAGCTCAGGCGTGCGGTGCTCAGGGCGGCTTCCTCAAATGAAACATCCACCCCGTGAATAAAAACCAGTGCGGATTTGTCCGGGCATCTGGCCAGTCTTTTGGGTAAAATTGTTTCAATTGACTTCCGGGGAAGCGGGCGAACATCCTTGAGCGTATATTCTCCGTCGGGACGCATTCCGTATGAAGTCATGGTGAAAGCGGACTTTTTCAGGGTCTTGATCTTTTTGTCATATGGAACGGCAACAGAGCAGGCTCCCCAGCTGAGTTCTCCCCGGTCAGCATTGTATGCTTTTGCCGGTTCGGTGCTTCCTCCGGAGTGTCGGTCTGTTCCGTAAAAGAGTTCAATTTCCTGAAAAGGATTTTCGGTGGTCAGGGCTTTGGTCAGATCAGCGCCCCAGTTGTTGATGGTAGCGGTGCTGTTTTTGGAGCAACCGGAGGTCAACAATAACACGGCAAAAGTGAGTGTAATTGCCGCAGTGCTGAGTATAAGGGATTTTTTCATACCGGAGCGACCTCCTTAAAAGTGCGAAAAGTGCTCAGAGTTTAACTCTGATTCTTATAGCACAATGACGGAAAGTCGCAACCGGACTGAAAAAAGTCTTTATTTATGGGCAGAAAGCCAGTTGCAGGGGATGGACCAGCAGCCGTCTTGAGCTGAATCCACAAGCGTGTCCAGAAGACGGGCTACACCATATTCCTCGCAGGCCGGGATGATCATATCTGCCGAAGGCAAAGCCTCCCTTGCTGCATTGGCGACGACAGCGCTTATGCCTGCGTGCCCGAACATGGTGAGGTCGTTTTCACTGTCACCTATGGCGATGGAGTTGAGGTCCGACCATCCTGCTTCTTTCATGATCTGCATCATGGCGGAATGTTTTCCGTGCCTGGCGGGTCCTATCTCAAGGAAATCTTCGGCCGTGCGTACGCAGTTCATGCCGTATGCATCGGCAAGATTGCGGACAAGTTCGCATTGTTCCGTCTGGTCGCGATGGGAAAAGGTCAGGATTTTAATGGCTCCTTTTTCTTCCGGGGTAGGACCGGACTGGGGCATTATTTCACCTACGTTGGCGAAGTCCTCCAGTTCTTTTGCTTTGAGATCAGAACGGGTCCAGATGCCATCCTGCACATAGGTCGCGTAGTTTACATTTGCTTCCAGCAGTGCGTCTTCAATAGCTTTGAAGGGGGTGATGGTTTCACCGAAAATCTCCAGCCTGCCGTTGCGCACAATTACCGAACCGTTTACTCCGACATGCGGTGTGTGGTCGCCGACGCAGCTGATCAGATGCGGGACGCTGATCATATGTTTTCCGCTAATGAGCGAGAAATGCCCGCCTGCTGTGGTGTAGCGGTTGATTGCGTTCAGGGTGCGGCGATCGATGCGTTTTCCCGGCATGATCAGGGTGTTGTCGATGTCGCAGAAAATCCATGGCAGATTTTTACCCTGTGCACAGGCGATGGTGCTGGCATAATCCCGCTGATTCTTGCGGGCGTATGGCAGAGTCATGCGAGCTATGGACGGCGGAACTGAACCGATTCCAAATCTGCTTTCAAGCTCAGCAATGCGTTGGCCGAAAGAGTAGGATTCGCCGAGGGGGGAGGTCCTGAAGTCCGCGTATGCAACTGCCTTATGGATAGGGCTGTCGTAGTTCGGGCCGGGAAAGTTGTCGTATATTTTTTTGATCTCGGGGAGATTCTCAATTTCAATCGGGGTGCTGGAATGCCAGAGAACAGCACTGATTACGTCTTCGGGAGCGTTACAGTGGGCGAGGTAAGCCGCTCCGTCGAGAGGGTGAAATCCGGTTTTGTTAAGCTTTTCAGAATAGCCCACATCATGAAAAAGAGCAGCGGTGATGATTTTTTTCGCGGTCTGCTCATCGTAGTCCATCTGATAGGCCAGTCGGCTTGCGGTACGGCATGCCTGACGCATGTGGGCCAGTCTGGTTGAGTCTGCGGGAAAAAAGGAAGCCGCCAGTTCATCGGTTAATTCATTTGAAACCGGTCCGAGCGGTTCGGGAAAGATTTTTTTCAGAATAGAAGATATTTTCACGGATAGCTCCGTTTGGTCTAGTTGGTGATTCATGGATTAATTAGGTAGTACGTAGAGCCTTAAAGTCAAGCAACATTTGGGTTGATATAAAATAAAGGCCGCTTGGAAAATTATCCAAGCGGCCTGAAACACATGAAATAGTGTGTTCGTTTTTAATTGATCTTTTTTTCAGTTGCGAACACTAACTTGTCAAATACTCCATTAATATCGAGATTGGTTGTATCCACAAGGATGGAGTCTTCCGCCGGTTTGAGCGGTGCGACTTTGCGGTTGCGGTCCTGCTCGTCACGTTTACCAATCTGTTCAATCAGTTCTTCCATTTCCGCCGGTTTGCCCATTTCCTTCAGCTGTTCAAAGCGTCTGCGGGCCCGTTCTTCAAGGTCGGCATCAAGGAAAAATTTACAGGGAGCCTGCGGGAATATTACGGTGCCCATATCGCGGCCTTCAGCTATCAGCGATGTTGTTTCGCCTATGCGGCGCTGAGCTATTTTCTGATATTCGCGCACGGCCGGTATTCTGGCCATGTTGGAAGCCCACATCCCGACTGTCTCGGTGCGAATTTCATCCGTCAGCGGAGTTCCGTTCAGGCTTAGAGTGGAATTGCTGCCACTGCCGGAGAGGGTGAATTCCAGCCCTTTGAGCGCTTCGTCGAGCTTCTCTTCATCCCAGTCCCATGACCCCTGACCAAGCTTCCACGCAGTGCCGCGGAACATCGCCCCGGTATCGAGGTAGGCTATTTCAAATCGGTCGGCCAGCCGTTTAGCAAGGGTTGATTTGCCTACACCGGCGGGTCCGTCCAGAGTAATAATGAAAGGTGTATCCATTAAAGGATCTCCTTAAGTGTTTTCAGAAATATTTTGTTTTCCTGATCAGTTCCCATATTAACCCGGATGTACTCATCAAGTCCGAAGCTTTTCAGCGGGCGGACAATGATTCCGCGTTCCAGCAACTTCTGGAAAACATCCATGGCATCGCGGGTGGGCTTAAACATAATGAAGTTGGCCTGGGAATCAAGCACTTCGCAGCCCATTTTGCGGATTTCATCAGTAAAAAGGGTGCGCCCACGTAGAACAACGTCCATTGTAGTATTGAAGAAAGCTTCATCTTCAAGCACGGCAATGCCTGCTTCTTCGGCCAGCAGGTTTACGGTGAAAGGTGCCCGGGCGCTTTTGATATACTCGGCAAGTTCAGGACTCATTATGCCGTAGCCGATGCGCAGTCCGGCCAGTGCGTAGGCCTTGGAGAAGGTGCGGGTCAGGACTATGTTGGGAAATTCGTTCAGCAGACCGCGCATGTCATATTTTTCAGCCGGTCTGGCGAATTCTATGTAGGCTTCATCGATGACCAGCAGGGTTTGCTCCGGTATGGATGCCGCCATTTCACGCACTTCATCCACCGTGACAGCAAGTCCTGTCGGGTTGTCCGGTGAAGTGATGAATACAATTGCGGTTTTATCAGTAACAGCTTCGGTGATGGCTTTGATGGGTTGTTTATGTCCTTCATCACGGGGAATCTGGCGGAAATTGATAGCGCAGAGGTGCGACATAAGGCGATACATGCTGAAGCATGATTCGTAGGTGATTACTTCGTCCCTGCCGGGAGTGGCCTTAATGCGTACCAGCAGGTCGAGAATCTCGTCCGAACCGTTGCCGCTTATGACCTGATCTTCCGATACGCCTGCGCGCTTGGCAATTGCTTTGTTTAAACGGGGGTTGCCGTTATGAGGGTAGCGGAATGCGTAAGGCGCGTGGCGGCTGATGGCTTTTTGGGCCATTGGCGATGCCCCCAGCGGGTTTTCGTTGCTTGCGAGTTTGATGACGGTATCGAGGCCGTATTTTTCTTTGATTTCTTCGATGGTCAGACCCGGTGCGTAGGGCTTTGAGTCCATCATATCGGAGCGGACTTTGATGGCGGACATGCTGATTCCTTGGTAATTGTAGTGCGCTGAGCGCTTTTTTGAAAAAAAGATGCCTTCGGTGTAATAAAAGCAGATATATATTAAAAGGCAGGTACGGTTTTATTAGTTTGGAACGGGAAGTTTGTCAAAATATCTGCTGTTGACAGCTCATAATAGTGTACGTAAGAATTTTCTAACATGTGATAATTGTTTTAAGGAGATTTTATGTTGATAAGATCATTGGAGATTGTACCGCAAGTTGCCGACAACGGGTAACAAGCCGGTAGCATATGATCTGGTTCTGCCTCAGGTGGAACAACTATAAATATCATTAAGGAACTTTTCTGCTTCCTTCCCGGCTAACGCCGTAACGGAACTCTGCTTTAGGGTTCCGCCTCTATTGTTATTCCCAAATTTTGTCGGTGACATGTTCATACCATTACTAATTGCACTGTCCGTATTGTTCAGGTGTGTCGGCTAGTTGTGTTCTATAAACAGCCGTTTTGCCTACATACGCTATGTAAGAAAATCTCCTGCGATCAGGAAAAACAAATGGTGACACAAGATGAAAACAATCTTGGAAATAACTAAAAATACTAATAGTCGAAGTAAACTGACAGCCATGGGCTGGTCAGATTTTTTTCAGGAAGAAATTGATTTTGATTACACTCCTGCCCGTGTCGTGAGCGTGAATAAAGATATATTCCAATTGAGTCAGGGCGAAGAAGAGTTACAGGCAACCCTTTCCGGTAGAATACGTTATAAAGCCGGATTGCCGGGAGAGGGGGAATTGTTTCCCGTTACCGGTGATTGGGTGCTGATCGAAGATTCCCGTATCATAAAAGTGCTGCCCAGACGCAATGTGCTATCGCGGGGAGCCTCTGGTGGGCGTGGAAAGAGAGAGGATCAGTCGGCAGAAGAACAGGTCATGGCTGCGAATCTGGACACCGTGCTGATTGTTTGCGGGTTGGATCGCGATTATAATGTTCGGCGTATCGAGCGTTATCTGACACTCGTTTACAATTGCAATCTGGCTCCTGTTGTCGTTTTAAGCAAGGGAGATCTACACGCTGAGCCGCTGGCATGCGTGGAGGAAATTGAATCTGTAGCTTTTAGTGTTCCCGTGCATCTGGTTTCGGCTAATGATGAAGCCGGAATTCTGGAACTGGAAAAGTATCTGACTCCCGGGAAGACGGTTTCAATGGTAGGTTCTTCCGGCGCCGGCAAATCAACGCTTTTAAACAGGCTTTACGGTCAGCATGTCCAAGATACGGGTTGCGTGAGTAAAAGCGTCGGCAAAGGCATGCATACAACCACAGGGCGCGATTTGATCGTCATGCCGCAGGGAGGAATGCTGATAGATAATCCCGGTATTCGCGAGATTGCTTTCTATACCAATAACGGCGGAGCGTCAGAGGCATTCGTGGATATTGAGGATTATGCGCGGTATTGCCGTTTCGCTGATTGCGATCATCTAAATGATCCCGGCTGCAATGTGCTTCGTGCAGTCGATCAAGGAGAGCTTTCCCCTGAACGTCTGGAAAGTTATTATAAAATGAAACGGGAGCTTACTTATATCACTCAAAGAAGAAATAAGTCTGCAGACCGGGTGGAGAAAGAACGTTGGCGCGAAATAGCCCTGCAAAATAAAAAATTAAAGAAAAGGAACAAAAATAGATAGAGTAAGCCCCCTGTACCAAGAAGTACGGGGGGCTTTTTTAAGGTTAGAAGGCGTGACCGTCAGACCGGGGTGACAGTCTTCGGGTCGGTTATAAGGTTATTTCTAGGAGGGTCTGATAGTTAAAACCGGGCTCTTGGCAGCCTTTACCACCTTCTCAGCTACAGAACCGAAAAGGATACGGTCAATACCCGCACGGCCGTGTGTGCCCATGATAATCATATCCGCGTTTTCACTTTCTGAAATCGCGAGAATTTCTTCGGCAGCGTAACCGGTAACAACCTTTCCGCTTGCAGTTACATCCTTGAAGTTTTCAGCGATGAATGTCTCCATGGTGCTGTCCGCGCCGGTGACGATTTCACCAACAAAGTTTTCAATGGAGCTTGGCGGAACATGGAATCCCACGTATTGATCCAGTGAAGGGGCAACGTAAAGGCAAGTGATTTCGGCTCCCAGAGTCTTGGCAAGGGTACTTGCGTATTCGGCTACCAGGGGGCTGTGATCCGAAAAGTCCACTGCACAGAGTATCTTCTTGATTTCAGCCATAGTTATACCTCCATATTTGTAAGGTTGTGCGTGGATAAGAAAGTGCACTTAAAATTTCTTACTTCCAATATTATCCGATAAAGTAGGCCATGGACAAGCATTTTCTTATGATTTATCGTCAACAAGGAAAAAAAGTCTCGTTATGCTGTTTTTTACGCGAAATTGGGCATTATTTTCCGAGTCTTTAATAAATACAAATTAAGTTATATCAGCCGATTATGTTAAAATATGTAGTTTGGCAAGCTCATTGCATAGTATGCTATGAAACCAAAGGCTGAGGAGTATAATATGAAGATAAGTCCTGAACAGATTGAAGCCTTAAAGCTGCAACAGCAGCAACAGGAAAATAAGGCAAAGAAGGTTGACGGGGCAGCGTTCGGCGAATTCCTGAATCAGGAAGTTCAGCAAGGAGCAGCGCAGAATAACGGCGCGGTTTCCGCACCGCCGGTGCCGGGTCTTCAGGCCATGAATCCCTTGCTGCAGGTGCAGCAGGTAGCTCAGGTTCAGCAGTCCGCACAGGTCAGCGAAAGTGAGTTTGTCGGTAAGGTGGAAGACCTCTTCGGAAAGCTTGAAAGCTATGCCCAGCAACTCGGCTCACCTGATGAGAACGGGTTGAAGCAGGCCTATTCGACTCTTGAAGGTATTCAAGGTGGAGTTGAGTCCCTCAAGAAGGATTGGCCGGGTGTACAAAGTGAGAATCCGGAGCTTGGTTCCATAGTATCCGAATTGGAAACCGTGGCCGTGACTGAGCAGATTAAATTTAACCGGGGAGACTACGTATAGTCGCTCATACTTAAGTCTCCCTGCGTAAGATTATTCTTGCGCGAGAAAGCCGCTTATCCTTAACAGGGATGGGCGGCTTTTTTAGTACTTCAAAATTTAATATCCGTAACATTAAATCGATAACTGTCGATTGTTCTATCCGTTAGCTGACGTTAGAAATTGACTTGTTTTTATGCTATAGTATTAATGATTGATTCAGATCAGGAAGGATGTCCGATAGATATAAAGAAGCCCCTGCCTCGGAAGAGACAGGGGCTTTCAAATCAGTAATCCGAGATTGATTAGTCTTCAGTAATCAGCTCTCCGATTTCACGCTTTACGTCTGTTGCAATCTTGTAAAGGAAAGTCAGAACAAGCGCGCCGAGTGCGTAAACCATCATGGAAATCATGAGCTCTTTACCGGTGGGCCAGTAAACAGTGACTTCGTTGAACGGGTTCGGTGTGAAACCGCCGATCAGCAGGCCAAGGCCCTTATCAATCCATGTTGCGATAACGAGGATAGCGAGGGACCAGGGCAGCAGCTTCTGGTTGTAACGCAGTTTGGGCGGGATGAGCAGTGCAAGGCTACCGAGGCCGAATGCAACTGCGGTCCACATCCAGGGCACCAGTTCGTGGTGGCCATGGCTACCTGCGAAGAGATACGCGAAGGAGTGGATATGTCCCGGTATGTTTGAGTAGAATGCGGTGAATACTTCCAGCAGGAAGAAGAAAACGTTCACACACATTGCATAGGTGATGATAGTAGTCAGAGTCTTGATTGCGCCTTTGCCGGGCTCATATTTTGTGAGCTTGCGGACAACGAACACAACAAGCAGCAGAATCGCGGGTCCTGAGCAGAATGCGGAAGCCAGGAAGCGGGCTGCCAGAATGGCGGAAAGCCAGTAGTGGCGGCCGGGCAGACCGGCATACAGGAACGCGGTAACTGTGTGAATGGAGAATGCCCATACAATGGAAGTGTAGGCCAGAGGTTTAACCCATTTAGGATGGGAAACGCGCTGACGATCACATTCAAGGCAAGTCCAGCCAACAACGACGTTCAAGAGAAGATAACCGTTCAGAACGATCATATCCCAGAAAAGGATAGAGTTCGGAGTCGGATGGAACACGATGTTGAGCATACGCTGAGGCTGCCCGATGTCGACGATAATGAAACCGAGACACATGACAACGGCAGCGATGGCCATGAATTCACCCATGATTACCATGCCTTTAAACTTCTTGTAATGATGGAAGTAGTAAGGCAGTACGATCATAACCCCGGATGCGGCAAGACCGACAAGGTAGGTGAACTGTGAGATATAGAAGCCCCAGGAAACATCACGGCTCATGCCTGTGATTGTCATACCTTCCTGAAGCTGTCCAATGTAAGTGCAGAAACCGGCAGCAATTATGAGCAGCAGGAAACCAATCCAGGCCCAATACTTCGGTCCGCCTTTTAGAGCTTTTTCGAGCATATCAAGCTTCCCCCTAAATGATGTAGTAAACGCCCGGTTCGGTACCTACGGACGGTTTTCTACGGATGGTGAAGTTTTCACGCAGAGCCTTTCTGACTGTTGAATCAGGGTCCTGCAGATCGCCGAAGATAATTGCGCCACCGGATTTTTCTACACAGGCAGGCATTTCGCCTGTAGCGAGACGCTCAACACAGAAGTTACATTTTTCCACAACACCGCGCATACGGGTGGGGAACTTCGTGTTGATTTTGTCCATATCCAGATGTTTTCTGGGATCCATGAAGTTGAAGCTTCTGGAACCGTAAGGGCAGGCAGCCATGCAGTAGCGGCAACCGATGCAGCGGTGGTAGTCCATTGCTACAATACCGTCAGGGCGCTGGAAAGTAGCCTTTGTGGGGCATACTCTAACACAGGAAGGGTGCTCGCAGTGGTTGCAGAGCAGGGGGAACCTGTGCTTTTCCTGAGCTTCGGAAGGGAAGTTGTTTTCCTGTTCAGGAAAAACTTCACCGTAAGTTCCGGACCATAACCATTTGACTTCCTGATCGGTGCCAATGGTGGTCGGTACGTTATGGATGTGGTGGCAGGTTTCAGCCAGAGCTTCAATTGCTTCTTCAGTATTGAGTTTGCGGGTGTCGATAACCATTGCCCACCGTTTGGCGTGCAGATGTTTAGCGGTCACTTCGTAGTGGGCTCCACCGCTGGGGCCACCGGATGCCAAGGCAGCGGTGGGAGCGATGCAGAGTCCGGCAGCGGACAGCCCTGCAAACTTCAGGAAGTTTCTTCTACTCTGTTTCATTATTTAGCCTCCTTGGGAGGTACGTGGCAATCCCAGCAGTAGGGAGTAACACTAGCATCAACGTGACACTTGTCGCAGAACTCTTCCTTGCTGGTGTGGCACTGCATACATGTGTTCTGAAGGCTGATGGTGTATTTATTGCCTTGGGCACTGATGTAAGTTCTTTTGCCTTCACGAAGAGCCATGTCTCTCCACTCGTTAAGAAGCTTCATGTGTGTTTCACGCATGTTCTGCGTGGGAGCGACACAAATTTTAGCGTTCTTAGGCAGCTGCACTTTTGGTTCTTCGTAGCTTCCGCCGATGTTGAACCAAAAGGGCATGGACACCAGGCCAAGGAAAATGACCAGTCCGGTTATTATTTTTCCACCGTAGTGCATTGATTAACCCTCCTTCCCGGGCAGAGGATTGAAGCGAAGGTCTGTTTCCCTCTCTTTTTCACCGTCAAGGATGAGAGCGTTACCAACCAGCTCGTGAACACCACAGACGTCTACGCCGGGAGCCCAGTAGTTGGCTAGAGGGACAAGGGTCGCACGGTCAATAGCGCAGATGCAGGAGAGCATGTTTACATCATACTGATCCTTAACTGATTTCAGTGCGTTACCGCGAGGCAGACCACCGCGCATGCGGATTTCCATGATTTCGTCAGTGTTAAGGCCGGAACCGCCAGCGCAGCAGAAAGTTTGCTCGCGGATGGTCTGTTCAGGCATTTCAAAGAAGTTCTTAACAACGTTCTTGATGACGTAACGGGGTTCGTCCATCAAACCCATGGCACGGGCCGGGTTGCAGGAGTCATGGAATGTTGCGCGGATATGATCGTTTCTGCTGGGATCAAGCTTCAATTTATTGTGCTTCATCAGGTCAGCAGTGAATTCGGTGATGTGGACCATTTTGGTCTGGCGTGCGTTTTCAAACACGGTACCGGTGATCGGGCTGACTGGAACTTCAAGATTGTTCGCAGGTCCGTTCATGGTATCCATATACTGGTTGATAACACGCCACATGTGGCCGCACTCACCGCCGAGAATCCATTTGGCACCGAGGCGGTCGGCTTCGGCGTACATCTTGGCGTTCAATTTCTTCATCATATCAGCAGAAGTGAAGAGACCGAAGTTACCGCCTTCAGATGCGTAGGTGGAGAGTGTATAGTCGAGTCCGATGTGATCGAACAGCATCAGGTAACCCATGAAGGTGTAGATGCCGGGATCAGCGAACACGTCACCGGAAGGAGTAATGAAGATTACTTCATGGCCTTTTTCGTTCAAGGGAACGTTCAGGCGTTTACCGGTGATTTCTTCGATGTCGTCAACCATGAAGTCGACGATGTCTTTGAATGCGTGGGGCTGGATACCGAGATGGTTACCGGTACGGTTACAGTTGGAAACCGGTTCCATGATCCAGTTGATGTTCACACCGCACAGATGCAGCAGCTCACGCGCCATCATGGTTACTTCCGCTGTATCGATGCCGTAGGGGCAGAACAGGGAACACCGGCGGCATTCTGTGCACTGATAGAAGTAAATGAACCATTCTTTGAGAACATCTTCGGTCATTACTCGCGACCCTGTCAGGGTGGAGAGAATTTTACCGGCCAGGGTGAAGTCCTTACGATAGATGGAACGCATAAGTTCCGCACGCAGGACGGGCATGTTCTTTGGATCACCGGAACCGATGAAGAAGTGACACTTGTCTGCACAGGCGCCACAGCGAACACAGATGTCCATGAATACTTTCAGTGAACGGTATTTTCCGAGTCTTTCCTTGAAACCTTCGTGGACGATGTCCTGCCAGTTTTCAGGAAGTTTCCAGTCAACGTCTTCCGGACTCCACTCACGGGGGTTCGGAAATCCCAGATATTCGAGTTTTTCCGCCTTAGCGGGATAACACCAGTTACCCGGAGAAGTATCTACCGGGGTATCCATCCAGCCTGTGGACGGCGGTGTGTAATTAATGCTTTTAAAAAGCTCATCAGCTTTTGGGAGGTCAGCCATGTCAACTCCTCATCAAAAGATATTTAAGGTCTGTCCGGCATAGGTCTTATAAGACGCTCTATGCCTTTTTTTCCACCGGGAGACCCGCTTCAATCATTGCTTCCCTGAATTCATCCTCATAAGCTTCATAGCTGTGAGGCTTGATGTTGGGATCATTCCAGGGGTTTTCGTGATGGTTGATACGGGTATCGTTAGGCATGTTCCTTGTCGGAGAAAGGAATACACCACCTGCGTGCATCAACTTACTGAAGGGGAAGTACACCAGCAGCACACATACGAGGAAGAGGTGGATGTAAAACACCACACTGACTCCCGCGGGAATGACAGGGCTGAAGGTTACCAGACCCATTGTGAGCTTCTTGATGGCAAGTAAATCTACATGAGCAAAGTAGCGCATGTAAATGCCGGAAAGGGCGATGCCGATGATGAGAAGCAGCGGGAAGTAGTCGGTTACCAGAGAAATGTAACGAAGTTTGGGGTCCTTGAGTCTGCGGCCGAGCAGGAAGCCGAGGCCGGCGAGAATCAGGAGATCAGACATGTACAGTCTGGGAACACCGATCTGCAAGATACCGTCAAGAAATTCAACGAAACCGATGCAAGCAGGCACAGGTTCGAAGAAGAGTCTCATGTGCCTGATCACGATGAGCAGGAATGAGTAGTGGAAGAGCAGTGAAAAAAGCCACAGCCATTTGGATGAGGCATAAGTTACTCTTCCGTCCCTGAGTTCTACTTTTGTATTCCTGAAAAGGCTACGAAAGCAACAGACCTCAAGGATCATGCGGATAAAAGTTTGACCCGGAGTTACGGGATTGTCAAAGCGGTCATGCTGGATAAAATCCAGAGACTTTTGCTGTCCTCCCGTTGTCGGGATACGAAAAGGAACCGGGCTTTTGGCCCAGCCAATAATCCGGCTGGCAAAGCCAACCAGAAATACGGCAACTGCTACGTACGGTAACAGCGTGCCGAACAGTCCTGCCATGTGTGCGGACCCCACTCCGAAGAGCGCGATGAGCACCAGGGCAAAAACTAAAACGAGTGAGTACAAAGCGTTCATCTACCTTCACCTCGCTTATAACGTTTGGCTTCCGGGGGAAGCCGGCCACTACACCTGTCCGGCCCCTTTGGCCGAAGCGTCCTCGATTTTGTTGACCCGCCGAAGGAGCATGTGATGAGATCTTTTAATCTCTTCAATTCTCATTTGCGCAATCAAATCCCTATTCTTGGTATAGATGTCGAACGCGATAAGTCCCAGATTATCAATCCGGGCCTCAAACGCGAGCAACTCATCAAGTTTGCCTTCGCTCTTCAGTTCCTCCATGAACTCGTCTCTCAGGAGTTTCTTAAAAAGAAAGACAAAGCTTAAAGCTTTAGATGGTGCAAAGTCTTGTACGGTCCTGATCTTGATCAGTTCGTCAAGAGAGTTTGCAAGATCGTCGGCGCTTTTCCATTCAAGTATAAGGTCAAACAATTCTCCTGTTACCTTCTTGATGGTTACTCCGACAGGGTTGGTGAACTGGTCTTTGTTGGATCTCCAGACTTGCTGGGTTTCCTTAGGATAGGAAGAAAGAACCAGGTCGTACCATTTCTCCGTCAGATCATCTTTTCGTTCCGACAATTTTTGTGCAAGACTCATTTTTTGTTACCTGTATTGTAAACAATAATAATTTCAGGCCGCTGCATGCATTTCACGCAGGGTCCGGAAATTGATGGCGGCTTTCAAACAAAGCCAAAAATGTGAATTCTGTCACACCGTGACTAACAGGACGATATTCCAGATACCTAGTGATTCGTCAAGGGGTTTTAGGTCTTAGTCTGGGTATCAGATGGTCTGAAAATCATTGTCAAACAAGGGGTTTTGTTATCATGTATTAATGTCAGTTCACGGTTCTTAGCAGATGCTTTATTTTATTAATTATGACACAACGTCTCTTGATTATTGCTTTTGTTGTCAATGAATAGCTATAGCGCCCCGTCTTTAAAAAACTATAATCACATCAGGGTGGGAATGTAAAATGTCAGAACTGTTAATTTTTTATCCACAAGGATGTCGCAGAGCTCTTTTCGTCCGCCGGTATAAGCGTTTTACTGTGGAAGCCATGCTGGATGGAGAGCTCGTCGGGGTGCATACGAACAACACCGGGTCCATGCTGGGGTTGCTGCGTGAAGGGCAGGAAATTTTCATCTCCCCGGCACAGAATCCCAAGCGTAAATTAAAATGGACGCTTGAAGCTGTTATGCCTTTCGGTGATATGATCGGCGTGAATACAGCCGTTCCCAATAAGATGTTACAGCTTGCCTTTGAGGCCGGGCAGTTGTCTGAGGCTGAGGGGTATACAACCCTCAAGCGTGAAGCGAAAGTAGGCAACAGCCGCCTTGATGGTCTCTTTACTGATGATTCCGGCAAATTGCCTAAGCTCTGGGTGGAGTGCAAAAACGTTACGCTGGTAGAAGACGATGTGGCCTGTTTTCCCGATGCCCAGACAGAACGCGGTCGCAAACATATCGTTGAGCTTATGGACCTTGCTTCCAAAGGGGATAGGGTAGCCCTTTTCTTTTTTGTGCAGCGCAATGATGGGAACTGTTTCGGCCCAGCTGATTTTATTGATCCTGAATATGCGGACCTTTTTTACAAGGCTGTCCAGTCAGGAGTGGAGTGCTGGGCTTACGAGGCCGTCATAAATTCCAGTGGAATCGGGCTTGGTCGTCGGTTGTCCGTTGTTCTCGGCAGCTAGTCGCTCGACCTGCAAATATTTAGTGCACAAAAGATTTTGAACGTGGAAAGCCCCGGCATGCTGAGATCAGCATGCCGGGGCTTTCCGGCCTTGATAGTGTTGAAAAGCGCGGCGCCCGGCCCGGACCGGGTTTACCCAGGCCGGGCGCCCTAGGAGCAGGATGCCGAAATTTTTAGCCGGGAGGGTGGAGCTCCCGGCCAGAAACCAGACTCGGAGTAGCATGCAATCTGCTGGAAGATGCAATTCAGTGCGGATTTATCTAAATATGGCGATAATCGCACTGCTCGAGCTGTGTAAGATGAGATTTATTCCCTGCTCGTGTTCTGTGCTGCGGAGGCGGTTTCCCGAAGTCTTTCCTCTTTACGCACAGCCCTGCGCTCCACTGCTTCCCTGTTCCGTCTGTGATCGACTCCGGTTTCAAGGATCAGCGGCGGAACCGGTGACGGTTTTCCATTTTCACCAATGGCCACAAAGGTGAGATAAGCCGAATTCGTATGTCTGATCTCACCGGTTAATAAATTTTCAGCCTCAACGCGAACCCCTATCTCCATAGATGTCCTGCCGACCATATTTACATTAGCATGCAGGTTGATGAGTTCCCCCACATAGGCCGGTCGCAGAAAGTTCATGCGGTCGATCGAAGCTGTTACCACCGGCTTGCGCACATGGCGCATAGCGCAGGTGGCGGCAACAAGGTCCAGTTGCTTAAGCAGTACTCCCCCATGAAGGTTGCCTGCCGGATTGGTATCCTGCGGCAAGACTCGGTAGGTCATTAACGTCCTGCTCTCGCTGATCTTTTTTGGTTTCATTATGGCTGCCCCGATCGCTATTAATTTGCACAGATGTTTTTTGTAATACGAAATGTTTACATTTAGTAATACATTAGTAAAAGTTATTTCATTTTACCATATTCAACTCTGGCTTCCCATATCATTTTGGCAATTCTTTTTCCCAAATCCAGTTGCCTTGTTTTGATCAGGGCTTCCGCTGCGTCACGGTTGCCTTCCTGTTTTAACAATGTGGCAGATTCCAAGTCTCTGAGATAGTTCTCAAATTCCCGGATTAGTTTGGAAAGATTGAGAGTCTCCAGTTCTATAGGGACTCTCACGGATTTTACTTTTCTGCTCATTGTGTCTGTTTTTCCTGCCTTGTTTTGAAGCATCTTCCCCATAAAAAAGACAATTGTCAATACATTTGTAATACAAAATAAAATTAAATTGATTATTAAAAATAAACGAATATCGATGTAAATATAATCATTATTAATTCATAATAAAAACTTTTCTGATATATAAATGTATTACAAAAGTATCTCAAAAAGTAGTAGATATGTAATTAGCACCGCTCTAGCATAGTTAATTACATATTTTTAGAGGCTTAGGAGAGTTGGTTATTCAAAGCGGAAGGTTTGAAATTCAGGCTGTGTGGCTGCGATCAAGGTTGAAAAAATAAAGAGCGCGCAGGCCGGGGTATAGAGAAGGGGGCTAAAGAAGCCGCAGAAGAAGACAGCGATCATGAGACTACCCATCATGGCTGAAGGGAATTTTCTGTACAAGGCTGTTCCTGCAGCGGCAGCGGCACATGGCCCGGCGATTCCCCATGCGCTCAGCAGGTGCAGCCAAAAGGGAAGGACATGGAACAGGTATATTCCTGATCCGGTCCAGAGCTGTTGCTGTCCGTGCCAGAGAGTCCATAGTGAAGCCGGAACATTCAGCGGTAGAGGGGTGCTTAATGAAAATCCGGTAAGGAGCAGGTCAGGATTATGCGCGAAAAGCTCCAGTACGGAAAACCATAGCCAGTATGAAGGCAGGTCCTGTCGGTTCATGAAGTTCATTTCATGAATTGACAGTGACAGATAATTAAAAAGGAGCATGGCAATAATTATCAGGGTCTTTTTGAGTCCGCCCCGAGGTCCTGAAATAAGCAGGATAATTACAGATGCCAGTATAGTGTCCCTTCCAAGAGAGCAGAATATTCCCGCCAGTATGAATAGGCGGGAGAATGTGTTCTCGTCGGGGTTATGCAGGCTGGAGCAAAGTCCTGCCAGCAATAGTGGTCCGGTGATGATTTGTAAGCCGAAAAGGGACGGTGCTGCTGGTTGATGCAGTAGAAAAAAACGGCAACCGAATTCCAGACAAATGAATATGGCCAGCCAGCTGGCCCAGAAAGTGATTTGTTTCGGAGTCGGTGGAGGGAATATCGTCAACCATAATGCTGTCACCATCAGAAAAATGAGCGGCCTGCTTTCCATTATCAGTGGTAACTGGTCCAGTGCATTCCATGCTAGGGAACTGAAGTTGCTAAAGAAAAACCAGGTTACAAGCAGCGCGGGGATTCCGGCCTTAAGCCAAAGCGGTGTCGCGTTTTGTCTGTTTCGGCCCAGCATTTCCATAAGCAGCCCTAGAACAGCCAGTCCGGTCGCAAGGAGTTCTGCCGTGTTATCGGGCGCACGGTACCCGCTCAGGCTGAAGGCGGCGAGAATTAACGGCAGTCCCAGTCCGAACAGGGCAAGGGGGAATTCCGAGGCTGTGAGTGTTGTTTTGTCTGAACTCATTTGCAAATGTGTTACATGGAACTGGTTTGATTTAGAAGGGCCGTATTCAAAAAAATTACCGGATAGAAAATCTTAGAATAAGCCTGTTCAGGTAATTAAATGGAAAGGTTGCCGGTTTCGGGATGTTTTTTCTTTTAACGGTCAAAAGGTCGAGGACATGGATTGTAGGATACTTGCCCCCGAGAAAATTAACGCATCCGGCACAATAGGTTACTATGGGAACTCCGGTTCTCCGGGCTTCTCCAATCCGTTTTCGGGACCAGTTTTTTGCATAACCTTTATTGTTAAACTGGGTCGCCCCGCCTTCGCCGCAGCATAAAGTTTTAGTGCGGCTATGCTTCATCTCAATGACCCTGACCCCGGTGGATTTAATAAGCGTCCGCACATGCTTGTGCATTTCAGTTTCATAGCGGGTTACGCAGGGATCATGCACGGTTACTTCCTTAATGGCAGGAATTACCGGGGCAAAGCCGGAAGATTTCAATGCCTGATATACGGAGACGATTTCAAGCTTGGTATTGAATTCTTTAAACGTCATATAGCAGTTGGGGCAGGCGGTGAGTATTCTCCCGACCCCTTTGCGTTCAAGACGTTGCACAAGGCTGGAAAGTTGTTCCTCGTATTTGTCATTCAGCCCCAGCATCTTGGATGGTTTGGAGCAGCAGTTAAAGACCAGTCCCAGTTTCGGGTCCAATCTTTTCAAAATTTTATAGGTCATAGTGGTGGCTTCGGGATGCATTGCGGGGAGGGTGCAGCCCGGAAAGAAAACCGTCTTGCAGGATGCAGGAATAGATTCGCCTTTAAATGGAAAGTGACGGCCCAGTCTCTCATATTTTAGCAGGGGAGAGTAACGCTGGAGTTTGAATAGGCCGTTTGCCTGAGCGTGGTTGCGAAATTCCTTGAACATGCGTTCCGGGGTTGCCGCCACCGGGCATACAGCCGAACATAACCCGCAAACGGAGCAATCATATGACCTGATTGCCAGCGTGTCAGCATCCTTGTCAGAGGAGAGGCCCCTCATGGCTAGTGACACCGGGGAACCGCTTTCAGCCAGAAAGCGGCATAGAGCCATGCATTTTCCGCAGTCAATACACTCGTCAGCGGTGTGCTGCAGTTCTTGTCGGAGCAGTTTTGATACAGGCATAAGTGTAATTATTGCCGGCCCGGTCAGTGCCCCTCATGGTTCTGGATGACACTAAACTAGTTGGCAGCCCCATATTTTAACCCGCTTGTTGACGTATTCAGTGCATTTCCCCTTAATGCGGACTTTAACGCCTGGCTTGAGGTTGCTGACAATCGGGATCTGGTCTTCGGTAAAATGACAGATTACCTCGGCGGTAAAATTGGAAATCCCTTTGAGTCCCACATGAAGATCGCCGAAGCTTTTAGTGGAAACATCTACTATTTCTCCGGAAACATCAATTACTTCATTAAGATATTTACCGCTGGCCATGGTGTTGTTCTCTACAAAATCAATGTATAGCTTATAAGAGCCGACGTGTAGTTTTGACTGGGCCAGTTTTACTTCATTACCGATGCGGGCATGCCATGCACCGAGGGTTTCTTTTTGATGCCGGGGTACGTTTTGGTGTGCAGTGGGTCCCGTCATAATGTTTTTTTGCAGGTCCACCCGGTTGTTGAGGTTCCCTGTAGAATCGTATACATCGGCAACAACTCTTCCCTCGTTTGAAATGTAAATTTTTGTCCTTAGTCTTCCCATAGGGTCAACAAGATGAAATTGTTCTCCTTTGACTATGTTGGGCATTTTCCCCTCCTTAAAATGCTTTGCGAGAGTTATGTAAGAATAAGCAATTTAAAGGTTCATTGCCAAAAAAAGCAAGAAGTATTGCAAGTAATTTTTTTGAGATGGACGATAAATGTTTGTCATTTTCCGAAAAGTTGATATGAGTCTTCACTTGACTTGGGTAGATAAAAGCTTTAACAGACAACCCCTTTCTTTACGCAATTGGCATCAACCAGAAAAAGGTGATGCTTTTGAGATTTATGAGCGTAAAAATGCTTAGCCGGCGGAGTAAGAGAATTGTTCGACAGCCTATCAGATAGACTTTCCGAAGCCTTTAAAAATTTTAAAGGGCAGGGACGGCTGGATGAGAAAAACATCCAGGCCGGAATGCGTGAAGTGCGCCTTGCTCTTCTAGAAGCGGACGTAAACTACAAGGTCGTTAAAGATTTTGTGGAGAAGGTAAAGGAGCGCGCTCTCGGGCAGGAGGTTCAGAAATCACTTTCTCCCGGACAGCAGGTAATTAAGGTCGTTAACGACGAGCTTACCGAGTTGCTCGGTGGTGAACAGGAAGACCTTAAACTCACAAAGGGCAAGCTTTCCAAGATAATGATGGTCGGCCTTCAGGGGTCCGGTAAGACTACTTCTTCCGCCAAGATCGCCTTGCATCTGCGGCGTAAGAAATTCAAACCGTATCTTGTTCCTGCCGACGTTTACCGCCCTGCTGCTATTGATCAGCTTCATGTGCTGGCCAAGCAGCTGGATATGCCGGCCTACCCGTCCACAACGGAAATGAATCCTGTGGACATCTGCCGTGACGCTATGGTCAAGGCGGAGGAAGCCGGATGCGATGTTCTGCTTTTTGATACAGCCGGACGACTGCATATCGATGAACTCCTGATGGATGAACTCGTTTCCATCAAGGAAGAATGCACTCCGGATGAAATACTTTTCGTGGCGGACGCAATGACAGGTCAGGACGCTGTCAATGTGGCTTCCACCTTTGATGACAAACTTGATGTTACCGGTGTCGTCCTTACCAAAATGGATGGTGATGCCCGAGGCGGTGCGGCGCTCTCCATCAAATCAGTTACCGGTAAGTCGGTTAAGTTTGTCGGTGTGGGTGAAAAGCTTTCCGAATTGGAACTCTTTTATCCGGACAGGGCCGCATCGAGAATTCTCGGTATGGGGGATGTTCTTTCCCTGATTGAGAAGGCTCAGTCGGTTATGGATGAGGGAGAAGCGGAAAAGCTGACCGAAAAATTCCGCAAGGCCGAATTTGACCTTGAGGATTTCCGCACCCAAATGCGTAGAATGAAGAAGATCGGTTCCATGGGGTCGATCATGAAGATGATCCCCGGACTCGGCGGGTTGACCAAGCAACTCGGCGATATGGAGATCCCGGACAAGGAACTGAACAGGATAGAAGCCATCATCTCGTCCATGACCATGGAAGAGCGCAGGCGGCCCAAGCTTATTAATCCCAGCCGCAGGCAGAGGATTGCGAAAGGTTCCGGCGTAAAGCTTGAAGAGGTCAATCAGATGCTCAAGAATTTTGAGCAGATGAGCAAGATGATGAAGAAAATGATGGGCGGTAAAGGCGGAAAGGGCAAAATGCCCAAGATGCCGAATATGCCCGGAATGCCCGGACTTGGCGGCGGTGCAGGAATGCCGGGAATGCCCGGTATGGAAGGGTTGGAAGGACTTGAAGGAATGGATGGCATGGGCCAGCCTTCAAAAGCTAAAAGCAAGAAGACCCTGCTTGCCCGCAAAAAGAAAAAGCTCAAAAAGCAGACCCGCAAGAAAAAGAAGAAGTAGTTTTTTGTGGGCATTTGCTTGCAATTTATTAACGAACCACTTAATTTAAGATTATATGGGGGAAAGTAGACAATGGCTATTAAACTCAGATTGACCCGTATGGGCTCCAAAAAACGCCCTTTTTATCGTATTGTAGCAATCAACAGCGAAACCAGACGTGACGGTCGTCCTTTGGACTTCTGCGGTTACTACAACCCGATGGTTGAACCTGTTGAAGTGAAAATTGATAAGGAAAAAGTAGAGAAGTGGCTTGAGAGAGGTGCTGAACCCAGCAATACTGTAAAATCTCTCCTCAAAGCTGATTCCTAGGGTTCGTATCTCGCCAGGTTCGAATTCTTCTTCACTACTCACGGTACACACTCGAAATCAGAAGCGGAGGTTGTTTGCATGTTGAAGGATTTAGTAGAATACATCGCGAAATCGCTTGTTGACAATCCGGATGAAGTAGTTGTCACCGAGATCGAAGGGGAGCAGACTTCCGTGATTGAACTCAAGGTCGCCAAAGAAGACCTAGGTAAAGTTATCGGTAAGCAGGGGCGCACTGCGCGTGCCATGAGAACTCTGCTCGGTGCTGCATCAACCAAGGTGAGAAAGCGTTCTGTTCTGGAAATTCTGGAATAAGAGCCCACGAACCGGAACCGCCGGAAGGCTACTATGGAAATGCTTGTAGTTGCCGAGGTGGTCAAACCACATGGTCTCAGGGGGGAAGTCTGTATTGAATCTCATGCGGACTCCCCTTTTCTCTTCGACGAGGTACCCTGTCTTTATCTTGCTAAAGATGGACAGAAACCCCGTCGATTTGTTGTGCGCTCCTCCCGAAAACATAAGGGGCGCATGCTCCTGACATTTAAGGGTGTCGAGGGGCGTGATCAGGCGGAAAGCCTGCGCGGCATGGAAATTCTTGTGCGTGAAGCGGATCTTCCCGAATCCGGGGATGATGAAGTTTACATGTACGAGCTTGAAGGCATGAGCGTAGAGCTTGAAGACGGAACTGTGGTTGGAACCATCTCGAACTTTATTCTTGCCCCAGGGCAGGAAACATGGGTGCTATCTTCTCCAGAGGGAAAGGAAATACTTTTTCCCGCTGTAGATGAATTCGTGTTGTCTGTTGATCCTGATGCAAAAAAGGTTGTTGTTGATCCGCCCGAAGGGCTGCTCGACATCTATCTTACAGATGCAAAAGATAACGGGAAGAAAAAGAAATAGGTCAGAGTGCCGCTTTTTAAATTCCAAGGCTGGACATAGTGAAATTTAATCTGGTTACACTCTTTCCGGAATTTTTTGATTCCCCGCTGTCTCACGGGCTTATGGGCAAAGGCGTTGAAAAGGGAATTGTCTCTTTCAACAAAGTCGATCCCCGTGAGTTCACAACAGACCGCCATAAATCTGTTGATGACCGCCCCTACGGCGGTGGACCTGGCATGGTCATGTTTGTTGACCCGATTGCCAAGGCTCTTGATTCCGTAGGCATAAAGCCTGTGAAGGAAGGAGGCTGCCCCAAAGGGAAGAGGCTGATTATGCTTTCTCCTAAAGGGCGTCCGCTGACCCAGAAGCTGGCTGTCGAGCTTTCCGCCGAAGAGGAAATAACCCTCGTTTGTGGAAGGTACGAAGGTATTGATGCCCGTTTTGAAGACATTTTTCCCGTTGAACCGGTTTCGGTGGGGGATTTCGTGCTCAACGGAGGTGAAGCCGGGGCCATGTGCCTTATAGAATCTGTGGCTCGTTTGCTGCCTGATTTTATGGGGCATGCCGAATCCGGAACAGAAGAAAGCTTTTCTTCCGGCCTGCTGGAGTATCCGCACTACACCCGTCCTGCTGAATATGGAGGACTGAAAGTGCCGGAAGTGCTCTCTTCAGGCAACCATGCTTTGATTGAAGAATGGAGAAGAAAAGAGTCTCTGGACGCAACCTTGGATGCGCGTCCCGAGCTTCTGGGCGAAGCGGAAGGGCTAAAAAAAGATGATGTGCGTTATTTACGCACAATACCCCGAAAACGTTTGGGAAAAAATCTTTATATGGCTTTGGTGCACTATCCAGTGCTAAATAAATTTGGAGAAAAAGCTGCTGTTTCTTTGACAAACCTCGATATTCACGATATGTCCCGCGTTTCCCGCTCTTACTCAATTAGCGGATTTTTTGCGGTGACTCCAATTGAGGATCAGAAGAAACTTGCCGAAAGGATAATTTCGCACTGGACCTCGGGACCGGGTAGTAAATTCAACCCGGACAGAGCCGCAGCCTTTTCCAATGTAGGAGTTAAGGATTCCCTGCAAGATGTGGTGGAGCATATCGAGTCGGGAACGGGTAAGAAGCCGATACTGGTGACTACCAGCGCACGGGGCGCAGGAACCACGACCATGAATAAGGTCCGTGAAATGTTGCAGGATCATCCCGTATTGCTGGTCTTCGGTACCGGGCACGGGTTGGCTCCCGAAATTCTGGACATGGCAGAAGGCAGCTTACGGCCTATCAGGTTCATGGACGGATACAACCATCTATCAGTAAGAAGTGCGGTGGCGATCACGGTCGACAGGCTGCTTAAAGACGCCTGGTAGATCCGCCTTCGGGTGCCGCAAAGAAATTTATATAAGGAGTAGCGAAATGAGCAACGTAATTGCAAACATCGAACGCGAACAGATGCGTATTGATATGCCCGCTTTCAAAGCAGGCGACACAGTAAAGGTTCACCTGCGTATTATCGAAGGTGAAAAAGAACGTATCCAGGTTTTCCAGGGTGCTGTTCTGCGTTACCGTAAAGGTACCACCAACTCCACCTTCACCGTCCGCAAAATGTCTGAAGGTGTTGGCGTTGAACGTGTTTTCCCCGTACACTCCCCCTACATCGAGCGTGTAGAGGTTGTTGCAGAAGGTAAAGTACGCCGCAGCCGCATTTACTACCTGCGCGGTCTTAAAGGTAAGGCTGCACGCATCAAGTCCAAACAGGCTTGGTAGGCCACGAAGCTTATGCTTCGCGGTTATGCCCGTAAGGACTTACAGTCCGCCACGGGTACGCAATATTGTGTTGAAAACCGTCATTCCCGGACTGAACCAGTTCGGGTATGGCGGTTTTTTATTTTTAAGAATCAAGGATGGTCTGATTCAAAAGGAGTCTTGTATGGGTTTACAGGTTAAGCCGGACTTTATTTATGCCGGAGTCTCTCGTTGTGGGTCTACATGGATTTATAAAGCACTCGATGAGCATCCAGATGTTTTCGTTCCACCGGCAAAAGATACAGAGTTTTTCAATAGTAATTTTGAAAAGGGAATGGATTGGTATTACAATTTTTTTTCAGAAGGAAAAGATAATGCTGCCGTTGGAGAAGTCTCAGACGATTATTATTTATTTGAATCATCAGTGAATAGAATTTATGAGCAATTACCGGATTGTAAGATTATCTTTTGTATTCGAGAGCCTGTTAGCAGAATGACCTCTAATATGTATTTTATTAAGCGCTTTAAGCCAGATGTGCAGATTGAAGAATTGCTTCATGTGCCAGAAGAGTATGATTACTACAATTTATTACATAGTTGTTCTATTGATACTGTCAATTACTACTCAAAGTTGAAGCCTTATTTTGATGTGTTTCCAAAAGAGCAAATTTTAGTCCTTTTTTTTGATGAGTTGAAGGCAGATCCGGATTCTTTCATTCGTAGGATTTATGACTTTATCGGTGTTGATGGAGACTTTAAACCGGCCATTCTTTCTCAGAGATCAAATGCTGCAAAGCAAGCACGTTTCGCAATGTTGTCAAATTTTGCTTTTCTTGCTGCTCGTTGGATGAAGAAGGCGGGGTTTGCTAATATGGTTGGAAAGTTGAAGTCGAACTGGTTGTTGCGCAAGGTTTTGTTTCGCGGGTTGGAAAGTAAGTCCGATCTTCCGCTTGAAACCCAAAAAAAGATTTATGCATGCGTGCAAGATGAATTGGAGCAGTTGCCGGCCTTAATAGGCAGGGATTTACCTGAAGAGTGGACTGAGTACAGAGGACATGTTTAGTTTTTAGGCAGTTTTTTGCTTCTCTCCGCATCGTTGTAATGAAAATAATTAAAGGCTTTTAATATGTCAGGTAGATTTGCCCGAGGTGTAATATGGAACATAGCAAGTCTTGCTGTGATGGCGGCATGCGGTTTGGGATTGAATGCTATAATCGCAGCTTTTTATGGGCCAGCAGTTCTGGGGTCTTTTAACCAAGCATACGCTGTTTATATTCTTGCCTCACAGATTGGGGTATTAGGTGTTAATTTCTCAACAAACAAGTATGTGGCCGAGTATGCTGATAATTCGCAAGAGTTAGCCTCAATTGTCTCAGCTGCTTTAATTGTAGCCTTGGGATGTTCCATTCCTATAGGAACTTCTCTATATTATGGACGTCATGCTGTAGGTGTTTTTCTTGACAGTCCGGAAACTGCAATTGCTATCGGATACGTGGCTCCTGCAGTAATCTGCCTGTCAATAAATAAAGTCCTGGTGCATGTTATTAACGGGTTAAGGCGTATGGGCCTTTTTGCTGTTGTGACGGGAGGGCGCTATGTTGGTATTTTCTTATCCATGCTAGCTCTTTGTTTCTTCAATGTTAGCGGTTCTAGTTTAGCTTTTGCATTTTTGATTGGTGAAGGAGCCGCCTTGATCTGCTTGCTCGTTATCGTAGTGCGTATCGTACCGCTGACCGTATGTAACTTGCGGTTCTGGGTGAAACGGCATTTCAGTTTCGGAGCGCGGGTATTTATGAGCGGCACGCTTGGGGAGCTTAATACTCGTCTTGATGTTTTGATACTCGGGGCATTTGTCAGTGACCAGTTAGTGGGAATCTACAGCCTGGCAGCTATGCTTGCCGAGGGCTATCATCTGCTGGCAAATGGTTTGGCTGTGAATCTTAATCCGATTATAACCCAGCGCTACACACAAAACAAGCTTGATTCACTGAAATCAATGATACTACGCGGAAAATGTTATTTTTATTTGGCTTCGTTGCTGGTAGTGGGCGTTGCTGTTTTGCTTTTCAGGCCTCTGTTGGGGGTGGTGATAGATCTGGCTAATTATCCGGGGGCCTATTGGGTGTTTAGCATTCATTCATGCGGAATATTGGTTGTATCGGGATATATGCCTTTTCGGAAGGCGCTGGTGCAGATGGGGTTTCCTGGACTGTATACATTACAGATGTTGTCAGGTGTACTTTCCAATGTTTTATTGAACCTGATGCTGATACCTTTCTGGGGTATCTACGGCGCGGCTCTGGCAACAGTTATTGCATATGCTGTCTCCGTATTGTTTCAACGATTTCTTGTACTTAGATCAGTCGGGATTAGAATATAGATTTGAAGGCTTCACATGACTGAAAATTTACTGCCCGGAATGGGTACCGAAAATCTTATCACTGCCGGAATCGACGAGGCCGGGCGGGGATGTCTTGCCGGTCCTGTTGTGGCCGGGGCGGTGATTCTGCCGGAAGATTATGACCTGCCGGGGCTGACAGATTCCAAAAAGCTTGATGAGGCTGCCCGGGATCGTCTGGCTGTCGAGATCAAAAGGCAGGCCGTAAGCTGGGCGCTTGGCGTAACCCGCGCACAGGTGGTGGATGAAATAAATATTCTACAGGCCACTTTTAGGGCTATGGGCCGCTCTGTTCTGCATTTGAGGGTCAAACCCATGCTTTTGATGGTCGACGGCAATAAAACGGTCCCTGTGCGTTATTTGGGCAATGCCTCCGGCTTTCGGCAGGAAGCGGTAGTTAAGGGTGATTTGAAAATACCGGCAATCTCCGCGGCATCCATACTGGCCAAAACTTTTCGCGATAAACTGATGGTGCAGCTCGAAAGACGGTACCCCGGTTACGGCTTTGCCGTGCATAAGGGGTACGGAACTAAAGTCCATCTTCAAGCACTCAAGGAGCTTGGTCCCTGCGTCCTGCACAGGATGACGTTTAAAGGCGTATTGCCTGAAAAAAAGAAGGCCAAGCAGGAGTGTATGTGTCTGCCCGGCATTTAGATTTCGGACAGGCAGGTGAAGACTATGCCGCCCGTTTCCTGGAAAATCGCGGCTACCGTATGCTTCAGCGTAACTGGCGCTGGAAGCAATGGGAACTGGATATAATCTGCGAAAACGGCGAAGAACTAATTTTTGTGGAAGTTAAGACCAGAGCCGGACGCAGCACGCAGTCCGGCATAGAGGCGGTTACCCCGGCCAAGCGCAAGAAGCTGGTCAAGGCCGCGACCCGCTATCTATCGGCATTCGATCTCTGGGAGAGACCCTGTCGTTTTGATCTGGTTATTGTGAACGACGACGGAACCGGCTTTAGAGCGGAACACATAGAAAATGCATTCGACCTCAGCGACTTTATGGGTGGTGGCAACACCGCTTGGCAACCTTGGTGATATAAGTGATCGGGCAAAGGGAATCCTTGCCGCTGTAGATCTGGTTTTTGCGGAAGATACCCGTCGTACAGGTAAATTACTGCAAGCGCTGGATATCAGCGGTAAAAGTATGATCAGCCTGCACGAACACAACGAAGAAAAACGCATCAAAAAAGTACTGGCCCATTTTGACGAGGGGAAAGACGCGGCACTCGTTTCTGATGCGGGAACTCCTCTCATGAGTGATCCGGGATACCGGGTGGTTCGGGCCTGCCGTGAACATGGCGTACGGGTTGTTCCTGTTCCGGGTCCTTGTGCGCCTGTGACCGCTCTTTCCGGTTGTGGCTTGCCGCCATATCCCTTTACTTTTCTGGGTTTTCTGCCCCGTAAGGATGGGCAGATGCGCAAGCTTTTTGAAACACATGGCGCCACCGGCGCCACCATTGTTTTTTTTGAGCGCAAATCCCGGTTGCGGGAAACTATGCATCTGGCCTATGAATCACTTGGCAACCGTGAATTTTCCATTTGCCGTGAGCTGACCAAGGATTATGAGGAGTTCATAAACGGCAGTCTGGGTGATTGGGCTGAAGTTTCGGAAGAACTCCGGGGTGAGATCACCGTTGTTGTCGGTCCGCCGGTGAATGAAGGTCCGGCTTCTGAAGATGATATCTACAAAATGATAGATGCGGAAATGGAATCCGGCGATAAACCGAAAGCCATAGCCCGGCGCATAGCAGAAAAAGTGGAAGGCTGGACAGCCAAAGCGGTCTATGAAAAGGTAACTGAAAGGAAAAAGCGCACTTAGCAGGATTGTTGTTTAAAATGGAAAAGGCAGCAGAAAAAAGGAAACTGGGTCTGGCTTTTGTCAGATGCTTTCTGCGTTCTTATTTTGTAGGAGCGGGATTCAATACCCGTGGCTTGCAGAATATAGGCTTTTCTTTTGCCATGCAGCCTGGTCTGGAAGCAATTTACGATGACTATGCGGAACTTGTTAAAGCCCGCAAACGTTACGTAAAACATTATAACTCGCATCCGTTCTGGGCTCCGTTACTGGTGGCGATTTTTCTTTCGGTGGAAATGCAGATCAGAGACGGCCGATTCCCGGTTCAACTGCTTGATAAATTGAAAAACACCACCAGCTATACTCTTTCAGCTATCGGTGATTCGGTTTTTTCCGGCAGCGGCCTTATCTTTTGGGCGCTGGCGACCGTGAATATGCTGCTTGCTGGTCATCATACGCAGGCTATGATACTTGGTGTAGTGTTGTTCGGTGTGTTGCAGATTTTTAAAGGATTCATTTTTTGGGCCGGTATCAACAGGGGACTCGGTTTCCTTGATGAATTGAAAAAATGGGATTTAATTAACTGGGGGGAACGGCTGAAATATGCTAATGCCTTCCTCGTCCTGTTAATCTGGTTCCAGCTTTGGCCCCGGCCCCTGCACGGGAATGAGTGGTACGCCGGAACTGCTGCGCTGGGATTTTTCGGCTGGCTGGTTGCCAGCGGGAAAGTTGCTCGTGAAATAGTGGCTGTCCTTGTGGTTGTGATCGGGGTTCTGGCTACACATTTACTATGATTTTTTTGAAGAAAAATATATAAGGATTAATAACAAATGACTGAAGAGAGTGTTCTGCGTGAGGAATCCTCGGCTGGCGGGGAATCAAACGTCCGGAAAGTGGTTGTTACCAACCAGTTGGGGCTGCATGCCCGCCCGGCCGCAAAACTTGCGCAGGAAGCCCAGAATTTTTCAGCGGACATAAAAGTTGTCTGCGAATCGCAGGAAGTCGACGCCAAAAGTATTCTTGATGTACTTACTCTGGCAGCAGCACAGGGCAGCGTCCTTGAACTGCGGGCTGACGGCCCTGATGCCGTATCGGCTCTGGATAGTCTGGAAGAACATTTTAAGAACAGATTCGGTGAGGAAAAATAAGTGGCCAGAGCGGTCGTCAGCGGAATTTCCGTCTCAACAGGTATAGCGATAGGCAAGGCCTTTTTTCTTAATCGCAGCATCTCGTCAAGACTGCCGAGGCAGACTGTGCCTGCTCATATGGTAGAGGGCGAGAAAGAGCGGCTGACGAAAGGATTCGCCGAAGCCGTGACTGAACTTGCCGCTGTGCGGGAAAAGGTCCCTGCGGAGCTCAAAGAGCACCAATTGATCATTGATTCCCACCTGATGATGCTCAAAGACCCTAAACTCCAGTCGTCGGCTTTGAAATATATTGATGAGCTGAAAATCAACGCCGAATGGGCTATAGACAAGGCCGTCAACGATCTTGAAAAAGCTTTCGGTGCTCTTGAGGATATTTATATCCGCGAGCGCATGCAGGACGTGCGTCAGGTCGGTATGCGGGTGCAGGCCAAGCTCATCGGCGGAGAAGCCAATCTGCGTCCTGTTAAAGGACGTGTCGTGCTGATGGCGCATGATCTGACCCCGGCAGACACCATCGAGCTTGAAGTAAATAAGCTCATGGCTTTTGTGACCACTCTGGGCGGGAAAACTTCTCATACCGGTATTCTGGCCCGGACACTGAATATCCCGGCTCTTGTCGGGGCGGCGGAGCTGGAAAATTCCGTTGTTGACGGAGATCTGGTCATTATTGACGGTCTGGCCGGAAAGGTTTTGGTCGATCCTACCGACGAAGAACTTGAGCAGTATTATACGCTTGAGACGCAGTTCGATGATTATCAGCGCACAATTATCCGCAGTTGTCAGCTTCCGGCTGAGACAGAAGACGGATACCGGGTGGAAGTCTTCGCTAATATCGAGCTTTTTGAAGAGGTCGCGGCGGTTATCGACAATGGCGGCGAGGGTATCGGTCTGTTCAGGACCGAGTATGCCTACCTTAGTCGGACCGATCTGCCCACAGAAGATGAGCTGGCTGAAAAATATTCTGAACTTGCGGCGATTATGTCTCCGCGCAAGGTAACTTTGCGTACCCTTGATCTCGGATCGGATAAATTCATGTCCCAATTCGGAGCACTTGATGAATCCAACCCGGCACTTGGACTGCGTGCAATGCGCTTTTGCCTCAAGCATATGGATTTGTTCAAGACCCAGCTCCGGGCCATGCTGCGCGCCAGCGTGCATGGTAATGTGTCCATGATGTTTCCCATGATCTGCGGGCTGAAAGAAGTCCTGCAGGCCAAATCCGCACTTGCCCGTGCGCAGCAGGAGTTGCGCGAAGAGGGCATACCATTTGACGAGAATATGCCCATCGGGGTTATGATCGAGCTTCCCGCTGCGGTCATGATTGCCGAGATTCTGGCCCAGGAAGTGGATTTCTTCAGCATCGGAACCAATGACCTGATCCAGTACAGTCTTGGCATCGACCGCACTAATCCCCATGTCTCCTATCTTTACCAGCCGTTGCATCCGGCTGTGGTCCGGTCCATCAAATACGTGGTGGATGCCGGGCACCGGGCAGGCATCGGAGTTAGCCTTTGTGGTGAAGTCGCCTCCGACCCTTATTGCGTACCCATTTTGATGGGCATGCAGATTGACAGTCTGAGCTTGACTCCGCAGGCCATTCCCGGCATCAAGCGCATATTGCGTCAGCTGAATATGCAGGAATGCAAGCAGTTGCTTAAAGATGTACTCGGTTGCCGCACTGTAAGCAGAATCAACCGTCTTGTTACGGAAAATATTTATAAGAAATATCCGGAAGAGCTGACCTTTTTTGCGTCTCTTCTGGATAACGAAGAGATCGCAGGTTAATCCGAAGTCATGGCTAAGAAGAAAAAGAAGAAGAGCCCTTCATCAATTGCGCTCAATAAGCAGGCCCGCCGTAATTACGAATTCGTGGAAACCATGGAAGCCGGCTTGGTGCTTAAGGGCACCGAGGTCAAGTCCCTGCGTCAGGGGCTGGTCAGTTTTATGGATGGCTATATTAATTTTAAGGAAGGCGAAGCATGGCTGGTCGGGGTTCATATCGCACCCTACGATCATGCCGGCTACACCCAGCATGAGCCGGATCGTCCACGCAAGCTGCTTCTGCATGCCCGCGAAATTGAAAAATTGCAGATAAAGGTAGAGCAGAAAGGATTAACCGTGGTTCCTGTCAAGTTGTATTTCTCGCGGGGTAAGATAAAGCTTGAGATAGCGCTTGCCAAAGGCCGTAATGTCCATAACCGCAAGGAAGAGCTTAAACGCAGGGATATTGAAAGAGATACGGCCCGCCAGCTGGCTAATTATTAGCCTGCGGCGAGCCGTAAAAATTCATCCACCCCTTGCCGGTGGGCGGAGAAAGCATAATAAGGGTATAGTAACCTTAACGAGTCAAGGCTGTTATTGCAGACCTGAAACAAGAATGGTGAAAACCATTGCTGCTCCGATCCAGAAAATTGTTTTAAAAGTTCCGGTTACGGGATCGAGTCGTCTTTCGCGGCCCATATCGCTGTCTTCGGGGGTGAAAACTTCTGTGACAAATGCGCTGATGCTGCTCATGATTGTTCTCCTGTTTTCGTGACCAATTTTAGAAATCACGTAGCCGATGTTTTTTTATTGCCCTTTTCCTGGTCTTTAATCCAATGGGAATAATCGAAGACCCCCTTTAATATTTTTAATGCCTCATTCATGTCTCTAAGACGGAGCGGGTAAGCGGCTAATAAAATGGAATTATATCAGATCAGAACATTTGTGATATTGGCCGAGGAAGGGAATATGACCCGGGCGGCCAAGCGTCTGCACGCAAGTCAGTCCACAATCAGTCTGCATATCAAGTCTCTTGAGGAAGAGTTCGAGCTGCGACTTTTTTTGCGTACTCCCAAAGGGATGCAGCTTACTTCCGAAGGAAACAGGCTTGTTGAAAAGGCCCGCGATATTCTCGATTGTGTCGAAAAAATCGAGTCAGAAGCACGATCCATGAAGGGAGACCTTTCCGGGGTTGCCAGAGTAGGTCTGCATACTTCTCCTGTATATTTACGAGCTCCGCAACTCATCAAGCTTATTAAAGAAAGGTATCCCGGACTCTCGCTGCGGCTGGTCCAGATGCCTACATGGACTATCCGTAGCGATATCGCATCCCGCAAACTTGATGGTGGTTTTTTTTATTCCAACTGTCCTCCCGAAGAAGTGAGTGGCATCCTGCTGGAAAACACTGTGCTGCATGTCGTCGGTCCTGCCTCTTGGAAGGAAAAGATGGTTGATGCCAGTTGGGAGGATCTCGCCCGTTTGGATTGGATATGGACTCCTGAGGAGTGCTCCTTCAACGTAAAGCTTGAAGAAACTTTTTCATCTCGTGATCTGGAAGTCTGCAAGGCAATGATTGCTGACAGTGAGGACACCCATAACGCTCTGGTCAAAGCAGGTAACGGTATAACCGTAATGCGTGCAGACGAGGCTTCGGAAGGGGAGGAAAAGGGCGAATTCTACGTTTGGCCGGGCGGTCATATCGAGGTCGGACTTTATTTTGGGTTCCCCCGCAAGAAAGAAAATGATCCGCTTATTCAGGCCCTTTTAGCGTGCGTTGAAAAGGTTTGGGAAAAGGCGTAGCCTTCCTGCTTTCCGGAACCTAAAAGTTTCTCTGGCCTCTGATAGGCCGCCGGAGGCAGGCATGAAACAATATCCAGAGCAATTATCCCGTTCCCATAAAAAATATCTGCAGGATCTTTTCCCCGGCAGAGAGTCCAGTTTTGACGACTGTACTCTGCTTGCATGCGGTGTTGATGCCAGCCAGCGACACGCTCGCCCTTTGGCTTTGGTGCGTCCGCAGAAAACCGCGCAGATCGCGGAGTTGTTAAAGTGGGCGCAGGCGGAAAGGGTTCCCATCTATCCCCGTGCACGGGCCACCAACAAGGTCGGCAATTGTGTACCGGTCCGCCACGGAGTTGTCGTCTCCATGCTTGATATGAATTCCATCCTTGATATTGACGGGCGCGATTTTGTCGCCGTGACCCAGCCGGGGGTGATCACCGCTGATTTGCAGAAAGCGGTGGAAGCGGAAAAACTTTTTTATCCTCCTGATCCGGCAAGCATGAAAATTTCTACTATAGGCGGGAATATTTCCACCTGCGCCGGGGGCATGCGGGCCGTGAAATACGGCGTGACCCGTGATTATGTGCTGGGGCTGGAAGTTGTGTTGCCCGGCGGAGATATCCTTCGTACTGGAGGTCGCACTCAGAAAAATGTGGTCGGGCTTGATATAACGCGCTTGATGGTCGGTTCCGCCGGAACGCTCGGCCTGATTACCGAAGCGACCCTTAAATTGCTGCCCCTGCCCGAGACATCGGCTTCAATGCTGGTGGGCTTTGCGGATCTTGAGGGAAGCTTGAACGGAGCCGAGGCTGTGTTCGGTTGCGGAATCCTGCCCACAGCAATGGAACTTATGGATCACAACACAATCAGGGCCTTGGAAATGCACGGGGAAGTGCCATGGCCGAAAGGGACCGGGGGACTGCTTCTGCTGAAGATCGACGGTTCTGCGGAATCCGTGAAAACAGACCTGAAGCGCATGGAAGAAGCTTTGCGGACTGTTGCGGTTACCTTTGTGGAAAAAGGCGGCGGCAGTGATCAGGAAAGGCTCTGGGAGCTGCGCAGGATTATCAGTCCCGCTGCATTCAACCTCGGTCCTGATAAGCAGGGCGAGGATGTTGCCGTGCCGCGCGGTAAAGTTGCCGAGGCGATCAGGGGCTATCATGGTATTGGAGAACGGCTTGGAGTTATTGTGCTGTGTTTCGGACATCTGGGAGACGGTAACATTCATGTCAGCACCATGTACGATAAATCCGCATCCGGATCGAAGGAAAAGGCTCTTAAGGCCAAACAACAGATTTTTAACCTGACTCTGGAACTGGGCGGCACCCTTTCTGGAGAACACGGTATCGGATTGACCAAGGCTGAATACATCAACCAGCAACTGGATAAAAATCAGCAGCGCGTCATGAATGGAATCAAAAAGACTTTCGATCCTTTTCAGATTATGAATCCCGGGAAGGTGGTCTGATGGCTGATTCTAAAAAATGCGTGCAGTGCGGGAAATGTCTGGAGGTCTGTCCTTTGTTCAAGGCAACCGGGCGTGAGGAGCTGACTCCCCGGGCCAAGTTTTTCCTTGAATCCCTCGCAACCGGTAAAGAGGTTAGTGAGAAGGATTTTAAAATGCTGGCATCCCTGTGCCTGTCCTGCGGTCGTTGCGAAAAAAATTGCCCCCAGAATATGTCCGGTCCGGAACTGGTCTCCAAACTACGGGCCGGGTCAAAAAAAATTACCCGTTCCTGCTGGGATTTATGGTTGAAAAATCCGGGACAGCTCTGGCCTATGGCTGCTGCGTTTTCTCGCTTTTTACCGGAATTCCTGCCGGAACCTTTCGGTTCATCCAGAAAGCGTATGCAGGCTCTTTTTTCGGCCAGCCCCGAACCTTGGGCCAAGCTTTACCCTCAGGTCAAATTTGAAAAACGGAAGGCCATGCTCTTTAAGGGGTGTGTGGCCCGTTTCGCGCGTCAGGACTGGACGGATAAAGCTGAACAGCTGATGGACAGTATGGGGTTGGTACGGGCCGAGGGCGGTGAATTCTGCTGTTGCGGTTCTTCTTATGGAAGCGCCGGTCTGCTTGACAGGCAGGCTGATTCACGGGCTGAAAATATCGAGGTATGGAAAGATGCCGGGTGTCCGCTGCTGATCACCTTTTGCGCTTCGTGTTTAAAGGGGCTGCAGGAATATTCCCTTGAAGATTTTGCCGGTGACAAGGAAATGTATGATCACTGGCAGTCATCACTTACTCCGTTGTCGTCCCTGCTGCTCGATGCGGAAGTCCGCATACTTGCGGATTCACCAGAGCAGGTTGCTTACCATCGTCCCTGTCATG